>CAVJWJ010000023.1:0-24320 GCA_963653375.1 Roseburia sp. CAG:303
TGACCTTTTGATTCGTAGTCAAACGCTCTATCCAGCTGAGCTAATGCCGCAGCGCACGATTTATAATGCCATCCACTCCACCGGGAGTCAAGCAAAAACTTTGACGTTTTTTGAAAAAGTTTTGCCCGTCTATTCCATCACAGCTGCAACACAAAAGGCGGCAGCCATATGGCCACCGCCCCAGTAAAACCTTGCATCAGAACATTAGGCTGAACGCGTCGCGCATTACTTACGCGACAGGCTCGATCTTCTCCAGACCGCCCATGTAAGGACGCAGTACCTCAGGAATGGTGATGGTACCGTCCTCGTTCTGGTAGTTCTCCAGAATGGCTGCCATAGTGCGGCCAGCCGGCAGACCAGAGCCGTTGAGCGTGTTGAGGTAACGCGTGCCCTTGAAGTGCTCGGGGTCGCGATACTTAATGTTTGCGCGGCGCGCCTGGAAGTCACCGCAGTTAGAGCACGAAGAGATCTCCTTGTAAGCGTTGTAGCTCGGCAGCCAAACCTCAACGTCATAGGTCTGACGTGCAGAGAAGCCCAGGTCACCCGTGCACAGTGAGATAACACGGTACGGCAGACCCAGCTGCTGCAGCAGGTACTCGGCCTCGGCAGTCATGCTCTCAAGCTGGTTGTCCGAGTCCTCAGGAGTGGCAAACTTGACCATCTCCACCTTGTCAAACTCGTGCTGACGAATAATGCCACGCGTATCGCGACCAGCAGAGCCAGCCTCCTCGCGGAAGCACGGAGTGAAGGCGGTGTACCAACGCGGCAGTGTATCGGCATCGAGCACTTCGCCGGCGTGCAGGTTGGTAAGCACAACCTCGGCAGTAGGAATCAAGAAGTTGTCGCCCGAGACATGGTAGGCATCGTCCTCAAACTTAGGCAGCTGGCCGGTGCCAAACATGGTCTGACGCTTAACAACAATGGGCGGCCACCACTCTTTAAAGCCACGGCTGGTGTGCACGTCCAGGAAGTAGTTGATGAGGGCGCGCTCCAGGCGTGCACCCGCGCCACCAAGCACGGTAAAGCGGCTGCCGGAGAGCTTGTTGCCACGCTCAAAATCGAGAATGTTCAGATCGGTACCCAGGTCCCAGTGCGGCTTGAAATCAAAATCAAACTCGCGCGGGGTGCCCCAACGGCGGCGCTCAATGTTCTCAGTCTCGTCCACGCCCACAGGAGTTGCCTCGCAAGGGATGTTCGGGAGGCGCGCCATGAAGTCGTTCAGATCAGCCTCAAGCTGGGTGCGGCGCTCGGCCAGCGCGTCAATCTTCTCATTGACCTCGCGCACAGCCTCCTTAGCAGCCTCAGCCTCGTCCTTCTTGCCCTCCTTCATCAGGGCACCAATCTTTTTGGACTCGACGTTGCGCGTGGCCTGCAGCTCCTCGACCTCGGTGATCACCTGACGGCGCTCATCATCGAGCTCAAAAAACTTCTGACGATCCCACGAGGTCTGGCGGTTAGCCATGGCCGTATCGATGGCATCAGGATTCTCGCGAACAAACTTGATATCAAGCATGCTTCCTCCGTTGTGCGCGCCAGGCATGCGGCCCGGCAGCTACGATGTGCATTCTGGTTGGCATTAGAGCCTTGCTCTGGCAAGTATATACTTGTGACAGTTTGACCTGACCCCCAAGAAGGCGAGATAGCTCGATGGACACGTTTTTTTCCTTTTTGTTCGGAACGCGCCAAGGCGTAGCCATACTGTTTGTTGCTGGCATTGCCATTGTGGCCCTGGCGGCTTTTATTTTGGAGAAGCGCACGAGTTCGCTCTATGTTGACCGCGGACCCAAGAGTGACGACGATGACGACTGGGGTCTGTAAGCTCTTGTAGGTGTGCCGCAGGAGGCAGCTCGGATGCCGCGGGGCGCTATTCGGCTGTTCCTGCCTCGACGCATTCGCTCCACTCGCTTGTTCACCTGTTTAACAGATAAGCTCCCGACTATACAGCGCATCTGCGCAGGTAGTCGGGAGCTTTTGTTGTCTCAAAGCGACATAGCCCTAAAACTTTATGTGCGTGGCCTATAAGGCGAAAAGTGGAGTCGGTCGGGTGTTTAGAAGTCTTAGGGCGAGGTGCCTGAGCTGACAAACCAAGACATGAGCCAAAGAGCCTCGCCACCACAACCAGTCTTTGGACCAAACGAGACTCCACTGTTCACGCCGCGTGCTACAGCACAACGTCCACCGCGCGAATTAAGGCAGAACGCAAGCCTGCAGCCTCAAGCTCGGCCACGCCCTTAATAGTGGCACCACCGGGTGAGCACACAGCGTCCTTCATAGCACCGGGATGCTGACCGGTCTCCAGCTGCAACTTTGCCGTGCCAGCCACCATCTGGCTCACAATGTGGTAAGCGTCTGCGCGCGGAATGCCGTGTTTCACGCTTGCGTCGGCCAGAGCCTCGATCGCCATCGCAATGAAGGCAGGAGCGCAACCACCCACCGTGCCTCCAGCAAACAGAACATTGCTGCCCAGTTCAACAACCATACCCAAACGACCCAACAGGTCGAGAACCTGGGCATGTTGGCCATCACTCAATGTATGACTACGCTCTGCAATAATGACGCCCTCCCCCACAGAAACCGGCGTGTTAGGAACGGTGGAGAGGTGAGCCGTACCCGGGAGCAGCTCTTCCCATTTAGCGTTATCCCAACCCCAAGCAACCGAGAGGATTGTCTTGCCAGCAAGTGCTGTAGCAAGCGGAGCCACAACCTCCTCAATCAGGTATGGCTTGACCGCAACAACCACGATGTCCGACGCGTCAACAACCTCGGCGGCAGTCTGATACGCGCGCATTCCGTGGGCGGCGCAGCGCTCCTGCAGAGCCTCAAAATGGCCAGCGCAGGCGCACATGGTCTCAGGCGCAACACCAGCGGCAATCCAACCATCAGCCATTGCTGTGGCCATGTTTCCAAATCCGATAAAGCCGATGTTCGGGTTATTTGAAGTGGTCATTTGAGCTCCCTTTGATGCATAGCAGTCGCATTCATCCTAACGCAGAGCCACGCGCAGCCCGCCCGCGCGCCCGAGTTCACATAGATGTTTCCCTGCGGACGTAAGAAGGAGAGAAGGTCTTCTGCGGAGCCTAGCTCGCAAATGCACGCTTTTGCTTCTACCCTTGCGCACTCCCATTCTCATACTCAACCGAACGCGTTCGGCTGAGTATGAGACACTCAGAGCTCAACCGCACTGAAAGACTAATTCCCCGGCAGACATGACAGAAACACCAGTCACTACCCACACGCCCAGCCGCCAGCCCGCATCATCAAAGGCCACGGTATACTTGCAGCACAATACTTGCACTTCACGTAGCCCACAGCAGAGGAACGCCATGAAGCATCACGACTCGAACATCGATCCGTTCAACGCCGGCGAACCCGTTATGCCTTGGGACATGCCTGAGGATTCTTTTGCCAGCGAGCCAGACGCAGGCGAGCCTTGCGAGCTGCCAGAATCCGACTACGTGGCTCCCACCAAGCAAGAGGACAGCTACAGCGGAGCACGCAAGGGCTCCTCAGAGAGCTCGCAGCACGAAGGCAGCGAGGCTTCAAATGCCACCAAGCCCACCCAGGTTGCGCGCAAGCTACAAGCTCACAAGGCTCAGCTGCAAAACGACTCAGACGAGCAGCCTTATGAAACTGAGCAGCCTCCCACAAACAACGTGCCTTCCGTAGCAAACCCCACCAAGAAGCAGCAGGGTCGTCGCTCCCCCGCTGTGCGAATCGTCATCATTATTGTTGTTATCTCCATTCTTATCAGCGTACTAAATCTCGCGTTCTCCCTGGTAGAAAACGTTGCAAGACGCGTCTCGGATGCCATTTCGGATGCAACCTATGGGCTAGCAGACCGTGATACCGATTACACACACGAAGAGGACGAGGACGACCAAGCAGCCCGCGCCTTCGCCGAAGAAACTCTAGACGCCCTCTCCTCCAACGAGACGGCACGAGCGGCGCTTGCGGAGTACTTTGCCAACAAGATTCAGGTCTACACCGACTACACCGCCGATGAGCTAGGCATTGACACCGCGCAATATGTCGACGCTGTGCTTGCCGGCTTTAGCTACACCATCACCGATGTCTACGCCTTCCCCGACTCTGGCTACGCGTCCATTTACTTTGACACCGCGCAACTCGACACAAGCGACCTTGGCGACGATCTCATTAGCGATATATATGCCTACCTGCACGACCAAGGCCTGACCTCGCGCCACAAGACCCTGAGCGATACACAAAAGCAGCATGTGGCCGAGCTCTACGAGGACGCACTGGATAATCTTGGCTCAGTGGAGCGCTCGTCGGGGTACCTAAGGCTTACGTATTCTGCCGAGACTGACTCGTACAGCGTTGAGGAATCCGACTTCGATGACATGCTGACCTCAGCCCTCTGGCTCTATTAAACAAGGCCGGAAACGGCAATCGGAGAGGGAATCCATGCAGCTCTTTGCCATGAGTGATATCCACGGGTGCCTAGAGGCCTTTGAGAGGGCGCTAAGCGGCATTGACCTCGAGAATAGCGACGCGAAGCTGATTCTTCTTGGCGATTACTGCGACCGTGGACCTCAATCGCTCGAAGTATTCCAACTCGTGATGGAGCTTCAAGAACGCTACAGCGGCCGGGTTATCGCGCTTCGTGGGAACCACGAAGAGATGTTGCTCGAATACGTTGACGAGGTTGATGACCCAGACTTTGCACGCGCTTGGATGCTTGCCGACAGCAATCTTGCAACTGCCAAGAGCTTCCTGGAGCCAGAGGACTTTAAGCACCTGCGCCATCTTGTTTCCCTCAAAGAATTTGAAGAAGCCTACCGCTTTACCGTTAGCTGCATGAAGACGCAGCATGGCGATGTTATCAAGTGGATTCGTAGGCTGCCCTACTACTACGAATCAGGATTTGGCCAGGTATTTGTGCACGCAGGGATTGACGAGGAGGCTGGCGATCTGTGGAAAGTAGGTACTCCCGCTGAATGGTTTACTGCCATGCCGCCCATGTACGCGGGTCAGACGTTTGACCTCGACGTTATTGCCGGCCATATCGACACAGCCTCAGCAAGCGGCATCCCTAGTTATCGCGGCATTTGGCACGACGGCGCCAGTCACTACTACATAGACGCCAACGTTTTGGAATACGGCGAGCTAGCAGCGCTCAGATACGACAGTAAGACCGGCAAGTACAGCGGCCCTGGCCTCAATTAGGCATCCTAGTAGCGTTTGCACATTAAGATACTACAGCACATTACCGCGCTCTTAGGGCGCCATCTCCTCTTGGTTCCCTCTTGACTGCTAAGGTTTTTGAAAAAAGTTCTTGAACCGGCTCGGAGGCTCGAGTATTATTTAACAGCACGCGGGCGTGGCGGAATTGGCAGACGCGTAGGCTTCAGGTGCCTATGGGCTTCGGCTCGTGAAGGTTCAAGTCCTTTCGCCCGCACCATTGAATGTAAAAGCTCCCAGCAATGGGAGCTTTTGTTGTTTTGGGGCTAAGCCGCGCTTGTGCCCTATCAAAGCAATAGTCGTGAGCCCTTTATCTTCCGCTCATCGCTCCTAAAACAAAGGACGAGCACTTTTGCACCCGTCCTAATTGCCGTGGAGCCTATGTCGAGATTTAAATAGTTGGCCAACCCGTATGCCGGCTGCACCTAGAAAATGCTGCCCTTGAGCGCATATGGAAGCATGTATGTCGGAATTCTCAGACCTGTCTCATCCACTACAAACTGCTTGGGATGGACAATGAACGATGCCCCGACTCGCTTCCCGAATCTCGCCTTAAAGGCCTCATAAGACACTGCGTGATAGTTTTTGGAAGACTTAACTTCAATTGGGCAGACCTTGGTGTTCGTCTGGCTTTCATTCGAAAGAAGAAAGTCGACCTCAATGTCATTGCGATGGCGCTCTTCAGAATAATGCGTATAAAAATAGAGTCTCTTACCTGCCGCAGTCAGCATCTGAGCAACGAGATTTTCGTGTAGCATCCCTTCGTTGAGCGAAAGCTTGCCATCCATAATTTGCTTATACAGATTCATGGAGGTAATTTCGTTTTCTGAGAAAGCATGGCTTACAAGCAAACCCGTATCTCCCATGTAGCACTTAACAGCCGAATCGTCCTTCGATAGCGCAAAACCAACGTTGGGATCGGTACATTTGTAACAAAGGTTGCAAATCATGGAATCACCAAGCCAATACATCGGGTCGTCAAACTGCGCAAAGGTGCTCCCATTCCCACTAATTTGCTTGAGGGTGACCCGCTTCTCATGCTGAGAGAGAAAACCGGGGATATTCTCGAACACGGCCGACACCCGAGAGCTATATCTCTTGGCAGCTTTCTTAATGTCGTCTTTATACAGCTCGATAATTAAGCGCTTTTGCACATCGGCCTCATAAAAATTCTTGCCAGACTCAAGATATGCAACAACGCTTTGAGGCATGCCGCCCACGAGGATATATTCGCGCAAAAGTGAAGTAGCCCTATCATGCAAGTCACGATCAAGCGCAATGCGATCCGCCCAGCATTGCTCAATGTAGCTGCCCAAAAGTTCCTGTCCAGAAGCGGCGAGGAACTCCTGAAAAGTCAGGGGAAACATCCTGACCTTGTGCTCCTCCGAAGGAATGACAATGCCTTCGACGTTCTCTTTAATAGAAATGAGCGAACCCGTCTCAAGAATGTCAAAACGTCCATCAGCAACCAGATATTTGACTGCTTCGCGTGCCTTCGGAAAACGCTGAATCTCATCGAAAATAATAAGCGACTCACGCAGGTAGAGTGGTGTATTAACCTCAAGTGAAAGACGTTGGTAGAACGTATCGAGGTCGTTGAGATTGTTCTCAAAATTTGCCTTGAGGGCGGGAGACGCCTTAGCAAAGTCGATGAGAGCGAAAGTCCGATACTCGTTTTTGCCAAAGGCTTCGGCAACAGTAGATTTACCCACGCGTCGGGCGCCCTCGATGAGGAGAGCGGAAGTACCGTTGGAGGTTCGTTTCCATTCCAAGAGTCGGTCGTAGATGTCGCGACGTAGTTCCATAGCTCATCACCGCAGTTCAAGGACGTTTTCTTAACAATACGCAAAGTAAATAATGCCCAAAATCCTAACAAAGCGCAAAGTAAAAATGGTCGATTTTACTAACAAAGCGCAAAGTACGGACTTCTAGAAGGCTTAAACTTCCTGAGCTTTATTCATGAAAAAACGGCCACTCCGTTGGGAATGGCCGCCGTAGCACTCGATTGTTTGCGATTGGCTACTTGCCCTGCGAGAGATGAATAGCAAAGCCGCCAAACTGCTGCTTAAGGTAAATCAGAAACGTGGAGCCGTCGTCTGCAAGCACGCGAGACTCCTCGATGAACTCAAC
This sequence comes from Roseburia sp. CAG:303, assembly GCA_963653375.1. Lineage (GTDB taxonomy): Bacteria > Actinomycetota > Coriobacteriia > Coriobacteriales > Coriobacteriaceae > Collinsella. Next base: position 7,333 of record CAVJWJ010000023.1, read on the forward strand.
ACCACGAGCGCGCAGCCACTCCTCGGCAGCAGCGGTGTCGTTGACAGCAAGGCCAATGTGCCCATGCACGCCGCGACCGTTCTGCTTCATGGTCTCAACCAACGTATCGGAGAAAAACGAGATGGGCGTTTCGCGCACCGGCAGGCCAAGCAGCGCTGCAAACTGATCGGCAAACTCACGCGCCTCCTCCGGATTTTCCGCATTGATTCCCACATGTGCCACATGCATATTAAAAAGCTCGACGGGATTCCCCTCGCCCAAAACTGCCATGTCAATCCCTCCTGTTTAGGCGCGCATCAGCGTGCAACAAAAATAAGGCCGCACCAAGCGGCACGGCCTAATCTTACGACAGAATTACCGACCCTGCGTACGAGCGCGTACACGAATGTTTTCGGGGTCAATGCGCTCCTCAGTGGCAAGCAAGAAATCCTTGAGTTCGTTTGCGGGATTCCCTTCCGTGTCAAAACTGTCTTCGCAGTCTACAAAGAAGCGTCCATGCAAACCTCGTCCACCATTGGAATCCTGCTCAGCAATGCGCAAATACAAATGCCCGCTATTGCCAGCCGAACGCAAAGCACACTGCTCAAGCTTCTCAAGCGCAAACACCTTCTTGCTGCCAAATGACTCAAAGCTAATGCTCGTTGCATCAAGCTCAATGACACGTGGATACGCATGAAATACAAACGTATTGGCAAGCGTATACAGGCACACAACCAATGCCAGCACCGCGATAGGGGCAAAGAAGCCAACAACAATGCAGTACACAGCTACGCAAGCAAAGAAGATGCAGGCATAAGCTGGTATCAACACGTCTGAGCGATACGCACGCTCTTCGTATGTATAGACGCGCTTATCCTCAGGCGGAATACCTGCCGCCATACCTACTTTAAGAACACGCGGCTTCTCGGCAGCCTGAACCTTCTTTTTTGAAGATTTCTTCGCCATGCTCGAAACTCCCATCAATGCACGCGAGACACTCTTTTAGAAAAATGGGGCCCGCGGCTTACGGTCGCGGACCCCAAGAGCCTATATGCAGCTCATACAAGCAAGGTCGATGCTTTACGCCTCAGCGTGCAGCTCCTTGGCCTCCTTGACGATGCGCATACGGTTCCAGACAGCCATAGCAAGAGCAACTGCGCCCGGGATAACCAGACCAATGCCGCCACCAAGCTGACCCAGACGGGTAATGACCCAAGACAGGGGGTTAGCACCATCGCAGATGGAAGAAATGGAAGCAGCGCCACCCATGTCGAAGTTCACGTTAGCAGCAGCGGAGGTGATGAGCGGAGCCAGGTCGGTAGCAATGTAGAAACCAACTGCCAAGACGATGACACCAACGATCAGACCACGGAAGCCATTCTCGTGAACAATCGGGGTAATGAGGACCAGCATGTAAGGAATGCAGGAAAGGTCTGCCAGAGGCACAACCTGGTTACCAGGAAGCACGAAAGCCAAGAAGATGGAAACCGGCACAAGAATCAGAGCCATGGTCAGGGTAACGGGGTGACCAGTACCAACAGCGGAGTCGAGACCGATGTAAATCTTGCCGCGGCTCTGGAAGTGGCTCTGAATGAAGTTGGAGGCAGCGTCGGAAACCGGCATGAGGCCTTCCATCAGAAGAGCAGCCATCTTAGGAATCAGAACCATAACGGCGCCCATGTAAACAGCCATAGCAAGAATGCTGGGCTCGCCGTTATCGCCCGGAAGCAGACCATAGCCAGCAAGCAGGCCGATAAGCAGGCCGATGATGGAACCCAGAAGAACAGGCTCACCAAAGACACCAAACTGCTTCTGCATAGAGCGAACGTTGATATCAACCTTGTTCAGGCCAGGGATCTTGTCGATAACCCAGTTAACGGCAAATGCGATAGGAGCATAAGCACCAGAGAAGCCGTGCGGAATGGAGACGCCGGGCATGCCCAGGGACTCTTCAACAAGCGGAGCGGTAACGTCGCCAATGACGAGGACGATAACCTCGTTGATGATTGCTGCAGCAATACCAAAAGCAACGTTGTCGGTCACGATGGCAACAAGAGCACCGGTGAAGGCAAAGTGCCAGTAGTTCCAAATGTCAACGTCTGCAGTCTGGGTGGTGTTGGTGAGCAGCATCACAACGTTAACCAGCAGGCCCAACGGAATGATGATGACGCCCACAACGGAGCCCATAGCGATTGCAGAAGCAGCAGGCCAGCCCACGTCCATAACAGACAGAGACAGACCAAAGCGGGTGACCATTGCGTTCACGCCGCCGGCAAGATCGGTACCCATGAGCTGGTTGATAACCAGGTTCAGGCCGATAAAGCCAATACCAACGGTAAGGCCAGCCTTGAGGCTCTTACCAAAGCCAGCACCAAAGCACACACCAATAATGGTAAGCACGATAGGCATGACTACGGAGACGCCTAAGCTAGAGACGCCGCCAAAAAATGCAACAATTGCGTCCATGAATTCTCACTCTCGGACTAATGGAGCCGCCAGAAATGGCAGCCAAATCGATCAGACTAGCTGATCCGCGCAAAGCTACTTGGAGACAATCTCCAGGATCTTTGCCTCGGCATCAGCCTTGCCCATTCCAGTTAGGAAGGGCACACCGCTCACATACTCGCAGGGAATGCCTGCAGGCGCGACGGTAGTTGCAATGAGCAGGTCAGCATCAGCGCACTGAGACGGAGCCTCGGCGATGGAGCACTGCACCGTGTGGTACTTGCCGGACAGGCCATTGGCATCCAACATGTCTGCTACCTTGTGGGCAACAGCGGTGGAGGTTGCAACACCAGAACCACATGCAACAACGATCTTCTTCATTACTCTCTCCTTTCGTAAACAACGATGTTTACAGTCTACTACTTCAGCCGGCCCCGACTTTCGATTCGCTATAGGGCAGACGCGAATCTAGGGGCCGGCAAAAAGTCGGTGAAAAAGTAGCACCTACTCCCCGATGACGCAAACCTTCACTTTGCGGTTGCGCGGACGGGTGCGATCGAAGTCGACAAAGAAAATGCTTGCAAGGCCATTCATCTGAAGGGCGCCGTTCTCAACCTCAAACGTCTGATTTGAGCCGATAAGCGTAGAGCGCAGGTGAGCATCGCCATTCCAGAGCATGGTGCGGTCCATATTGGGCAGGTACTGCTCAGGGTTAGGCCACGACTCCACCTCTTCAAAGTGGTCGAGACCTGGGTAGCGATAGGTGCTCCAGTCATGCTGCTCAGGGAAAACGCGCTCCAGGCCATCGGAAAGATCGGCCTGCAGGAAGGTGTCACCCGTAGGAGTGTGGTCGTGGTCGTACTCCTCAGAGAAGACTGCGCAGGTAGTGTGGCACGAAATAACCGTTACGATGCCCTCCTGAATGCCAGACTCCTTAACGATGTCCTCAACCTCTTTGGTGATATCCAGATAGGTCGGTTTGCCTTCGAGCGTGGATACCTTAACCAGGCCCTTATAAACTGCCATGTTTTCTACCTCCGTATTTAGTGCTGCTCTGCAAAGTCGGTACGGGCACGGTCGAGAGCCTCAAACATCTCGTCGAGCGTGGCAAACGGATCCTCTGCAGCAACAATGCCCGAGGTACCACCCGTACCATCAGCGCCGTACTTAATGGCGTCGTAGACGTTCTGGCCAGAGCTGATGCCCGCAGCCTGAAGTACCTGAGTAGTGGGAGAAACAGCCTTTACAGCCTCGGTAGAGGCGCGCATGTAGTCCTCGCCAGCAATGGTGCCGGTGCCAATAAGGCTTGTGAGTTCGCACACCATAACGTCCGGCTTGAGGGAAGCAATCATCTCGCCCTCCTCGACGGAGTCAGCACAGACAACCGTGAGGATGCCTACCTCGTTGGCGCGCGCGATAGTGGCTGCCAGCTCATGCACGGTGCTGGGATTTTCTGCGTGATTGAGGAAGGTTGCCTTAACACCAGCGGCTGCAAGCGCCTCAGGAAGCACGTGGCCCATGCCGCGGCCAGGCTTGAGGCTCTCCATAAACTGAGCGCAAGGTACCAGGTGAGGACACTCGTCAATGATGCGCGGGAGATCGATGAGCTGAGCAGTAAACAGCACGTCGAAGTCATACTTCTCCGCCAGCTTGTCCGTGTACTTGGCCAGCTTCAAAATGTCCTCGCCATACAGGTAGGACTTGGGGTTGACCACAAAGAAAGGCCAACGAAGCTGCGTTTTCTCCATTGCATCATCTCCGATGTCTGGTGTACGACGGGCGCCGCACACGGCTGAATGATACGGCGGGTTGCGTTTAGAAAACCGCCGTTGGCAATAGTAACCGAACTGGCATTTAAATAGCTATACAAGTCCGGTCGCTTGTATATTCTATTGAGGACAAGTTGGGCCTTTTGGGCCTTTTTAAAGCTCCGGCAAACGGTTGATTTTTGCCGATGAACGCGAGTTCAAAGGGAGGTCTAATTTTTTAAAACCACTTAGCTCTTTGGTAAAACGTTATACCATTGCACACGAGACAAGAACGCTAAAAGAAGTTTGAAGGCTCTATGACGCAACCGCGAGCACCGTTCATATTTTGAAATCTTTCGCTTTTCTTTCTGTTGCGACCTACTCAAAAGAAAGGCGGCTGGGTTAAACCCAACCGCCCTCTTGAACAAAATCTGAGAGTTTCCCTACTCCTCGTATCGCTGATGGCCCACGCCAACAATGGTTTGGCCCGCGGCGAGCATCGTGTCACCCCACTCAATGGGACGCCCATCATCCAAAAAGATCAGCTGCTCGAGATTCAGAATCGGCGAACCTTCGGATACACCCATCACGTTTGCCAGGTCCTTACCCGCGGCGCGTGCCGAATACACCATGTGCGAAAGCGTGATGTGCGCCCCTGTTGCCGACTCAACCGCGTTGAAGAGCGACATTTCCTCCAAGGGCATATTCTCGATGCCCGGGCATATTTCTAGCGGCGTCCAGCTGTCCAAAACCATAATGGCCTTGCCATCTGCCCGGCGCACGCGGCGCAGCTTGAGTACCGGGTCGCCAACCTGAATCTGCAGATGCTCAGCGACTTCGAGCGTTGCTTCAATGCGCTCTTTGGTAAGCACCTCGGTCTCAAACGATATACCTTGCTCAACAAGAGACGCCGCAAAAGAGAACGGTCGGTCGCCACCGGGATGCGCAATATGCGGCTCGCGCACAAAGGTACCGCGGCCATGTTCTTGCTGTAACAACCCCTCGTCTACCAGGGTTTTAATGGCCTTGCGAACGGTGCCTCGGCTAACGTCAAAATCATCCATCAACTGGTGCTCAGAAGGAATGCGGGTGCCCGCGCCCCACTCCTTTGCATAGATCTTTGAGCGGATAAAATTAGCCACACTCCCATGGAGCGTGTCGCCGATGGCCTTCCCCACAAGGGCCCCCTTTCTTCAACTGCGCTTAACTATACAACTGATGTACAAGTTATCGTCTGCAAAGTTCGAAGGGGCCAATCTGTGTGAACGGGATTCGGCTCACAGCACCATCGCATACTCGCCTCCTGACTTCATGAGCTGTCGCCTTACGCCACCCCACAAGCTCTACGGCCATACAAACCGCCTCACGCAGAACACCTCACACAAAGCCGCTAAGCAGCGTTGCTGGTATCATGTATCGGACTCATTCGCACGCTGCCGCCGAGAGGAAGCACATGGACCTACGCATTGGCACTTACATCCTGGCTGCTATTCTGCTTTCGATGATGCTTTTTAAGTCGATTAAGAAGCGCACAACCCATGCCCGTCTGCAAAACCATCTGGCCCGCGGCGAGTACGATGCGTTCTTCAAGCTCCTTGATGCGCCGCTCACCAATGCGTTTTTCTCCGATTACCACCTGAACTTTTACCGTCTTAACGCCTACCTGCTGATGAACGAGACGCAAAAGGTCAACGAGACGCTCGAACTTTTGCTCAAGTACCCCAGCAAGCACAAGAATCGCGTAGAGCTGGTAGTAAAGGCGTTCAACATTTACCTGGGCGAAGGCGACCGTGTGCATGCGCGCGCAATGCTCGACGAGATTTTGAGCTGGGAAAACGATTCGTATAAGGCGCTTAAGCAGGACTGTCTGCGCTCCTACGACATTGTGATTCTGAAAAAGTCAAACCACATTGACGAGCTTATCAACGTGCTGGATAAAACCAGTGGAGCCGCGCGCGGACGCATTGAGTACTTCATTGCTCTGCAGTTCGAAAACGCTGGCAATATGGAAAAGCGCAATGAGTATCTGCAGCTTGCCAAGAAAGATGGCTTTAGGCAAAACGCCGTGTAAGGGTGCCGCAGGGCAAAACTGCACACCTGCCACCCGCAATCTACATGCAGGCTAAAAGCTGGTAGGGGCGGTGGGACTCGAACCCACAATCCTTGCGGCGAGAGATTTTAAGTCTCCTGCGTATGCCAATTCCGCCACGCCCCCACGCGTGTGAAAGTCTAACACGAAAGTTCGGGCACCCACCCAATTACCGGCGTATCCCCGCAAAGAGTCTCAAACATTGTGGCAGCCATACCCGCAAGGAGACTATTCTCGCTCACGGTGAGCTCGTTGTAGCTGCCGGCTCGCATGAGTTCGCGAATGATAACCGCGCCACCCAGCAGTACACCCGCGCGCTTGGGCTGCACGCCAGGTAAAGCCGCAATCTCATCTGTGGTACAAGCAGACATAGTGTCGATGCACGACTGCACATCTTCCCTGGTCAACCGGTGCAAATGCACCCGCGAAGAATCGTAGACAGCCATGCGCTCAACCATGGCAACCAAGGTGGTAACCGTGCCACCAACAGCAACCAGACGCTCAGGGCGCTCGTCAACCTGCGCCCAGTATGCCGCGAATTGCTCTGCAGCCCACGCAGCAGCAGCCTCAATCTCAGATGGCTGCGGAGGCTGAGCCGTAAAGAAGCGATCAGTCACACGGCGGCATCCAATGTTGAGCGAGCGCACGCTTGAGAGCTCAAGCGACGTGCTAGGCATATAAGTCCCCATAGCAAGCTCAGTTGAGCCTCCACCAGAATCTGCCACCGCAATGCGCTTGCCACAAAAGTCGTGCGCCACGCCATAAAACGTCAGCCGAGCCTCAACTTCACCCGGAATCACCTGAGGTCGCAAACCCAACTGACGCAAGCCCGAGATGAGGTCCTCACCGTTTTGAGCATCGCGCGCGGCACTGGTAAGCGTGGTGCACACCGCATCGGGAGCAGCGGCGGAAAGCTCGTCAACAAAGCCCGCACAAGTATCAAGCACGCGCTTAATGGCAGCTGGCGACAAGCGCGAGGTTGCGTCCACGCCCTCGCCTAAGTCGGTGATTACCGTGTGCTTGGACGACTCAACAATCGCGCCGTCGCGCACGGTTGCAAACAAAAGGCGCGACGAAACCGTGCCCAGGTCGATTGATGCAATGCGCTTTTCTACTGCGTGCGCCTCAGACATACCAACCGCCTATCTATGAAGAGGCGCCGGACGAGGTAACCGCCTGGCCACTGGTGCCCGTAAACATAAAGACAACATCGAGCGCCTTGATGTACCAAGGAGCATCGTTAATGGCAGCATTTTCTTGCTGCTCAAGCTCATCGGCAGTGATGGTGTCGGAGGCAGAGCTGCTGTTAGAGCTGTCCGAACTGCTCGAGTCGCTCGAAGCGTCAGAGCTGCTGTCGGAGCTGTTGGAATCATCAAGACCTGTTACCGTCAGCTTGGTCTCGCCAGGCATCACAAGGCCCAACTTGGAACGAGCCGCGTCTTCAATACCTTCGCGAGAAAGCAGGGTGTCAACTTCGCTCTGCATAGATTTGTTGTACGACTCACGCAAGGCAACCTGCTTGGCAAGTACCTCACCCGTGCGATATGCAACATAACAGTCGCGCACGGGGCCATACAGACTCGCCGCCACAACCAAGACAACCAGAGCTATGAACAGTGGCTTAGTGCTGCCTGTTGTGAAGTCATATATTGCACGTACCACGCGATTGTCAGCTGCGTACTTCATCAGATTGGTTCGGCGAGAACCACGCAGTGTGCCCTCGGCCGCAGTACCCCTCACGCCACTGGCATCTCCAGCGCCAACTCCAGAAGCGCAACGTGCGCCCGTACGTTTGCTAGCATCCTGTGAAGCAAAAGAGACCGGAGTACTCCCCGCAACACCAGCAGCTCCAGTACCCGCCGTAGCAACGCGCTCACGATGCACAGTTCCACCACTCAGGGGCACGGAACGCCCGCGAGTAAACGTAGAGGGAGAGGCCGTAGCCTCAGATTGCATGTAAGAGTATCGATCCATGGGCGCCTTGTGCGTTTGAGGTGTATGTGCGCTTGAATGCCTTTAAGTTATACCACGCCGGCGGGTGCGTGGCGCACGGGCATTACGAAAGCCCGCAATAAATGGTTTTGCCCTCGGCTTGGCTCGACTCACGAATCGTAGAGAGCCAGGGTAAGCAGATTCAAAAACTCCTCGTAGAGCATGGTATGAGAACGCAGAGAGTCAAATATTGCGCGCCAAATAAGACGCGCAAGATCGTGGTGACTCAAGTTCTCCTTGGCACGAGCACAGATGCGCGAATCACACGCAATTGCCTCGTCAATGCGCTCGTAGACCGTGCGCAGGCACACATCTTCGTCAGCGCGCACCATGGCAAGCGTAGCCTCATCGAGCATAGAAATTTCACGTAGCCAGTTAGTCTTAAAGCCCGAAAGAAAGAGTTCCATGTCTTGGGCAAGGCGGCGGCAATAGCCAATCACGCCATCACTCTCGTTGTTGAGCTCGTTGTCACACGACGCAACCACATTGCGCCAGAACTTCAGCACAATGGCCGAAATCAGCGAAGCCTTGTCAGGGAAGTAGTTATAGAGCGTGCCCACTGCAACGCCACACTCACGCGCAACAGCGCGAATGCTCAAGGAAGCCAGGCCGTCTTGCTGGGCCCGAGCGTATGCCACATCCAGAATCTCATCTTTGCTGATTGCCGGTTTACCTGCCATACGCTCCCCTTCTCATTGCAAGTTCGCGCCGTTGGGTCTAGATGATAGGCGAGCACACAGGCGCGCTCGAGCACACAGTGAGCTAATGGGATAAGCGGAGTTCATTTTTCGGCGAGCAGCGTGCACACCAACACACCATCAGCTCATGCTGAAAACGCAATTGCCCAGGTAGGCAAGGCGTCACAAAAAGGAGAAAAGGCAGCTCCTTTTGCAGGAACTGCCTTTCTCAGCGTGTACAGCTTGCCGTACTAGCGAATGTTGTAGAACGCAGCCTTACCCGCGTACTTGGAGCTCTCGCCCAGCTGGTCCTCAATACGAATGAGCTGGTTGTACTTGGCAATGCGGTCGGAGCGGCACGGAGCGCCAGACTTAATCTGACCAGCGTTAACGGCAACTACCAGGTCAGCAATGGTGGAGTCCTCGGTCTCACCAGAGCGGTGAGAGACAATGCATGCGTATCCTGCTTCCTTAGCAGTCTCAATGGCTTCAAGCGACTCGGTGAGGGTACCAATCTGGTTCACCTTAACGAGAATGGCGTTAGCAGCGCCCAGCTCGATACCCTTCTTGAGGCGCTCGGTGTTGGTGACAAACAGGTCGTCGCCCACCAGCTGCACCTTGTTACCAATGCGGCGGGTAAGCTCTACCCAACCGTCCCAGTCTTCCTCGGCCATGCCGTCCTCAATGGAGATGATGGGATAGGTGTTAACGAGCTTTTCCCAGTAGTCGACCATCTGCTCGGAGGTGTACTCCACGCCCTCGCCCTTAAGCTCGTACATGCCCGTCTCGGCGTTATAGAACTCCGTGGATGCCGGGTCCATAGCGTACATGAAGTCCTCGCCCGGCTTAAAGCCAGCCAGCTCAACAGCCTTGGTGATGTACTCAAACGGTTCAGCATTAGTCTTGAGGTTGGGTGCAAAACCGCCTTCGTCACCCACGCCGCCACCAAGACCAGCCTCGTGCAGCACACCCTTGAGCGTGTGATACACCTCGGCGCACCAACGCAGGCCCTCAGTGAAGGAGGGAGCGCCCACGGGCATAATCATGAACTCCTGGAAGTCCACGTTGTTGTCGGCATGCACGCCACCATTAAGGATGTTCATCATCGGGGTGGGAAGCAGGTGACCATTCACGCCGCCCAGATACTGGTAAAGCTCCACGCCCGTAGACTCTGCAGCAGCACGAGCCACGGCGAGCGACACGCCAAGAATAGCGTTGGCACCAAGGTTGGTCTTGTTGGGCGTACCGTCGGCTGCAATCAGAGCTGCGTCAACACCGCGCTGATCAAACGCATCGAGACCGATAACAGCCTCGGCACACTCTTTATTTACGTGGTCAACGGCCTTGGTAACGCCCTTACCCAGATAGCGGCCCTTATCGCCGTCACGCAGCTCGCAGGCCTCAAAAGCACCGGTGGAAGCACCCGACGGCACCATAGCACGGCCAAAGCTGCCGTCGTCGAGCACAACCTCTACCTCAACGGTAGGGTTGCCGCGCGAATCAAGCACCTCGCGGCCGTAGACATCAATAATCTCGCTCATACTGTCCCTCTCTCTCATATGGGAACGTTGTTGCTTTGCGGCAAAGTTAGCCGCTGTTCACTTTCACAGTATGCCCGAGAGTTTGCCTAATGTAACAATCGTTTGACCTTTTACGCGGAGAACACAGAAATACAGGCTTCTCAAACAGGAATGCTGCAACCTAAATTAGCAGTCAATCTACCTGCGGAAATAAAAAATCATCCATGTCGTACGACAGACAAATTTCGCCTCGTACGACAAGATTTGGCTTAACGGACGCAGGAATCACGCGCCCGGGTATCATACGAATATGCGACCTTAAGGGGGACTTATGTTGCTCAGCTCTGCAGAAATGCTATCAGTGCTTTACTCTGCTGCTTACTGGCTTCTCCCACACCTGTTGCTTTTGGTTGTCATCTACTTTGTTGTACGAGCAGCCGTGCGCACCGAACTCAATCGAAAACAAAATAGCGATGACAGCGACCTCTCATCATGAACCGCATTTCAATCCCTGCGGAAATTGGAGAGTCCATTCGCCTTACGGCACATATCAGCGCAGTGGCCCAAACCGCAGTAGTCATTCTCTCAATTCCGAGCATTGCTAGCACGAACTCACTAGGAACAATTGGACGGCTCACCCTGTGTGCGTTTTTAACCCTTCCGTCGTTTCTCCCCTTTCTCTTTCCTGAAATTCGCCATCAACTCAACAGGCTTCTCAGCTCCGAAAGGTTACGAGATCCGCTTTTCCTTCTGCTCCTAGTTTTTACTGCAGCATCTTTTCTGCCTGGCGCAATACGCGCACTTGCCATGGTGGTTATCTGGCCTGCGGTCGCATTGGCATTCCTGACCCGCTGTCATGCACCCCAGACAGGATACGCATGGATTGCCGAAGCGATTGTACTCTTGGCCATTTCTCTTTTGCCTACACCAGTAAGAGCAATCACACCTCCAGCGCTCTATCTACTTGCAAAAGTGCTGCCAGGCACACCCGAGTCAGAAGATATTGCAGCACCAGCATCCAATCAGCCAAGCACTTTTGCCCTTTTATGCCTCGCGCCCCTAGGAATAACCTTGGCTGAAACTCAGCTAACCTGTGGACCAACAGACACAAACCTCATGCAAGCCAGCGTCTCACTCCTGCTACTCACAGTGGGCAGCCTTCCTCTCGCGATTTTTCTCTATCGCCGGCAAGCACGAGCCAAGGCGGCAAGCATTCTCGCCTGTACGGCGATTGCGCTATTGCTTTTCTGCAGCCACAAGAGCCTAGCAGTCTATGAAACCTCGCTCTCTTTAACTACAACATGGATGTTTCTGCTGCTCCAGGCCGTTGCGACATGTACTACATCTCAGGAAATATCACAGGCTGAAGAGCCTGTCCGCACCTTCTACGCACTCTGTTCCCTGCCTTTTCTCACGGCTATTGAGCACATGTTCTTAAGCATGGCTTACTTTAACGACAATGTGCTAATGACAGATCAGTTTATGGTTCTGCTCTCGCTGCTCATTGGCTGTGCACCATGCTTGATTGCTTTGTTTCTCAAGCTCTCTGCACGAGCACTGCCATCCAAACAAGGCGACCAGTCCACTCAACAGATTGAAAAAATCGAACGAGCCCTTGATGATGGCACACTTGCTTCTCAGGAACTCAGAGTTGCGGCTCGTATGTGTATGGGAAAGAGCTTTGACGACATAGGCGAAGACTTGGGTATCCACAGATCAACCGTGGGGACCTACGCCAATCGAATCTATAGACATCTCGGTGTAGGCAACCGTGAAGAAGCCGAAACGAAACTCCGCACTCTTCTTAACTTCAACTTCGATGATGAAGACATAGATGAACCCGCTGAGGCCAGCCCTGAGCAGCCTTCTTTCTTTCGCAGAAAAGCGCCCATTATCTGCACTACCGCTCTTGCCATGCAGATACTTTTATTGCACGGCGTTCTGACGGACTTCCTCCGCACACCCAACCAAGAAATAGATGTAACTTCCTTTGAAACAGCTGCTCTACCCTTGGTTGTAGGTGCTTGCCTTATCTTTGCGTGTATTGCGCTGGCGGTATTCACGCTCTTTCGTGCGAAAAATCAAATTGGACCCGAACTGTGTTGTACTGCATTTCTAGCAATTGTCATAGCCTGCAACAACTTCATTGTTGTGGACGAACCATTCCAGACAACCGCCCTGCTCCTGCACAAAATCATGCTTACTCTCGCCGCTTGTTGCAGCGCAATATGCCTAGTAGCCTTAGCACAGCGCAGTACGGATTTATCAAAAAAGCAGGTAGGAGCACTTGTATTAGTCGCCATCTGCTTAGTAGGACTTCAACAAATATCTGAACTCCGCGGTGCACTTACCGTGCTCTATTTAGCGTTAACCGCAGCCGCCATCTGCATGGCACCGCTCAAAAAGAAGCAGCCGCAATTTCTTTATTCAATGAATCCGCCGCTCAGGGCACTTACTGCCATGCCGTTTGTTGGCTTCTCTATACACATAGTCCTATATGCCGCGAACAATCTTGCGTATCAAATTCAGCTTATTAGCACGGTTTTTTCACTGGCAGGATTAGTCCTGTTATTTGCGGGTGCCATATTCGTGGCATCATGCACAAAAAAGCTCGAAGAGCCTATTTACACCCCTCTGGTCATATGTGTTGTTACTACTATTCCTGGCCTTGCCTTTGGAAATCTCTGTACGCTCAGATGTCCTGCCACCTCGGTTCCCATGCTCTTGCCGTGCGGAATAACGCTCTTTGTTGCATGTATGCCTGAGGTTCGAAACACAATCAAAGTCATCCTGCTCAGGAAAAACCTTGCTTGTTCTACGGACGATACATTCTTACAAGAGCTGCTTTTGAGACACGGGCTTACCGGCGCAGAAGCGCAGACTACATCTCTTGCTGTGCGTGGTCTCTCGGTAAAGCAAATTGCTGCAGAGCTCACAGTTTCACAGAACACCGTGCGCAGCCACATTCAGCATACGTATCAGAAGCTCGGTGTTCACTCTCGGGAAGCACTAGCAAGACAAGTAGATCTCCTGTATCAGCAAAGCGTCAACCGCATTTCTGAGACAAGAAGTCTTCCGGCCACCGTATAGCGCGCTAGTCACTCTCCGCGGCCTTGGCAGCATCCCAGAGATTGTTGAGTTCCTCAGTGGAGAGCTCTTCAAGCACCACACCAGATGCAGCAGCAGCATCCTCCATGGCAGCCCAGCGGTGACGGAACTTCGCCGTGCTCGCGCGCAACGCGCTCTCGGCATCAATGCCTTCTTTACGTGCAACGTTTACGAGGGCAAAGAGCAGGTCCCCGAACTCCATCTCGCGCTCAGGACTGCCCGGAGCTTCCGCCTCAAACTCAGTGCGCTCCTCAGCAACCTTGTCCCAAACGTCTGCCACGCTCTCCCATTCAAAGCCCACAGCAGCAGCCTTGCGAGAAACCTTCTGTGCCTGCATAAGGGCCGGGAGAGAGCGCGGCACGCCGTCGAGTAAGCCCGCGGGCTTAACGTCACCCGCAGCGGCGCGCGCATCGGCATCTGCTTTCTCTTGCAGCTTGACCGAATCCCAAATGGCCAAAACGTCAGAGGCATCTTTTGCGGCAGCCTCACCAAAAACATGCGGGTGGCGGCGAATGAGCTTTTCGTCCACACCACGCGCTACATCGGCGATGGTAAACTCGCCCGCATCTGCTGCAATTTGTGCATGCAGAACCACCTGCATTAAAACGTCCCCAAGTTCCTCACACAGATGCTCGGGGTCGTTGGCCTCAATGCAATCCACAGCCTCGTAGGCTTCCTCCACCATATTCTTAGCAATGGAGGCATGCGTTTGTTCGCGGTCCCACGGACAGCCATCGGGCTGGCGCAGGCGCCAAATAGTAGTAACAAACGACTGCAGCTCGTCGCGCGCATCGATAAGCGTCTTAGGATTGCGGTCGGCCTCAGACATGGTTACACCTCTTCTAGCAGCACGTGGCTAAAGACGCCATCTTGGTAGATGCCGTAGCTATGTGTGCCGTCCTTAGGAATCGAAACACTGCCAGGGTTAAACAGCGTAATGCCCGGATGAGTGGCGCTTTCTTCCAGCACCTTGATGTGCGTGTGCCCATACACCAAAGCAGAACCAGCGGGCAGCGCCGGCAGATTGTCCACACTGTTATGCATGCCGGCACCAAAAACATGGCCATGCGTGCAGAACAGCGTGCGGCCATGCTCGTCCATCACCTGAGTACTGTCGGCCATACAGGGGAAGCTGAGCACCATCTGGTCAACCTCAGCCTCGCAGTTACCGCGCACAGCAATAACGCGACCCGTAGCAGCAAGGTCGTTAAGCATTGGAATCACGCGCTTGGGCGCATAGTCACGCGGCAAGTCGTTGCGAGGCCCGTGATAGAGAAGGTCGCCCAACAGGATAATCCGGTCGGGCGACTCAGCCTCAATAGCATCCATCAAACGGCCAGCCCAGTACGCCGACCCATGAATATCAGACGCAATTAAGAACTTCACTGCTGTTGCTCCTTGTAGATAGCAATTGCAAAGTTGCAGAAGCCAACAATGATGATGGCATTAATCATGGACGAAGCTACCGCCAGGCTGCTCATAAGAGAAAGTACCAGGTTAGCGGCCGTAAGCAGCATGGCAACAAGTAACACCGGAAGCACGCTCTTGATGCGCGAAGGCCTGTTTGCAGCACCAATACCAAAGCCAGCCAGCAGCAGTCCAACCACGCCTGCAACTACCAAAACAATGGTCTGAAGCAGCTCGGGGGCAGGGTCCTGCGTCTGCAAAACAAAGGCAACAATAATGAGGTCGATGGCGCCAATGGCCGTAAGGAAACTCGAAATCTTGAGCGACTTACATTTGGGTGACATGTAGGGTCTCCTCTCGGGGTCTTTGCGGCACCGGGTGTCGATGCCCTGTCCAAGCATTGTAGCGCGCAAGAGTCACGGAACGCTCACGACACCGTGCTATCCTTTGGCAACTTACGAGACGCCAAACGTAGCCTGGAGAACCACATGTCTCAAGACGATATCAAGCTGAATATTCACGATGCCTTTGATGATGAGCCCGAGGCCAAAAGTGCTGCCCCAGCGCCTGGCTCAGGCAATCCCACGCTCCCCATTGCCTCAGTTGTCATTGGTGCACTAGGTCTTGTACTCGGCGTAGCCGTGAGTTGGATTTTGAGCGTTGTCGCAGGTATTGTGGCTATTGTGCTGGGCGCTCTGGCTAAGAAGAAAGCCTCGCCGCGCCCCAAGCTTGCGCTCGCAGGTATTGTGCTCGGCATCCTCGATATCTTAAGCAGTGCCCTGCTGGTCGCTCTATTTTTGTATAAGCTTGCAAGTATTGGCCTGTTGTAGGCGGACCACCGCAAGAAAGGAACTGTCATGAGCGCGCGCTTTATCGTTGATTGCCATACGCACACCAACTTTTCTGACGGTTCCAGCAGCTTTGGAGAAAACGTGCGCGCGGCAGCCGCCGCAGGATGCCGCGTTCTGGTTTCTACCGACCACCTCACCTTGCCCGCAAGCATGGATCCGCAGGCTGAGTGCCAAGTAGTTGAGTCTGAGCTCACGGCACATCGTGAAGCCTTTGAAGCCGCCCGAGCGCTTGCCGCGAACATTGCGCCAGACATGGAGTTCCTCTACGGCTTTGAGTGCGACTGGTACCCCGGGTGCGAACCGTTAGTTGAAGCCTGGAGCAAAGGCGCTGTGATGCGCCTCGGCAGCACGCATTGGGTGGGAGACCCCGGCGATGTTATGGCTGGAGCTGCACTTTCTACTGGCGCCCAGAATGTTGTCCCTGCAGGCACCGCTGGCACAGGTGCCGGTTGGATTGACGATGGCTCTGACCTGCATGTATGGCAGGAGCTTGGCGTTCACGGCCTTTGGGAGCACTATGCGCAAGCGTGGTGCGCAGCTTGCGAGAGTCCACTTGCGTTTGACGTTATGGCACACCCCGACCTTGCCATGCGCTTTGTAAACGAAGGCCTTGCACCCGATTTTGACCTGGCACCCTTCTGGGATCAGATGGTCACCTGCGCGCACGACACAGGTCGCCGCATTGAGGTCTCCACCGCGGGGCTTCGCAAAGGTATTGGTGACTACTATCCCACGCGCGGCTTGCTCGAGCGTTTTGCCCATGCCGAGGTGCCTATTACCTTTGGCTCCGATGCACACCGCGCATGCGACATCTGCTGGGGCATCCCCGATGCGCAATCCCACGCTTATGACTGCGGTTATCATAGTTTTGATATCCCCCATGCAGATGGCTCTTGGGAGACTATCGAGCTCTAGAGGGAGCGATGTTGGCCAGGTAACCAGGCTTAATGCCACCTACAGCAAGGCCTCTTCCCAGGCTGCCTCCTTAAAGCCGAGCAGCACACCGGTATTGGTAACCACCAGCGGGCGCTTAACAAGCATGCCATCGGTTGCCATAAGCTCAAAGGCTTCTGCGTCGGTCATGCCAGCATCCAGCTTTGCCTTAATGCCCAACTCGCGATACTTCATGCCACTGGTGTTAAAGAATCGACGCACAGGCAAGCCTGAGAGCT
>CAVJWJ010000024.1:0-20719 GCA_963653375.1 Roseburia sp. CAG:303
GCACTGCCTCGAGTGACGAGGTTAATGGTCAGACCAAGACGCTTGCAGGCTTTGCCGCACAGCCCGGCACCAAGAAGAGCTCGGTTGAGCCGTCTGGTGACCCGTCTGGTAAGCCTTCCAACGAGGGTGGCCTGCCACAGACGGGCGACACCACGGTTTACATGTTGGTTGTGTCTGCGGGCCTCGCGAGCGTAGCTGGTGCTGGTGCCTATGTAGCACGTCGCCGCCACAACAACTAACGAGTCCATCGAAACGTACTGGCAATTTCTTCTCGTATACGAGAGAACAACGGTCTCCTTTCTTTATACTGAGCAGCATGCTTGCTGAAATAACTCTGTAAGCGGGGAGTTTATAACCGGTCTATAACAGGCAAGGAGAGATGCGTATGCAACAAGATCAGCAACATAAGAGGTGGTCAATAAGTCCCGTGAGCGCGATGAAGCGCTTTGGCAAGGCGGGCTTGGTGGTCATGCTCACGTTCTCGCTTTCGGGCGTGTGCTCAACGGCAGCATATGCAAGCGAAGCGAGCATTCTTGATGGTTGGAGCGAGGCCGCCGAGAATTCTACAAGCGCAAACTATCAGGCATACACTACGTCGGACTCCGACGAGGCTGTAGCGCTTTCCGATGATTCAGAGGCCACGCTGCCCGAGAAGTATGACCTGCGCGATCAGGGCATTGTGACACCGGTTAAGTTCCAGAATCCTTGGGGCACCTGCTGGGGCTTCTCGATTATCGCTGCGTGCGAGACGTCTATTTTGGCCAAGGCTCAAACGACGTATGACGCGACAAAGCTCGATCTTTCTGAGCTGCAGCTGGTAAGCGCTGTGTATCGCAACGGCGGTGCGCCGGAGTCCTTGGTGGGCGCCTTGCAGGCAGGCGAGGGCTATCACAACTCGAGCGCTAACTATAATTTGTCTTTCGATTCGGGTGGCTTCTTTACCTATGGTGCCAATATCTTTGCTTCTGGTATTGGACCCACGCTTGAGTCGCTCGCTACGTATCGCAACACGGGCGTATTTGTAAATAACTCTACAACCCATGCAGACGATCCGGTCTACACCGTCATTGTTACCCGTGAGGTAGAGGAAGAGGATACGGACGACGCGACCGACAAGGCCGACAAGGGTGACGACACTGCCGATGACGCCTCTGACAAGAGTGACGATTCTGCTGATGGCACGGGTGACGACGCCAATGGCGGCGCTGCTACTCAGGCAGAAGAGGCTGAGCCTAAGAAAATCACCAAGACGACTCTTGAGTACCTCACGCAGTCTCAGATTGATGCGCTCGAGAAGGACGAGACGGTTGTTAACTACCGCAAGAAGTACTATGCCGGTAACTACACAACTACTGGTTCTGACGGCGAGAAGGTAACGACCTTTACTGACTGGAGCATTGCATCTCAGTATGGTAAGTCCGTTGATGATGACGATCTTTCGTGGTGGAACACCTCTTTGATGAATCTGGAGAACGGCAACGAGCTGCCTGATACGCGCAATCTGAACGCCGATGGCACCTTTGCAAGTGTGAACTGGGCCGCCGTCAACGCCATTAAAAACGAGCTTTACGATGACGAAGACGATCCGGACGATTTTAGCCGCGCGGTTTCTGTTGCGTTCTGCGCAGATACTTCCATGCCAAGCGATGTAGGCAATAAGGCTCAGTACATCAGCAGCAAGTGGGCACACTATACCTATGACAATGGCGAGGCAAACCACGCAGTTACCATCGTAGGCTGGGATGACAACTACGATAAGAGCAACTTTGCTGCGGGCTTTACTGATGCTGCCACGCACACTCCTGCGGGTAACGGCGCATGGCTTGTCAAGAACAGCTGGGGCTCCGAGACAGGCGACTCGTTTGACAGTCAGAACTTCCCCAGCAGCTGGGGTATCGAAGACGCCAATGGTAAGCACACGGGCTACTTCTGGATTTCGTACTACGACACGTCTCTGTGCATGGCTGAGTCCTACGACTTTGACATCAACTCCTATAGCGACAATACCGAGTACATTGCCGACCAGTATGACTACCTGGCTTCGGACTGGACGGTTGTTAACAGCTCTGAGACGCCGCTTTACTCTGCCAACATCTTTACGGCAGAGGAGGATATGGACCTCCGTACGCTCTCCTGCGCAACCTATACGCCGAATAGCAAGGTTGAGTATCGCGTGTACCTGCTTGATTCTGAAGACGCCAAGCCGGGTGACGATGAGCACAGCAAGCTTGTTCTAACGGTTTTTGATAGCTATGACTACGGTGGATATCACCGCTTTACGCTGCAGGAAAATCAGTGGATTCCCATGCGCGAAGGTCAGAGCTATGCCGTGGTAACTACCCAGAAGTCAGAAGACGATGGTCTCTACTATCAGGGCGTGGCTATTAATAGAACCGGCAAGCCTTCTGAAGAAGAGCTCGAGGAATATGCGAAGGCATATAAGGCAGGCCTCGAGAACTACTATCGCACGATTTTCACCAGCTACTATACCGAGTGGTACCAGACCGAGGAGGGTCAGGAGGAGCTTAAAGAGCGCGGTCTGACCCCCGAGCAGGCACTTGAGGTTGATGTCGCTGCGCTTATGGCAGACGAAGAGCTGATTGCAGCAATTGAATCGCGTGTTAATGCAGCGGTGGAGAATCGTCGCGACGTTTACTTTGAGGCTAAGGTTAACGAGGGTGAGAGCCTGACCGGTGCATCGAATGGCGCGAGCGAATCCGACAAGGACTATGCGCTTCCTGCTGATACTGAGTGGGCCGACTGGACCGAAGTTGTAAAGGCTGTTAACGACGAGTACCTGAAAAAGACTGGTAGCAGCGTTGCGGTTGATAATGCTCCCATTAAGGCATTTGCTGAGATTAACGACTATGCCGAGGTGGACGAGCTTACCAGCTTGAAGGATGCTATTGCAGCTGCAAAGAAGCTGCTGGATTCTGTTGTGGTGAGTGCTGACGGTACGGACGTTGCAACTGACAAGCAGTGGATGACCCAGGCAGACTACGACGCTTTGAAGGCTGCTATTGAGGCTGCCGAGCAGGTACTTGCCACTGCGGGTGACGACTACGAGAACGAGCTGATTTTGGGCACTGCCTCGAGTGACGAGGTTAATGGTCAGACCAAGACGCTTGCAGGCTTTGCCGCACAGCCTGGCACCAAGAAGGGCTCGGTTGAGCCGTCTGGCGACCCGTCTGGTAAGCCTTCTGGCAAGCCTTCCAACAAGGGCGGCCTGCCCCAGACCGGCGACACCACGATCTACATGGTGGTTGTGTCTGTGAGCTTTGCAGGTTTGGCTGGCGCTGGCGCCTATGTAGCACGTCGCCGCTATAACAACTAGCGCACGCTGTTAGCCACAGATATCGATTGCAAGGGCATCGGCCGCATGGCCGGTGCCCTTTTTGGTTTGTCTACACTCCGAGTAAGAAGACCTCAGATTATTTCCTTGAGCGATTCCGCAGACGCGAAGCGTCGAGGACAGCGAAAGGGAAAATCTGAGGTCTTCCTAGTTAGCGTAGCGTTCTCGTGAAGGAGAAAATCTGGGAGCTTCGCGTGCTCACTTTGTGGGGAGCGCGATTCATGGGGCGCGATGCGAGCTGTGGTGGTAAAACCTTACCGTGTAATTAGTTTCTAGTGTAAGGGAGTTCTAGTGGAAGTAAATCAAGCGCCCACAGACGAGCAGCTTGCCCTTGCGCGCGAGCTCTTTGAGGAGTTTGCGCACTTAGGACATGCTATTAAGCCCGATATGCGCAATATGACACGTGGAGAGATGGGGGTTATCCGCACACTTCATCTAGCAGATGAGGCAGGGGAGGACCCGCTGACCCCGAGCGTTATTGCCGATCGCTCACGCCTGACCTCGGCGCGTGTAGCCAATGTTTTGCGCTCTTTGGAAGAGAAGGGTTGGATTCGCCGCGAGCATGCCACCGACGATCGTCGGCGTGTAGCGGTCACCATCACCGAAGCGGGTGACGCTGAGCGTGCTCGTCGTCGTGCTGAGTTTGAAAAGCACGCGGCTGCCTTTTTGGCGCAGCTGGGCGAGGACGATACACGCGAGGCGATTCGCATTCTTAAGCACTGCAATCAGATTGTGAGTGAGAACGCGGAAGGGGGTAGCGCTCGATGAGAATCCTTAAACTGTTCCGCAATCACATTCCGGCGCTGGTTATCGCCATTGCTCTTACAATTATTAGCTGCAATGCAGACCTCACGCTGCCAACCTACATGTCTGAGATTGTAGATACGGGCATTCAGCAGGGTGGCATTGAGAGCCCGGTGCCGCAAACCATTCGTGAACAGAGCCTGGCTGACCTCGAGATGTTTATGTCTGAAGAAGACGCCGCTACGGTAGAGGATGCGTACTCTGCAGCAGATGCCGATGGGATGCGTACGTACATCGGAAGCGACGAGGCACGCGATGCAGATGGCGAACTTGCAAGCATCATGAGCCTGCCTGAGACGGTGGCGCTGGCGCTTGAGCAGGGCATTGACATGAGCGAGACAAGTGCTGGTAGTGCTTCGGGCCTGACAGGTACGGTGACGCTCGAGCAAATTCGCCAGGCCTATGAGGTTGGCATGCTGCCGCGCGAGAAGCTGGTGAAAGGCGCCCAGTCTATGGCTGATGCCATGGGCGAGATGGGCGGCTCTATTGTGGAACAGCGCGCAGTTAGCTATGTGAGTGCCGAGTACGAGGCTCAGGGCATCAATCTCGAGGACGTGCAGAGCGAGTACCTTACGGGTATGACCATCAAGATGTTTAGCCTGTGTGCCGTGAGCTTGGTGGCAACCGTTCTGCTGGGTGCCGTGGCTTCGCATACGGCCTGCACCATTGCGCGCGACCTGCGCCGTCAGACCTTTGAACGCGTTATGCGCTTCTCTCCGGCTGAGGTGGGCAAGTTCTCGCAGGCTTCGTTAATTACCCGCTGCACCAACGATATCCAGCAGATTCAGATGGCAACCACCCTCTTTATTCGCATGGTGCTTATGGCGCCGGTAATGGGTGTGGTGGCTGTGATGCGCGTACTGGCCACCTCTACTGGCCTTGAGTGGACCATCGGCGTAGCCGTCATCGCAGTATCTGCTGTAGTGGGCGTGCTCATGGGTCTCACCATGCCGCGCTTTAAGAAGATGCAGCAGTTTGTAGACCGCGTAAACCTGGTGGCGCGCGAGATGCTCGATGGCCTTATGCCTATCCGTGCTTTTGGCCGCCAAGACCATGAGCTCGAGCGTTTTGACACCGCGAGCCTTGACCTCATGCAAACGCAGCTCTTTACCAACCGCGCTATGAGCTTCATGATGCCGCTGATGATGCTCATCATGAATTGCGTGACGGTGCTCATCGTGTGGGCGGGCGCCCATGGCGTGAGCGATGGCGTGATGCAGGTAGGCAGCATGATGGCGTTTATCTCCTACACCATGCAAATCGTGATGGCCTTCATGATTCTCACTATGGTCTCCGTGATGCTGCCGCGCGCCGAGGTTGCTTGCGAGCGCGTGGAGAACGTGCTTGCGACCGAGACCTCCATCAAAGAGATTGCCGCACCTAAAAGCATTGCGACAGATGCTCCGCGCGGTTCGCTTGAATTCCGTGACGTGGCGTTTTGCTACCCCGATGGCGATGCTGACGTGGTTTCGCACGTGAGTTTTACCGTCGAGGCGGGTCAGATGCTGGGCGTCATTGGCTCCACGGGTTCGGGCAAGTCGACCTTAGTGCAGCTGATTCCGCGCCTCTACGATGTGACACAGGGTGCTGTGCTGCTCGATGGCGTAGATGTGCGTGAGCTGACGCTTTCTGATTTGCGCCGCCGTGTGGGTTACATTCCTCAGCAGGGCATGCTTTTCTCGGGCACGGTGGAGACAAACCTCAAGTTTGCTGGCGACATGGTGAGTGACGAAGACATGCGCGAGGCTGCGCGCATCGCCCAGGCTTCCGACTTTATTGCAGAGCGTGATGGCGGCTTTGAAAGTGACATTGCACAGAGCGGCAACAACGTCTCCGGTGGCCAGCGCCAGCGTCTCTCCATTGCCCGTGCGCTCGCCAAGAAACCCGAGGTCGTGGTCTTTGACGACTCGTTCTCGGCACTCGACTACAAGACCGACGCACGGTTGCGTGAGGAGCTTGCACGCACCCAGACCAACGCTGCGCTGGTGGTAGTGGCGCAGCGTATTGCCACCATCATGCACGCCGACCAGATTGTGGTGCTTGACGAGGGTACCGTGGTGGGCCAGGGCACGCACGAGGAGCTGTTGCATAGCTGTCCGGCATATTTGGAGATTGCTCAGTCGCAGCTTTCGGCCGCTGAACTGGGGCTTTCTGAGGACGAGGTAGCAGCTGTGCTAAACGGAGCAACTAAGAAAGGGGGCGAGTGCTAATGGCAGACGATATGGAAAAAACGGTGGTGCCTAAGCGCCGCCCAGGTGGACGAGGCCCCATGGGCGGTCGTGGTGGCTTTGGCGGAGGCCGCGTGGTGGAAAAGCCGCGCGACTTTAAGGGCACCATGCTCAAGCTCTTGGGCTATGTGGGCCGCCATAAGGCCGCTGTCTTTGCAGCTATTTTCTTTGCTATTTGTTCGGTGGTCTTTAACATCGTGGGACCTAAGGTTTTGGGCCAGGTAACTACCAAACTTTACGAGGGTCTGGTAGCTAAGGTTGCTGGTACGGGCTCGGTTGACTTTGAGTGGATTGGCCGCACGCTTTTGCTGCTGCTTGGCCTCTACCTAGCAAGTTCTACGTGCAACCTTATTCAGGGTTGGCTCATGACGGGCGTGACGCAAAAGGTTTGCTACCGCATGCGCAAGGAGATTGCCCGCAAAATCACCGTGGTGCCCATGAGCTATTTCAACGGACACTCCAAGGGCGACGTGCTCTCGCGCATTACCAACGATGTAGACACGCTGGGGCAGTCACTCAATCAGTCGGTAACACAGCTTATTACGAGCATCACGCAGATTATTGGCGTGCTGGTAATGATGCTTTCCATCAGCCTGCCGCTTACGGGCGTTGTGGTGATTACGCTGCCGGTTGCAGCAGTCATCATGGGCGTGATGATGCACTTTTCGCAGCCGTACTTCCGCGAGCAGCAGCGCGTGCTGGGCGAGGTCAACGGCATTATCGAAGAGGACTTTGCAGGTCAAAACGTCATTCAGGTCTTTGACCGTGCCGATGCTGCTGTGGCGGAGTTTGAGGAGAAGAACAATCGCCTCTTTGTCTCGGGCTGGCGCTCGCAGTTCCTTTCGGGTCTGATGATGCCGCTTATGAGCCTGATTGGTAACGCGGGCTATGTGGCCGTAGTGGTAGTGGGCGCGCGTCTGGCTCTTGCGGGCAGTGCTACGCCGGGCGATATTCAGAGCTTCATTCAGTACGTGCGCAACTTTACGCAGCCTGTGCAGCAGCTTGCCAACGTAAGCAACACGATGCAGTCTATGGCTGCAGCAACCGAGCGCGTCTTTGAGTTCTTGGCAGCACCCGAGGAAGAGCAGGCGGCTTCTGTACAGGTGCCTGAGGTACGTGAAGGCCGCGTTGAGTTTGATCATGTGCGTTTTGGCTACGCGCCTGGTCAGACTATCATTCACGACTTCTCGTGCGTGGCTGAGCCGGGTCAGACAGTGGCCATTGTTGGCCCCACGGGTGCAGGCAAGACGACGCTCATCAAGTTGCTCCAGCGCTTCTATGATGTGGACGCGGGTGCGCTCCGTGTAGAGGGTATTGACGTACGCGATTGGGACCGTGCGGAGCTCCGCCGCGAGTTTGCTATGGTCTTGCAGGATACGTGGCTCTTTAACGGCACTATCCGCGAGAACATTCGCTATGGGCGCCCCGATGCCACTGACGCCGAGGTGGAGGCAGCTGCTCGTGCTGCTCGCTGCGATCACTTTATCCATACGCTTGCAGGCGGCTACGACTTTGTGATTAACGAGGAAGGCACCAACCTCTCCCAGGGACAGCGCCAGTTGGTCACTATTGCGCGTGCTGTTTTGGCTGATCGTCCGGCACTGATCTTGGACGAGGCGACCTCGAACGTGGATACGCGCACCGAGGAGCTTATCCAGCGCGCTATGGACGAGCTGATGCACGGCCGCACGAGCTTTGTTATTGCGCACCGCCTCTCGACCATTCGCAATGCAGACGTGATCTTGGTATTGCGAGACGGCGACATTGTAGAGAAGGGCACGCACGAGGAGCTTCTGGCGCAGGGCGGCTTCTATGCAGAACTCTATAACTCGCAGTTTGACGAGGCTGCGTAGGGCAGGTGTTGCATTAAGCGTTTGCGGAAAAGCAGCGTAAGCCAGAGCGCTTTTTGAGATGGCTCTAGACGTGGAAGGCGGCATGGTTGACCTCTGGTATGAGGTACAGCCAGCCGCCTTCTTTCTATTTGACTGTATTACTGCGCGAGGTCATACATCGTAACGTTGCCCACGGTTTGCGCGGTGAAGTTCTCTTGCACCCAGGCAGCAATCTGGCTTGCGGCATCTGAGCCACCCTGTTGAGTGCCTCCCATGCCGTCACTTGTAATGTAGTAGCGCACGAGACCTTGCTCTACATAAGACTTGAACTGCTCAAGCGTAGGCGCAGGGTCTGAGCCGTTAAAACCGCCAATGGCAATGATGGGGAGTCCGCTTGCCAGCTGGTATGAGGCGGCATTTTGGGAGCCCGTGGTGGCTGCGGCCCAACGATAGCCGCTCGCGTTTTCGGTGAGCAGGCTTACAAGCTCATCTTCAGCATTAGTTCCATTGAGAAGGCTGCTGCCTCCGCCGCCACCGGGGTTACCTGCTCTACCAGCGCCATCGTCCATTATGCCTGAGGGGCCTGCGCTGGGGAGCGACCCGGTGTGGCCTGTGGAGATGGTGTACCAGGTCCACGTGGCAGGACCAGCGAGAATGGCAACGCAGGCAAGGGCACAAACAATGCGCGCGATGGTGTGGAGTCTTTGACGTGCGGGTTCGTTTACCTGTAGCCATGCCAAGATAAGGAGCGCGATGCTGGCGACGATACTCACGAGCAGGATGATATAGGCAAGCAGACGGAAGCTGACTTGCTGCATAACCAGGGAAAAGCACCAGATACCTTCGATAGCTATGAACGCTGCTACCCAAGTTTGTGCGGCGGTTCGGTTGCGCATGGTGACAAGCGCATGCAGGAAGAACGCACCCATAATGGCTATGGCGGGAGCAAGTGCCACCGTGTAGTAGGCATGGAAGATACCTGCCATAAGGCTAAAAACAATCCAGGTCACAAAAAGCCAGCTGCCCATGACAGTGAGTGTGGCGGCTGAGACACGCTCATTTGCCGTAAGGGCGACTGCGCTACCTGTTTTCTGTGCGGCGTGGAGCTGGGCCATATGCTTGATAAAGAGAGCGACAGCGAGTACAAGCCCCGCAAGGGCGATAGGTGCTAACCACGAGAACTGATCGGCAAAGTCGGAGCCAAAGAGACGCAAAAGCCCTGTCTCACCCCACATGCTGCCATTGGTACCGCCGCCACCTGGCACTACTGAGCCGGTTTCGTCTCCGGTTAAGCGTCCAAAGCCGTTATAACTAAAGGTGAGCTCAATAAACGAGTCGGTCTGCGAGCCGCCAATGTAGGGGCGCGAGCCACTGGGTACTATGACGGTCAAAAGTACCCACCATCCAGCGCCTAAAACCATAGAACTCAGGGCAATGACGCTGTCGAGTAAACGGCGGCGCACGGTGGTGGGTGCAAGGAAAAGCATGGCAAGACCAAAGCCAGGTACTACGAGGAGTACTTGGAGCTGCTTGGTTAAAAACCCAAAGCCACAGCAAAGACCAGCTGCCGTGTACAAGGCGCTTCTGTGCGCGTTTGCGTGCTTTGTTGTGGGTGCAAGCGTGACAGCTCGAATAACAAGGTCGCTTGCGAGTAGGGAGAGTAATATCAGAAGCGCATCGGGGTTATTAAAACGGAACATGAGCGCTGCGACAGGTGTAGTGACAAAGATAAGGCCACAGATCATACCGCTGCGATGTCCCCAAGCGCGTGCTGCCATGCGATAGAGCAAAGCGGTTGAGGCAACACCCATGAGTGCCTGAGGCAGCAGGATGGCAAATGAGTTGAGGCCAAAAGTGCGCACCGAAAGCGCCATAAGCCAGATGGACGCAGGCGGCTTATCCACCGTTATAGCGCCACTTGCGTCAAGCGATCCCCACAAAAAGGCGCTCCAGTTTTGAGAAGCAGCTTGAGCCGCGGCGCTGTAAAACTCGTTGGCGTAGCCAGAGGCAGCGAGATTCCAAAAGAAGACAAAGCAGGCGGCGGCCAGCAAGAGGGCTATGCCGCCTGTCTCGCGATGGATGCGTTTCATCGAGGAGTAACCTGTTTCTCGAGGGGGCAGGTATACGAGATATCGTGGGGGCTATTAAGCGGTCTGCGTTGTTTCGACGCCATTGGCGCTGGTAGTGGCTGCGTCGCTATCGGAGGTGTTACCACCATCTGCATTGCTTGCACCGTTGCCGCCAGTAGCAGAATCGCCACCGCCGTTGCCAGAAGCGTTGCTGCCGTTGCCGCTAGGAGGTTCAGGCGCACCGTTGCTGGACTGACCATCTGCGGAGTTGCCATCTGTGCTCGCGTTGTCGCTCGAGCTGGAGTCGGAGGTGCCCGATGCGTTGCCGCCCTGCTGACCGTCCGGCTGGCCCATGGACTGGCCATCGCTCATGCCGCCCATCTGCCCCATAGCTTCTTGCGAACCCTGGTTATTGCTACCAGTAATGGCGCTCATGATGGCGCCACCCGCAAGGCCACCAGCAAGGCCGCACACTACAGCGAGTACGCAGATGAGCAGCAAGGTGGTGCCGCGGCTGCTTTTATCTTCGGGAGCAGCTGTTGCGGCTGTGGCTGCGGGGGCGGGCGCAGGAGCCGGTGCTGGAGCTACTGCAGGTGCAACGGATGTCTGCTGCGACGTGTGCGCTGCGGCAGCATGCGTAGCTGGAGCTGCGGTGCTTGCTGCAGCACTTGCCGCCGGGGCTCCGTAGCCTGCCGTCGTGGCGTTTGATGCAGCGTTGCCTGTAGAGGTTGTCTGTGTGCTGCGGGTGAAGTCGTTGGTTTCCATAATCGTTTCTCCTATCGTTTCTCGGCGCTGGCTGAGTCGCTTGCCGGCGCACGTATAAACCGTCTTGCGAGCAACGTCGGCACGGAGGCGCTCGGCGGGGGAAGGAGAGCAAAGAACCGCTCGCGTCCGTGCCGTTGCTCGATTGAAGTTGTACCGCCTGCGAGGCCATGCAAGCTCTGCGTGG
Organism: Roseburia sp. CAG:303; assembly: GCA_963653375.1. Classification (GTDB taxonomy): domain Bacteria; phylum Actinomycetota; class Coriobacteriia; order Coriobacteriales; family Coriobacteriaceae; genus Collinsella. The sequence continues at coordinate 11,235 of CAVJWJ010000024.1, forward strand.
GGCAAGCTTAGGTTTGGCTAAGGTTTATCCTGCGGTAATGCCGCGTGCCTGCGAGAACTTTAAGGTTCGCCTAAGCCACGCTGCGGCTGGTCTATTATCTGTGGCAGATACTGCACAGTGCGAAACGGGGGTTTCCATGAGACTTTTGCTGGCCGAGGATGAGCGCGAGCTTTCGCGTGCTTTAACGGCAATTCTGCAGCACAGCGGCTACGAGGTTGATGCGGTGCTCGATGGCACAACGGCTCTCGATCACCTGTTGCACCAGGAATTTGACGGCGCCATTCTGGACATCATGATGCCGGGCATGGATGGCATCGAGGTGTTGCGTCATGCGCGCGAGGCAGGTTTGCGTCTGCCCGTGATTATGCTGACCGCTAAAAGTGAGGTGGCTGACAAAGTGGAGGGCCTCGATGCAGGCGCCAATGACTACCTCACCAAGCCCTTTGCTGCTAAAGAGCTGCTGGCGCGTATTCGCGCTATGACGCGCGCAACCAGCGCCGTTGATTCCACTACGCTTGCGATAGGCAATGTGCGGCTTGACTGTCGCGCTTGTACGCTTGCTGGCCCTGAGGGTGAGGAGCACCTGGCAAATCGCGAGTTTCAGCTCATGGAGTATTTCATGGCGCACCCCGGTGTTTGCACGGCCACAGAGCAGCTGCTTACGCGCGTGTGGGGCGACGATGCCTTGGAGACCACTAACGTAGTGTGGGTCTACATTTCTTACCTGCGCAAGAAACTCAGCGCGGTGGGCGCCAACGTGGCCATTCGTGCCTCGCGCAATCAGGGGTACTCGCTTGAGGTAATCGAGGGGGCCGCCTGATGGAGCAGCGCCTGCGCCGAAAGTTTGTGCTGGTAGCCATGTGCGCCGTAACGGTGGTGCTGGCCCTCATTATGTGCACGGTAAACGTGCTTAACTATATCAACGTGGTACGTGCGGCTGATAGCCGCTTGGAGCTCATCGCGCAAAACGGCGGCAGCTTTCCCGAGGATAACCAGGCAGCAGACACTGAGGATCCCAAGGCGCAGGACAGCACAGACGTACCGGAGAAGCCTGATGGCGAGGCATCTTCTGATACGCAGACGGTAAAGCCTCAAACTGCAGAGGGGCGCACGGGCGAGAACGCCCTGCATATGGCTGCGACGGAGCCTCCTACTAAAACAGCAGACCAGGAAGCGCCTTTCGAGACTAGATACTTTGCTGTTGAGCTTGCCTCGGATGGCAGCGTGCTCGATGTGGACGTCTCTCATATTGCTGCAGCCAGCTCATCGGATGCGCAGTCGTATGCGCAAACGCTCGCGGCTGAGGGTAAGACCAAGGGTTTCTACGGCGCATACCGTTACTTGGCGGTTGCGGGAGAGCAGGATGGCTCGACGCTCTATGTGTTTGTGGACTGCTCGCGCGACCTTTCGAGTTTTGAAAGCTTCTTGGCAGTAAGTGCTGCTATCAGCGTGGCTGGCCTGTTACTGGTGTTCTTGCTGGTGACGCTCTTTTCGCGTATTGCCGTGCGTCCCATTGTGGAGGCCTACGAAAAGCAAAAGCGCTTTATTACCGACGCGAGCCACGAGATTAAAACGCCTCTTGCGGTGATTGGCGCTGCCAACGATGTGCAGGAGATTGAGTCGGGCGAGAGTGAGTGGACGCAAAGCATTGCTACGCAAGTAGCACGCCTCTCGGCACTGACGGAGCGCCTGGTGTTTTTGGCGCGCATGGACGAGGGTGCTACAAGTTTTGCCCGCAGCGAGGTCGATTTTTCTGAGCTGGTAGAGCTTTCGTCAGAGCCGTTTGTATCGGTAGCGGAGTCGCGCGGGCGGCGCCTCTCGCGTACAATTGCAACGGGCGTGCGGGTTCGCGGAGACGCAGCAGCGCTTTCGCAGGTGGTGGAGCTCTTGCTCGACAATGCCACGCGCTATGCAAGCGATGCGAGTGTGATTGAGCTTGCGCTGACATCTGAGCGTGCAGGCGCCCGTCTTGTGGTAACAAACGCGGTAGACGAGATGCCTGCAGGCGACCTTGATCGCCTCTTTGAGCGTTTCTATCGTGCTGATACCTCACGTAACTCTGAGACAGGAGGCTCGGGCGTGGGTCTCTCCGTTGCGCGTGCCATTGTGGAGGCGCATGGTGGTACCATCGCGGCAAGTGCCGTAGACGCGCATACCATTCGCTTTACCGTGAGCCTGTAACCGGCTCGTCAATTACACGAGTGCATGAGGGGTGCTTGGCCTGATGCGGCTGAGCACCCCTCATTCGCGTTTTGCGCTGCGCTGCCTCGCCTTCGCGTTACTCGGCAGACTTAAGCGCACCCACCATGTCAATGCGGTCGAGCGAGCGGTTAGTAACCAGATTCACCACAATCGTGAAGGCAAACGAGAGTGCCACGGCAATGACGTACGTCACAGGAGCCACCTCTACATCAAAGTAGAGCGAGGGCATCTGCAACACGTAGGTAAAGCTTTCTGCCAGCACGTAGCCCAAGGGTATGCCTATGGCAGCACCCATGGCGGTGAGTACGAGCGTCTCTTTGTTTACGTAGTGGTGCACCTCGGGCGCCTTGAAGCCCAAGACCTTGATGGTGGCAAGCTCGCGCTCGCGCTCAGAGATGTTGGTGGTCGAGAGGGTGAAGACCACAACAAACGAGAGGCATGCTGCCATAACGGTGATAAGCACAACCACGGCGTTGACGATGGCGAAGTTTTGCTCAAAATCGCGCACGTGAGCTGCGGTAGAAGTGCAGCTAAGCCATCCGTCTTGGCTTGTCTGCTCGCAAAACTCAATCTGTTCTTCGTTTGTGCCGCTAAGGTGCGCGAGCACAGCGTTTTCGGCATAGGAAGTGTCAAAGGCCTGCTCGTAGAGCTCCTGCGTCATGTAGATGGTGTTGCCTAGATAGCTCATGGCAGTGCTTGCAATGGTGAGGTCTGCAGTCTTGAGTGCGCTGTCTTGCGCGGTTATGGTGTCTCCCGCCTTGGTGCCCAGCACCATGCTGGCGCTCTTGGTGATAACCACACCTGTATCGGAGAGGCTTACACGCTGCCCATCCTCGTCGGCAAGGCGTACGTATGAGTCAAGCTCGTCTTCTTTGCCGGTGGGAATAACAACCAGCTGAACGGTTTCTTTTTCGTCCTGGTACTCCACACTCACGCTGTCTGTTTGTACGCGGAGTTCGTCTTCTACTTCGTCTTGCTTGGCAAGATTGTCAGCCAGGTCGGAGAAGTCTGAGGCGGAGGCTACGGCCATCAGGTCATAGCGCGTCACGCCGCCGTACTGCTTGGGCGAGAGGCTCACCACGGTGTCGCGAATACCAATGCCGCAGATAACGAGCGCCGTGCAGCCCGCGATGCCAAAGATGGTCATAAAGGCGCGCTTCTTATAGCGGAACAGATTGCGCGCAGTTACCTTGTTTAAAAAGCCCATGCGGCGCCACAGGGGGCGTATACGCTCAAGTAAGATACGTGAGCCAGCGCGTGGAGCACGAGGGCGCATGAGGGCCGCAGGCGTTTCGGAAAGCTCGTTTCTGCAGGCAATCCACGTGGCTCCGGTAATGCCTGCAGCAAACAGACCTACCGAGATAAGCATGCGTACCAGGTCGAGTTTTAGCAGCATGGTGGGTAGGTCGTACATCTGACGAAACACCATGAACAGGAACTCCGGCAAGGCAATAAAGCCAATGAGGCAGCCCACGGCGCCGCCCAACAGACAGGCCGAAAGCGAGTAGACGATGTACTTGGAAAGGATGCTTCTGCGGCTGTAGCCAAGCGCTTTGTAGAGGCCAATAAGCGTGCGCTCTTCTTCTACCATGCGCGTGGCTGTGGTGAGGCTAATGAGTACTGCCACCACAAAGAAGATGAGCGGAAAGACGGTAGCGATGGCTTGGATAGAGGACGAGTCGGAGTCTACGCTCGCAAAGCTCGCAATGTTTGAGCGGTCTTGGATATACCAAACAGCATCGTCGATGTCTGCAAGCTGAGCACGCGCTTCGGCAATCTGTGCCTCGGTCTCGGCCTCTTGCTGAGAAAGCGCTGCTTCGCCAGCAGTGCGCTCGGCTGATCCTTCGGGCAGACGGGCGAGCTTTTGGCGCTGCAGCGTAAACTGAAGCTTTGCTGCGCGCTCCATGGTGTCAATTTCTTCGCTTGAGTCTTCGCGGAGCTCTTTTTCGCGGGCTTCTTCGCGCCTGGAGGCAATGTCTTCGAGCTTTTGCTTTACCTGGCTTACAAGCTTGTCATAGGCGTTTGAGTAACAGTCCAGCTCGTCCGCGCCCTCAACGCTCAGGTGGATGGTGGTAAAGGCTGTGGAGGTTGCTGCACTCTCGGTTACGTAGAAGGAGTAGTCGGCCAGCGAGGTGGCGCGAAACGAGTTGGTGGTCGTATCGGGCATGATGTCTGTGGGGTCAAGGACCGAGCCACAGATGGTGTATTCGCGCTGCTCAAAGACCTCGGTAGCGTCCGATTCGGTGTCTTCGTCGGTGCTCTTGCTTGCACTAAACGCGAGCGTGTCGCCAATCTTTTTGCCCGAGTCTTTTAAGAAGCGCTCGGTTACAGCCACCTTGCTTGAGCTGTCGGGGAGGCCGCCTTCTACAATAACTGGCTGGTCAAGGTTGTTTTTAGAAAGACTTTGCACATTGACGCGCTCGTTTTGGGAGCCAATGGTAGTGTAGGCAGTCTCGCTGTAGATACCTTCGGCGCTTTCTACACCGGATACCTTGGATACGGCTCTTACGTCGTCGCCGGTAAGGCCCAAGGTCGACTGAATGCTGATGTCATAGACATGCTGCTGGTCAAAATAAGCGTCAACGGAGGCGCGCAGGTCTTCGCAGCCAGCATTGAGGCCAATCATGATGCTTACGCCCAGGGCAGTAATGGTCAAAATGGAGAGATAGCGCTTGAGGCTGCCTCGGATGGTGCGCCAGATGCCTCGGTGGAATGCTGTAGGTGTTGTGCTTGATGCCATGGGGCCTACCACTCGATCTGCTCGATGGGCATGGGCTCGGGCTGTAGCTCCTCAGAGATTACGCGGCCACTCTTAAAGCGGATAAGACGGTCTGCCATAGGGGCGAGTGCTGAGTTGTGCGTGATGATAATGACGGTGATACCCTCGCGGCGGCAGGTGTCTTGTAGTAACGCCAGAATTTGCTTGCCGGTTTGGTAGTCGAGAGCGCCGGTGGGCTCGTCACACAGCAGAAGCTTGGGATTTTTGGCAAGTGCGCGGGCGATGGCTACGCGCTGCTGCTCGCCGCCTGAGAGCTGTGCTGGAAAGTTGTCCATACGTTCGGCTAGGCCAACCTTGGCAAGGGTTTGCGCGGCGTCGAGGGAGTCGGGGCAAATCTGTGCTGCAAGCTCTACGTTTTCGAGGGCGGTGAGATTGGGAACCAGGTTGTAAAACTGGAAGACAAAGCCAACGTCTGCGCGGCGGTAATCCACAAGCTCAGACTCGCTGGCACTGCTAATGTTGCGGCCATCTACGGTAACGGTGCCCGCAGTGGCGCTGTCCATGCCGCCCAGGATATTGAGGGCGGTGGTTTTGCCAGCACCCGAGGCGCCCAAAATGATGGCAAGCTCGCCGCGCTCTACCGAAAAGTTTGCGCCGTCGAGTGCGTGAATCTCGGTCTCGCCCGATCCGTAGGCCTTGATAACGTCCTTGAACTCGATATATGCCATGATTTGTTCCTATCTGTTGAATTGAGCTTAGTATTACCCGAATTTCGTCCGGATTGGCGGCAAATTCGCAGGTTCAGAGGGGCTACAGAACCGTGGCCTTGGGCAGCGCGGGCGTGGTGCGGCGTGTGCGGTTTGAGGCGCTCGTTTTGACTGGCTAGGCTTCGGTTTGCAACAGTTTTTGTGTCGGGTTTGGTAGTGGTTCTGCAGGAGTCCCGCGCCAACTGCTGTGTTTCAGCTTTGCATACGGACTCTGTGCTGCAGCGCGCTACCTCTATACTGAACAAGCTGGATAGACGAAAGGACCTCATGATTACCAAGGTGTACCGCTCTCCACTGGGTGAGATTACGCTTGCTGCCGATGCGCGTGGCTTAACGGGCTTGTGGTTTGCGGGGCAGCGGCATTTTGGCTCAACGCTCGATGGCGAGGGTGTTGCGGGCGGTTTGGGCTCAGCCTCTGCGGTGCTCGATTACACCTGGGGATGGCTTGAGGCGTACTTTGCAGGACATGAACCTGCCTATACGCCGCCTTTGTGTTTACTAGGTACACCTTTTCAGCAGGAGGTTTGGCGCGAGCTGCAGCGTATTCCACGTGGCGAAACGCTAACGTATGCGCAGGTAGCTGAGCGAGTGAGTGCAGCTCGTGCGGCTGCAGGAGACGTGCGTCCCGCGAGTGCTCGTGCAGTGGGAGGTGCCGTGGGTAAAAACCCGGTCTCGATCATTGTGCCCTGCCACCGCGTGGTGGGGGCGAGGGGTTCGCTTACGGGATATGCGGGTGGTCTTGAGCGTAAAGAGTGGCTGCTGCGCATCGAGGGTGCGCGAATTACAGAGTATGCAGCCCACGCTCTTACTGCGCAAGAACAATCGCCACGGCGTAGTTGTCCTCGTTGGTAATGGAGACCAAAAGCTCGCTTACGCCCGTTTCTTCTAGCACAGGCTGCAGACGTGGCGTTGCAAGGTTGATATACGGTGCGCCCGAATCGGCGCAGAGGGTCTCAATAATACGCAGGTCAAAGCCCTCGCGCGTGAGCGGAGCGAGCGCCTTAAACGCTGCCTCTTTTACCGCAAAGCGCCCAGCTAAAAACTCCGCTGGGCGGTGGCGCGAGAGGGCAATCTCAATTTCTGCAGGGCTAAAGGTGTGCGTGATAAAGGGGTCGAGCGCCTCAGGATACTCGGCATTGATGGGGCCTGCCAAGCGTTCAATTTCCGAGATTGAGGCCATGTCGATACCAATGCCACGCACCATGTGCACGCTCCTTGTTTACGCGTTGTTTGCGCCCATTATACTTTGCGCATTGCACGCCGGCGCGGTAGGCTTGGGAGCGCACAAGCTATCGCATAAGGCATACAGGAGCGGTTTGCCATGGAGAATCTGACCCATTCAATTACAGCTGCCGAGACCGAACTCGCGCATGAGTTGCTTTCGTTTATTGAGAACTCACCGAGTATGTTTCATACGGCGGCAACCATCCGCGGCTACCTTGAGCAGGCAGGATATGTCTATCTGCCCGAGGGAGATACCTGGCAGATAGAGCGTGGTGGCAGCTACTATACCTGCCGCAACAACTCGAGCGTTATTGCATGGCACGTGGGTGAGCGGGTGCCTGTGCCGGGTGCGACAGACGCGTATCATTTTCAGTTCACAGCTTCGCATGCCGATTCTCCCACCTTTAAGCTCAAAGCCAATCCAGAGCTTGAGGGGCCAAAGGGGAGCCTGCGCCTCAACGTTGAAGTTTACGGTGGTGCGATTGACTACACCTGGTTTGACCGTCCGTTGGGTATTGCAGGCCGCGTGCTGGTGCGCGAGGGTTCGCGCATCGAGAGCCGCCTTGTGGCGCCTGAGGGTGACGTGGCACTCATTCCAAGCCTCGCCATTCACATGGATCGCAGTGTAAACGAGAGCTTCTCGCCCAACCGAGCGCGCGATTTGTACCCGCTTGTTTCGGCCGGTGCTTTGGCAGCAGGTTCGCTTGACGAGCTGCTTGCCTGCGAACTGGGTGTTACGCCCGCACAGATTGTGGCGCGCGACCTGTTCCTCGTGAACCACCAAAAGCCCTGCGTGTGGGGCATGGCGCAGGAGTTTGTCTCCGCGCCTAAGCTTGATGACTTGGCCTGCGCGTTTACGGCGCTCAAGGCTCAGCTTGCTTCTGTGAACGAACAGGACATTTCTGTATATGCTTGTTTTGACAACGAAGAGGTTGGCTCGGGCACTAAGCAGGGTGCGCTTTCTACCTTCTTGCGTGACACCTTGGCTCGCATTAACGCGCAGCTTGGCTTTGACGAGGAGGGCTATCATCGCGCGCTTGCAGGCTCGATGCTTGTTTCGTGCGACAACGCACATGCCTTGCACCCCAACCGACCTGACCTAGCTGATGAGGGTAACTATCCGCTCCTAAATGGTGGCTTGGTAATTAAAGAGGCGGCAAATCAGCACTACTGCACCGACGCCTTTAGCCGCGCGGCGCTCATAGGTGTGCTTACCGATGCGCACGTGCCCTATCAGGTCTTTGCAAATCGCAGCGATATGGCGGGTGGCTCCACGCTGGGCAATCTCTCCAACGTGCAGGCAAGCATGCATGCGGTGGACGTGGGCTTGCCGCAGCTTGCCATGCATTCGAGTTTTGAGACAGGCGGCGTGCGCGATGTCTCGCTCGCAGTGGCAGCATTGACGGCTTTCTACAATGCCAACCTGCGCATTGATGGGGCAAACGGCGTGGAGATTGCCTAAGGTGAGGTTACGTATATAAAAAGAACGCCACCCACCTTGAGTTGGGCGGATGGCGAAGGTACGGGCGGCAGGTGCACGACGTGGGCACTGTCGCCTTGCTTGTTGGATGGCAGGATAGTTGAGCTGCTGGCCTACAAGCTCACGGCGTTGCGAATGGGTTCTCCTGCGGCCAGATGGTGTAGGTTCTCCAGTGCAATGCCAATGATGTTCTCGAGCGTAACAGGCAGGTGATACCAACCCGAGACGTGCGGCGTGATAAAGCAGTTGGGTGCATCCCATAGGGGATCGTCTGCGGGGAGCGGCTCGGGAGACGTGACGTCGAGTGCGGCGCCAGCGAGATGCTTAGATTCCAGGGCGGCAATCAGATCTGTAGAGACAACCAGATCGCCGCGGCCACCGTTGATAAAGTAGGCACCCGGCTTGCAGGCGTCAAAAAACTTTGCATCAGCAAGCTCGCGTGTGGAGTCGCAGCTCGGCAGTACTGAGAACACAATGTCGGCGTGGCTAAGCTCTTCGTACAGAACGTCCATGGTCGCCATGCGCTCATAAGGAGCTACGGCATCTTTGACGCTGCGGCGCATACCAGTGACGTGTGCGCCCATTGCGGCGCAAAGCGTGGCATAGTGCGTGCCAATGTCGCCTGCACCAAGTACGAGCACCTGGGCATCAACTAGAGTCGTGACGGGACCTAGGTCGGTCCAAACATGTTCGTGCTGACAGTCGCGATAGCTGGGCAAACGCTTCATCATGGCAAGCGTCATGGCAAACATATGCTCCGAGACAGACTGTCCATAGGCACCGGTTGCGCAGGCGAGGGTGGCACCTGCAGGCACAATGCCGGGTGCTGCATACTTGTCGTAGCCTGCAGAATTGAGCTGCAGTAGACGCAAGTTGCGCGTGGTGCTCAGGCGTGCAGGATCAAGATTGCCAATAATAACGTCTGCGATCTCAATTTGTGCGTCTGTTGCATCGGCGCGGTCCACAAAAGTAAACGAGCCTTCTGGCACATCGGTACATATGCGCTCTTGCTGAGCTTTGTTTACCGGAAGCAAACAGAGAATGTTCATGAGTCTCTCCTTACAGAATGCAGGCTGTAATACGGGCGAGGGGC
>CAVJWJ010000024.1:20988-22825 GCA_963653375.1 Roseburia sp. CAG:303
ACAAAGCCTACGAAGGGATCCTCGTGGAACTCCTTGCCAATGCCGTGGCCGCCAAACTCGCGCACCACGCTAAAGCCGGCTTCTTCCACGCAGTTCTGCACGGCGCGGGCAACCTCGTTGAGGGTAACCCAGGGCTTTACGGCAGCAAGACCTGCCTGCACGCTTTCGCGCGTAACGTCTACCAGGCGCTGGCGCTCGGGCGAAACCTCGCCAATGCAAAACATGCGGCTTGAGTCGGAGAAGTAGCCATCAAGGATGGTGGAGCAGTCCACGTTTATGATGTCGCCTTCTTGCAGAACGTCGTGCTCGTTGGGAATGCCGTGGCACACCACGTCGTTGATGGACGTGCAAACGCTTTTGGGATAGCCCTCAAAGTTGAGGTCTGCAGGGATAGCGCCATGCTCAACGGTGTAGTTGTAAATCCAACGATCAATTTCTTCGGTGGTGATTCCTGCGTGGATGTGTTCGGCAACATAGTCGAGCACGCCAATATTTACTGCGGCCGAGCGCTTAATGCCTTCGATGTCCTTAGGAGTTTTGAACAGGTGGCGGGGGAGTGGCTCGGCGCCTTGGTCGTAGAGACGCTGCAGTTTCTCGTCAAATGCCTCATGGCACTTCTTGTATTTCTTGCCGCTGCCGCACCAGCAGGCATCGTTGCGTCCTGGTACTGGTCCATTGTCATACATGGGTAACTTCCTTTCGTCCGCAGTCAGTATGACACATGCTGCCTGCGAGCGGGTCATACGTACTAACGGGGCAGACAGTTCAGCGCGGTTTTCATAAACGCCTCGGTTACACACCAGCGATACCCACGAGCCGGCAGGGCAAAACGAATGGCGTAACTGGCACTTTTTCCCAGGTTATAGGCTCTAAGCCCTCGCTTTTGAGCAGAGGTTGCTGTAGCTTCCACAAGGTTTTCGGGGTGCACGCTAGCGCCTACACCGCGTAGAGAAAGTGCGAGCAGGGTTTCCATATTTGAGGAGCGCGTGCGCACGATGGGTGTGAAATTGGACTGCTCAAGCAGACGCAGTGAGAGCTCACCAGTGATGTCTTCTGGTGGGCCCAGTACAAAGGGGCAGTGCGCAAGGGGAGCGAGGTTTCCGCGTGAAAGCGGCTTTGCTATGGCGTCGGGGTCGATGTTGCACTCTTTGAGCAGGTGCTCGCTTACCAGCAAGATAACGCGTTCGTGGTAGTAATCGCGCAGCTCCGTGCCAGGTGGCGTGTGCTCAAAAGCGGCAATGGCAAGGTCGAGTTCTCCTGCTGTAAGCGCTTGATTGATACCAGCGTTACTGGCTTCGCGCAGCTCGATAGTGATGTTGGGGTACTCGGAACAGAATCGCTCGATGACGGGCGGCAGAATCACACGGCCGCGGGTGTGGGCAATACCAATGCGCAGTGTGCCGGTTTGATCTTTATCGCTTGCAGCTACTTCGCGTTTGAGGTCGCCAATCTCGTGGGTGAGGCGTTTGGCGTGGGTAACAAATACCTCGCCTTCGTGGGTGAGCTCAAGCGGAGTGCTACGGATAAAAAGTGCGACCCCTAGTTCACGTTCAAGAGAAGCCACGTGCGCACTCAGGGTTTGCTGGGTGACGTTTAAGCGGCGTGCTGCCTTGGTAAAGCTGCCTTCTTGGGCAATAGCTTGCACGTATTCCAGACTCTGTAAATTCATGGACTCACCTGGCTTTGGTACTGCGCTGCACACGCTGTCTACAAATTCAATTTGTGAATTTCACCAATTCTAACAGTTTGATTGATGAGTTATGGACGCGCATAGTCGTAGCAATTCTTGTTTGTTGAAAGGAACGCTTGTGCTCGAATCACTTGTGCTCATCTTGTT
>CAVJWJ010000025.1:0-22567 GCA_963653375.1 Roseburia sp. CAG:303
GCGGGCATCGCCAAGTGGTAAGGCATCAGCTTCCCAAGCTGACACTCGCGGGTTCGAGTCCCGTTGCCCGCTCCAGTGCACATGTGAGGCGGCTTCCTTATGGAGGCCGCCTTTTTCTATGTGGCTTTGTGCGTCTACCGGCGCGGACGGTACAATAACGCACGTATTGATGAGTCGCGCCAGCTATAAGGAGCTAGGATGATCGATCGCTACACGCGTCCGGAGATGGGCCACATCTTCTCATTGGAAAACAAGTACGCCGTCTGGCAGGAGATTGAGGTGCTGGCTTGCGAGGCTCAAGCTGAGCTCGGCCGCATTGGTATTACGCGCGAAGAGGCTGCTTGGATTCGTGAGCACGCTAAGTTCGTGAAGGAAGAAGTTGACGAGATTGAGGCTGTGACCAACCACGATGTCATCGCTTTCCTCACCAATATGGGCTCCTACATTGATGCTGAGGTTCCCGAGGGCGAGCCTAAGCCGAGCCGTTGGGTTCACTATGGCATGACCAGCTCTGACCTTGGCGATACCGCGCTGTGCTATCAGCTCACGCAGGCATGCGACCTGATTATCGAGGACGTTCGTAAACTTGGTGAGATTTGCAAGCGCCGCGCTTTTGAGGAGCGCAACACTCTGTGCGCTGGCCGTACGCATGGTATTCATGCTGAGCCTATGACCTTTGGTATGAAGTTTGGCTCTTGGGCTTGGGAGCTACGCCGCGACCTCGACCGCCTTATTGATGCTCGTAAGAACGTAGCCTTTGGTGCCATTTCTGGTGCAGTGGGTACCTATAGCTCCATTGAGCCGTTTGTAGAAGAGTACGTTTGTGAGCACTTGGGTCTTGTGCACGATCCGCTTTCCACGCAGGTTATTAGCCGCGATCACCATGCTTATCTGGCTGGCGTGCTTGCTACTACAGCATCTACCTGCGAGCGCATTGCAACTGAGGTGCGTAATCTGCAAAAGACTGATACTTTGGAGGCAGAGGAGCCGTTCAAGAAGGGCCAGAAGGGCAGCTCGGCTATGCCGCACAAGCGCAACCCCATTACTATGGAGAAGGTCTGCGGCCTTTCTCGTGTGGTAAAGGCTAACGCGCAGGTTGCCTTTGACAACGTGGCTCTTTGGCACGAGCGCGACATCTCACACAGCTCTGCTGAGCGTGTGGCGCAGGCCGATAGCTTTATTGCGCTTGACCATATGTTCCAGTGCCTGCTGCGCGTAATTGATGGTCTGCAACTGTATCCCAACCGCATGATGGCTAACCTCAACAAGACGCGTGGTTTGATCTTCTCCTCTAAGGTGCTCTTGGCTTTGGTGGATACGGGCATCACGCGCGAGGAGGCTTACGCCATCGTGCAGGAAAATGCTATGGCTACCTGGCACGAGGTGCAGGACTGTGTTGATGGCACCACATTCCAACAGAAGCTCGAGGCAGATCCGCGTTGCACCATCGACTCCGCAAAGCTCGATGAGATTTTTGATCCGTGGGATTTCTTAACGCGCGTTGACGTGGTGTTTGATCGCCTCGAGGAACTCTCGTTTGACTAACCGTATCCTGGGGAGGGTGCATTTATGATCGAGTTTGATTTCCAGCCGCACGGTGTGTGTTCGCGCAACATTCACCTCTGTGTTTCTGACGATGGCCAGACCATTGAGAGCGTTGCATTCCAGGGTGGCTGCAACGGTAATCTCAAGGCTATTTCTAAGCTTGTAGCTGGTCAGCCGGTGGATCGCATTGTTGATATTCTTGCTGGTAACACCTGCGGTCCGCGTAATACTTCGTGTGCTGATCAGCTTACGCTCGCCTTGAAAGAAGCCAAGGCTAAGGCCGGGGCATGAGCCTGTTTGGCAAAAAAGGAATAACGCGCCGGAGCTTTTTTGGCGTGAGTGCTGCCGCCGCTGGTGCAACTGCCGCGGCGGTGGCTGTCTCGGGCTGTTCCATTCCTGAGAACCGTGCGAAGAGCACCACCGGTGAGCCTCAGGTAGTGAAAGACGAGTCGCAGATTACCGACGCCCTCGATGAGTTTGAGAACGTCTCAACCGATCTTGAGGCAGCCAATACTTGGACACTGCCTGTGGGAACCATTCCGTTTTATAGCGAGGGTACCTGGGCCGCAGCAATGATGGCGCCCGAATCTGCTGCAACGCCCAACACGATTGGCGCACTTTCACTCTCAACAGGCGAGCTTGTTACGCTGTGTGAACAGACTATTCACGGCGGCGCATACGAGTTCTTTGACGTGCGTGTGGGCGAGAACGTTTTCTGCTGGGTGGAGATTGACTATGCCACCAAGGCCTGGACGCTTTACGCGCAAAAGTTCTCGAATGGTGCGCTCTCGGGCGATGCTGTAAAGCTCGATCATGGTAACGAGAACTGGGAGCCGGCGATGTTTTCTCCTTATGGCTCCAAGGTTATTTGGCAAAAGATGCCCAGTACTTACGGCTCTAAAACCACCGAGTCGAGCCATTGTTATATGCGAGACATCGACGAGGAATCCAAGACTGATCTGTATATCTCACCAGGTCGTTTTGCCACACATCCGCGCGTTTCCAACGGAATTTTGACCATCGCTCCGCGCGTTTTGGAGGACGAGGGTACCTACTACGGCATGACCGCCTTGGATTTGCTCAATGCTAATGGCCAGATTGACCAGCTTGTTTTGCCGGCATCGGTGCGTCCATTTGAAGCAACCTACATTAACGAGATGTTTGCGTTTGCTATTGAGGCAACTTATTCCGATAGTGGCAAGCTTGGAAACATGGGCTACTACCTGGGTCGCGAGGGTGGACCGTTTGTCTATGTGGGCCGCGAGCCCGCAGCTGGTGTGAGTGGCACAGGCAACCATATTTGCATGAAAACGCGTTCGTCTACCTGTGTGCTCGACTTGGACAAGCAGACCTATGCGGTTGTTACCTGCCCCGACCGATCGCTTGACTATGGAGACTATCCTGCAAGTGAGGGTCAGACTTCTACCTTGGTGACGTTTGCCACAACCAAGAATGCGCAGGGTATTCCTGAGGCTGTGTGCGTGCGCACGTTTTCGCTCTAGAGTTGTAGCTGCTTATTTGCGCTGGTAAGAATGCGTGTGAGAGATACTTCGTCCAATGGGTGAATCAGTTTAGGCGCCTCCACATAGGGTGCTAACTGCTTTTCCATCCACACGGTGCCTAGCCAATGGCCAAACTTGCTTGCGCAGTTATGAAAGCGCGCACACTCGGTATAACCGTGTTGCCGATGAAACTCCTGCGAGCCAATGTTTTCTGATGTAATGCATGCTTCGCTGGTGTAAATGCCCTGCGCAGCCATGCAGGCCTCAAGAGCATCTAAAAGATGCGTGCCTAGGCCGCGGCCAGTTTGTGCCATATCAAGATAGATGGATGTTTCGGCAGACCACTGGTAAGCTGCGCGTTCTCCCAAGGGGCCATAGTAGGCATAGCCGAGAATGGTTGCGCCGCTCTTGCTTGCATTGCTGGCGTCACGGCCATTTGAGTGGCAGTAATCCTCGGTGCTTGTTGTGATGCTACTTGCTACTCTACTAGAAGTCTGAGCATCCAAAGTCTCATCCACATCCTCAATGACAAGCCACGTGAAATGCTTGAGCGCAAAAGCTACGCGCGCAGAAAATTCTTCTAAACTGGGCGACTCAAACTCAAACGTAACGGTTGTGGTGCGCACATACGGCTCATAAATGCGCAGCATGGCGGCAGAATCTGCGATGGTTGCGCGGCGAATGTGAAAAGCCATGACTCTCCTGGAAGAAAATGAGTGGAACTGGGAACAATGTAACGCAGATATGCGCCGTCTGCCTTCTTGGGTAGACTCGTCGACATATGTGCGAAACGCAAATGCGTTTCGTGCGGTAGAATGGCTAAGTTCATGGATTGATTAGATAAGGAGGCCTGCTATGGCTTCGGATGCAAGGAAGATCCTCCTCGTTGAGGACGAGAAAGCAATTCGCGACGCCGTTGCTGCCTATCTTGAGCGCGAGGGATATTGGGTTGTTGGCGTAGGTGACGGTCAGTCTGCCGTTGAGGAGTTTGAGAAGCATCAGTTTGATCTTATTGTGCTCGACCTCATGCTTCCTAAGCTTTCTGGCGAGCGCGTTTGCCGTGCCATTCGCGATACCTCCGATGTGCCCATCATTATGCTGACTGCAAAGGGCGAGGTTGAGGACCGCATTATCGGTCTTGAGCTTGGCGCAGACGACTACCTGATCAAGCCGTTCTCTCCGCGTGAGCTTGTTGCTCGTGTGCGCGCGCTGTTCCGCCGCACGCATGTTGCCGATGAGCCGCAGGTTGAGGTGCTCGACTTTGGCGATCTGGTTATCGATATTTCGGGTCATAAGATTTTGGTTGAGGGCACCGAGGTTGACCTTACTGCTTCTGAGTTCAAGCTGCTCACCACCCTGGCTCGTCACCCCGGCCGTGTGTACAACCGCATGGAGCTGGTTGAGAAGGTTTTGGGCTACGACTTTGAGGGCTATGAGCGCACGATTGATAGCCATGTAAAGAACCTGCGCGCCAAGCTGGGCGACGACCCCAAGAAGCCCAAGTGGCTCTACACCGTACATGGTGTGGGTTATCGCTTTGAGGCTCCGCAGCAGCCCAAGGACGGCGAGGGTAGCTCCAAGTAATGCTTCCTGCAAAGCTCGTTATTGGTCAAAAGCATAAGCAAGAAAACGAGGCGAATTCCCGCGCAAGCTGGAACACGCCTCGTTCCGATTCGCGCCCAGGCATGAGCTATGCTACGCGCACGGTGATTTCGTTTGCACTCACTTCGCTTATGACGGTGTGTGTGCTGGTTTGCGTCATCATGGTGGTGTGGGGCAGCGCGTTTTCTGACTACACACGCGCGAATGTGATTGAGCTTGCGCAGCTCACCTCCCAAAAGCTTGCTGATAGCTATGAGGAGCAGGGCGAATGGACGCTTGAGGGCATCTATTCTGTGGCGAGCTCCAGCTCAATTTCTGAAGACATTGGGCTACAGGTGCTTGATAGCGACGGCACCATTTTGTATGACGACACGTGGTCGCTGGCTCCTGCTGCGGCTGACGTGAAAAAAGACGCTACGTCAGACACGGGTTCTACCGAAGCTGATTCTGCTGACTCTAGTTCTGCCTCTGTGGACACGGGCTCTACCGAAGCTGATTCTGTTGACTCTAGTTCTGACTCCACCGAAGTTGGGTCCACCGATGCTGACGCAAGCTCTGTAGACACGAGCTCCACTGATTCCACTGATACTAGTTCTGCCGACGCTGACTCCACTAGCTCAAGCATCACAAGTACGGATTCGGGCTCCTCGGCTGGCGAGAAAACCACCTTGGAATTTGATCGTCACGGGCTTGTTTCCACCGCTCCCACCGATCAAGAAGGTGCTGTTACCGAGGCAATTCTAACCTCCGATGGTCAAAAGGTTGGCCAGGTGCGCTTGTGGGTACTTGGTAGCGATGCCCTGCTTACCAAGACCGACTCGGCCTTTAGGGAAAAGACCATTGATGCCATGCTGCTTGCGGCGATTATCGCGGTGGTTATCTCGCTGTTCATCGGCTTCTTGGTTTCGCGCATGCTCACCAATCCTATTCGCCGCATTACGGGTACCGCTAAGCAGATTCGCGACGGTGACCTTTCTGCGCGTACCAACCTGCGTGGTGACGATGAGATTGACCAGCTAGGCGAGACCTTTGACGAGATGGCAACCTCGCTGGAAAAAGACCTAAAGCACGAGCGCCGTCTTACCTCAGACGTTGCCCACGAGCTTCGCACACCGCTTATGGCCATGCTCGCTACGGTGGAGGCCATGCAAGATGGCGTCTATCCCACAGACGATGAGCACCTAGAGACAGTTGCTTCTGAGACGCGTCGCCTTGCTCGTCTGGTGCAGCAGATGCTTGACCTTTCACGCATGGAAAACCATACGGCGCCGCTCAATCTTGAGTCGGTGGATGTGGTTGAGCTGGTGCGCGGCGTGGTTAACGCGCAGGAGCCACTGTTTGTTCAGCGCGATTTGCGCCTGCGCTTTGCCGATGAGACACAAGGCAAGTGCCCCTTGCTCGAGCTTGACCCTGACATGATTACACAGGCAGTTATTAACCTGATGAGTAACGCCATGCGCTACACGCCTGAGGGTGGCTGGGTTGTTGTTTCTGTCTCGCTCGACCGCAAGCATGTGATGATTTCGGTCTCTGATACGGGTATTGGCATTGCCAAGGAAGATCTGTCGCGCATTTTTGGGCGCTTCTGGCGCGCCGATGCTAGTCGAGCGCGTGAGGCTGGCGGCCTTGGTGTGGGTCTTGCTGTGACCAAACAGATCATTGAGCGCCATCACGGCTTCATTGCGGTGGAGTCTGAACTTGAAAAGGGTACGACTTTTACGATTCATCTCCCGCGCGAGCATGTGCAGCAGTCTGTATCTACTACAATGGAGCACTAGCTGTGGCTTAAGGCCCTGACCGCCGCCGCAGTAACGTTTCGCATCGACAAGAGGAGCTGACTCACGTGACTTCGATGGATCGCCGTCCTGATTCCCGCGGTAAGGTTCGCGACATCTACGATGCTGGTGACAACCTGCTGATGGTTGCTACCGATCGCATCTCTGCGTTCGATTTTATTCTTCCAGACGAGATTCCCTATAAGGGTGAAATCCTGAACCGCATCTCTGCGTTCTGGTTCGACAAGTTCTCTGATATTGTGCCCAACCACTTGGTTTCGCTTGACCCGGCAGATTTCCCTGAGGAGTTTGCTGAGTATCGTGACTATCTGCACGGTCGTGCCATGCTGGTCAAGAAGGCTCAGCCCATCATGATTGAGTGCATTGTGCGCGGATACCTGACTGGTTCGGGCAAGAAGACCTATGACGAGGATGGCACGGTTTGCGGCATTAAGTTGCCGGCTGGTTTGACCGAGGCTTCTAAGCTGCCCGAGCCACTGTTTACGCCTTCTACCAAGGCTGCCATTGGTGACCATGACGAGAACATCTCGTACGAGCGCTGCGTTGAGATTGTTGGCGAGGACATTGCCTCTCAGATTCGTGATCTCTCGCTTAAGATTTACACCGCTGCTGCTGAGTATGCACTTACGCGCGGCGTGATTATTGCCGACACCAAGTTTGAGTTTGGCATTATCGATGGCAAGGTTACCCTGATTGACGAGTGCCTGACGCCCGATTCCAGCCGCTTCTGGCCTGCTGATTCCTATGAGGAAGGCAAGGTTCAGTCCAGCTTTGATAAGCAGTACCTGCGCAATTGGCTGCGTGCCAACTGGGATATGACCGGCGAGCCGCCGCATCTTCCCGCCGACGTACTTGAGGGTACGTCTCAGCGCTACCGTGAGGCCTTTGAGGCTATCACCGGTACCAAGTTTGAGCCCATGAAGGAGAACAAGTAAGTGAGCAAGCGAAGCCAGAACAACGAAAGTACCCCGGCAGCCGAGTCTAAGGGCGGCTATGTTCGCAAGTCCGCTGCCTCGGCAAAGCCTGCCCGCACTGCCGCGAGTTCTGTTCGCGTAGTTCCGGCAACTGCCAAAGAGAAGCGCCGTCAGATTGAGCGTGGCGAGGACCTTTCGGGCCTAAGCAAGGAAGAGAAGCGCGCTCGCAAGCAGGAGCAGCGTTTGCAGGAAGATCGCATCTACGCTGCCTCCAACGCGCTGATGCGTCAGGATGCTGACTATGCAAAGCGCCGCCGCGTGTTCTGGGTGCTGCTGGCTTTGGGTCTTCTTGCAATTTTGCTTGTGTGGCTGATGCTTGGTGCAACCAATGCGCAAAACTTGCAGACCGCGCAGATTGTTGCCTTGGTCATTGCTTATGCCTGCATCCTTGGCTCTTTTATCTACGATATGGTGCGCATTCGCCCTATTCGTAACGAATGCCGTGCTAAGGCTGAGGGCATGAACGAGAAGAAGCTGACCACGCTGATTGAGAAGGACGCCGCCGCGCGCGATGCAAAACGCGCTAAGCGCAGGTGAGTTAACCCGCCGTACATATGGGTAGACTGCAGGGGCGTGTCGCGATGATTGCGGCACGCCCCTCTTTAATGAATTGTGAGGAGACTGAGATGGATCCGATGAATAGTGCAAGCCTTACGCCTGAGGATGCGCGCGCTGGCATGAAGGCGCTTGCTCCGCAGATTGAGCGCTATGCGCGGCTGTTAGTGCGTACGGGTGCGCATGTAAAGCCGGGCCAGGAAGTTGTTATTCAGGGAAGCGTTGAGACGGCGCCGTTTGTTCGTCTGCTGGTGAAGTGCGCTTATGAGGCTCAGGCGGGGCATGTAACCGTGTTGTGGTGTGACGATGTGGTGACGCGTCTGCACTACGAGAACCTCGAGGCGAGCTTCTTTGAGACGGTGCCTGATTGGCAGCGTGAGCAGCTCGATTCGCTGGCTGAGGCAGGTGCGTGCTTCATCTTTGTAGAGGGTTCAGACCCTGAAGCACTGCTTGGGATCGACCCGGCTAAGCCCGCAGCCGCTTCTCGTGCTAAGAACACACAATGTGCCAAGTTCCGCCGCGGCTTGGACTTTAATATCAACCCCTGGTGTATTGCCGGTGCTCCTGTTGCCGCGTGGGCGCGTCAGGTGTATCCAGGCGTGTGCGACGAAGTGGCAATGTATTTGCTCTGGAAGGCCATCCTCTCTACGTCGCGTGCCGATGGAGTGGATCCCGAGAGCGATTGGGAACTCCATGATGCGACCTTCGACAAGAACTTGCGGTTCTTGAATGACCATCATTTTGATCGCCTGCACTACACTGCGGAGAATGGTACCGATCTTTACGTAGGTATGACGGATAAGCATCTGTGGGCAGGCGGCCGTGCGGAAACTCCGGATGGGCATGCGTTTTTCCCTAATATTCCGACCGAGGAGGTCTTTACCTCGCCTGATTGCGAACGCGTAGATGGCATCGTGTATTCGGCGTTGCCGCTGGTACACCATGGCAACAAGATTGAGAACTTCTGGCTGCGCTTTGAGGCTGGTCGCGTTGTGGAGTTTGACGCAGAACGTGGACGCGAAACTCTTGCGAGCATCATCGAGACAGACGAGGGTGCGCATTGCTTGGGCGAGGTGGCGCTCATCTCTAAGAACACACCGATTCGTCAGAGCGACACTCTGTTTTACGACACCCTGTACGACGAGAACGCAAGTTGTCATTTGGCGCTAGGCATTGGCTTTCCGGAGTGCTATGAAGGCGGCTACGATATGTCTCCCGATGAGCTTCGTGCACACGGTGTGAATACTTCGTCTACGCACGTCGACTTTATGATTGGTACCGATGACCTGGACATTGTTGGTATTGCGGCTGACGGTACCGAGACAGCTATTTTCGTGAACGGGCAATGGAGCTGGGAGTAACACCCGCACAGCGCTTGCACGTGGTACAATGCCACTCGCGGACCGTTAGCTCAGCTGGCAGAGCAGGGGACTTTTAATCCCAAGGCCCAGGGTTCGAACCCCTGACGGTCCACCATAGAATGTTAAAGCCCGGAGCCTCGTGCCCCGGGCTTTTCAGTTAACCGTGCATGGGTTCGAACCCGTGAGAGCGCGGAGCTGCGAAAACGCGTGAGCGTTTTCCAGCGAAGCTCGCAAGGCGCTGGTAAGCGCCGCAGCGGATCCGCACGGCGGCACGCCGGGCGGGGAACCCCTGACGGTCCACCATAGAATGTTAAAGCCCGGAGCCTCGTGCCCCGGGCTTTCTGGTTTTAGCAAGCTCTATATCCCCTGAAAGCTGGTCGCGCTGCGCGCTCCAGACATCTTTCAGTGGGATATAGAGCTTGACGTTAAAACCTGTTCGCCGCAGGGCGCGAGCTCATGCCTTTAAAGCAAAGCTAGGAAAAATGGAACACCGATTTTGGGACGCAAATCTGAGTAGGGGCTAGTAGACCCTTTATTTGAGATGCCGCCAACTGGGCTTTTGTTACCGATTTATAGGAGCTACTTGAGGGGTGTAGAATTTGCGTCCCAAAATCGTATCCAGAGCTATTCAAAGATTGAAACAGTCTCCTATATCCCTGCGAAAGGGCTGGCTGATGGCGAGGCGTTTCTCTAACCTTCCAAAAGATGTCTGGAGCGCGCAGCGCGACCAGCTTTTGGAGGGCTAGAGAAACATAGCCTCGCTACAGAGGCGGCGTTTGCATCCTACCTTTCCGCAACGTAAATGTTTCCGCTTTGTTACTTTCGCTGTAAAAATACGTGCCTTAACGGGCGAGGCAAGCCATTCGAAAAACAATAAAAGCGCAGGTAGACGTGCCTGAATATTAGGCTTGCAATTCAATTAACCCCGATAGGGGGTTATTCAATTTGTCTGCAATTTAGAAGTTGTGGCGTTGTGGCCGACAACTTTAAACACCGGGCAACTGTATCTAAATCAGCAACATAACATACCGTTCACGAATCGCATAAAACCGCTCAGGGGTGACGAGTGTGAAGAAATCCGGCGAGAGAACCGTTTGCAGAACGTGAACGGTTGAAATCTTCCCTTTCCGTTTACGTCAATTTCTACATTTGTGGACATTGAGTGCCAGCGGAGTCGACACGCAGGCCAAAACAACGACCGATTATGGAAAGGGGACTGTTTGCATGGGAGCAACAGCTACTACTCCAGCGGATCGCGACCTAGCGGTCAAAAAGAAAAAGGCGCTCGACGCCAAATTCTTTAAGAAGGGCATCGCAATTGCGGCGCTCTCATCCATCATGTATGCCGTATACACGGCCTTCGTTACCGGTGGTCAGCTTTACGGCGTGTGGGCAAACTGGTTTGGCTCTTTTGCTGCAACCAGCTTGCTCGTTGTTTTTGTACTACCCACCATTGCTTCTGGTATCAACGATACCCTGAGCGCCATTTGGGCCACGCTCGTTACGCTTAAGCAGGGCAAGATTTCCGACCTTGGTCGCTGCATTGCCTCTAAGCCGGGCGTGATTGTGATGGCTGCTGCCTTCATTGGTGGCCCCATTGCTTCTGCGGCTTACGTTATCGCCGTGTCTCAGGCCGGCACCTTGGCTGTGCCCATCGCTGCACTGAATCCTGCCATTGGCGCCATCCTTGCTCGCGTGTTGTACAAGCAGCCGCTGGGCCCCCGCGTTCTCGCAGGTATCGTCATCTGCGTTGTTGCTGGTGTAATGATTGGCAGCACCGGCCTCACTGGTGAAGCTCCTGCAGGTATGGCACTTGGCCTTGGCTTGGCTCTGCTTGCCGCTTTCTGCTGGGGCATTGAGGGCTGCGTGGGCGGTTATGCCACCTGCATGATTGACCCGCAGATTGCCATCAATATTCGTCAGCTTGTTTCTGGCATTGGCAACCTGCTGATCGTCCTGCCCATCCTTGCCACCGTATGCGGCGTTAACCTGGGCGATGCTTATGGTTACGTGGGCCAGGCCATCACTGATGGTCCGTCCATCATCTTCTTTGCTGTTTCTGGCTTTGCTGCCTACCTGTCCTTCATGAGCTGGTATCGCGCCAACTCCATGTGCGGCACCGCTCTTGGCATGGCTATCAACGGCACTTACACCTTCACTGCTCCGCTGGTTACCTGGGTTGTTCTGGGTCTCATCCTGGGCTTCGACGGCTATGCACTGGCTCCTATCGCCTGGATTGCAGCCATCGTCAACCTGGTTGGCATCTTCCTGATTGCCGTCAACCCCATGGAGTTCTTCAAGAAGGATGGTGAATAGCATGAGGCCACTTAACTACGCCATGCTCAAGTATTTCACGGAGGTTGACGAGGCTTGCGTTGACGACGTCATGGACGCTCTGCGCGGCGAGTACGCTTCGT
This sequence comes from Roseburia sp. CAG:303, assembly GCA_963653375.1. Taxonomy (GTDB): domain Bacteria; phylum Actinomycetota; class Coriobacteriia; order Coriobacteriales; family Coriobacteriaceae; genus Collinsella. The sequence continues at coordinate 11,753 of CAVJWJ010000025.1, forward strand.
TCCCGGCGTTTGGCAAGGACAAGATGGTCGAGGCCATCATGACTGCCGAGAAGAACGGCCTGGTCAGCGAATCGCGTTTTGATCTGGACGCCTCCGGCGAGGTGCGCGTCTACTACAGCTCCGACGAGGAGCAGCGCTCGACTATCAACTCCTACATCAAATAGGAAGGAGCAGCAATGTCCCGTTATAACGGCGAGGAGGCCATTGGCCTGATTGAGACCATTGGTATGGTTCCGGCCCTCGAAGCCGCCGACAAGATGCTCAAGGCGGGTGACTGCGAGCTTATCAGCTACGAGAACGTTGGTTCTACGCTCGTCACTGTCATCGTCAAGGGCGATGTCGCAGCGTGCGAGGCAGCTGTTAAGGCTGGTGCCGAGGCTGCAGCAAAGATCGGAAAGCTCACGGCTCAAAACGTCATGAAGCGTCCGGTTCCTGCCATTGGCGATGTCGTATCCGTCCACGACGTGGATTTCTAGGAGGTGCTCATGTCTGATTTCAAGGGTAATGCGTTTGGCGCCATTGAGACCTTTGGTCTGGTTTGGGTGCTCGAGGCTGGCGACGCTATGTGCAAGGCCGGCGACGTGACGCTGGTTGGTTACGAGAACACGGCCTCTGGCTACATCTCCATTCTGGTTGAGGGCGATGTTTCGGCTGTTGAGGCTGCTGTTAAGGCTGGCGTCGAGGCTGTTCACGCACTGGGCGCCGAGGTCTACAGCTCGGTTGTTATCCCTCGTCCGCATCCCGATCTGAAGAAGATCACCCAGCGCTACAACGTCGAGAACCTGCTTCCCTACTAGGAGGTGTGCCATGTCCCTTGTTGATAACGATCTGCTCTCCATCCAGGAAGCACGCATCCTTTTGGAGCGTGCTGAGGAGTCCAAGGCCGTTCTCGAGGGCCTGCCCGGCACGATTATCGACGCGTTTTTGGCTGAGATTCGCACGCGCCTCCAGCCGAGCTGCAAAGCGTTTGCCCAGCTGGCGGTTGAGGAGTGCGACTACGGCAATGCAGCTGACGAGCAGGCGCTTACCGAGTGGGTTCTTACCGACCTGCTTGACGATGTTTGCGCGCAGACCTCTCCGCTCGAGATTTACTCGAGGCCGGAGACGCATTCGGCCGAGGTGGGCCTGTCTAAGGGTCTGGTGCTCTCGCTGCTTCCCGACTGGATTGCTGTGCCCACCATGCTGTCTCAGCTGGTGTGCGCCGTGGCTTCGCGTAGTCCCATCGTCTTCTCTGCACGTCCGCGTATTCACAAGACATGCGAGACCGTGATGGAGCAGGTGCGAGAGATTGCGCGTGACTGCCACTACCCGGTTGATGCCCTGGCTTACCTGTGCCTGTATGCCCATGAGGGCGAGGCATGGCTTGCCCGCCAGCCGCAGGTGCGCATGCTCATCGATTCGCGCGAATGCGAGCACCTGGACCTGGGCGACCCTTCTGGCAAGGACGTCTACTACGCATCGATTGGCAATAACCCGGTCTTTGTGGAGCAGACAGCCGACCTCGCGCATTGCGCCGAGGAGGTTGTGCTGGGTAAGTCGTTCTGCTTTGGCATGATGCCAGGCGCAGAGCAGTCGGTGGTAGTTGAGGCGGCTGTGGACGAGGCGTTCAAGGCTGAGCTTAAGGCTCGCGGCTGCTACTTCCTCTCCGACGAGGAGTGCCAGCGTTTGCTGCATGTGTGCTTCCGCGAGGACGGTCGCACCTACCGTGAGCTGATTGGTAAGTCGGCCTGCGATCTTGCGCGTCGCGCAGGCATCGTAGTGCCTGATTCGACAACGGTCCTGGTGGCCGAAAAGCCCTACGTCTCTGAGCGAAGCTACTTCTCACGCACCAAGTATGGCCCCGTGCTCTCCTACTACGTGGAGGACAACTGGCGCGATGCTTGCGAGAAGTGCATCGAGTTGATTCTCAACAGCGGTTCGGGCAACGCACTTTCGATTTTCTCGCGCGACGGCGAGGTCGTTCGCCAGTTCATCTTGAAGAAGCCAGTGGGCCGAATCCTGGTGAACGTGGGAACCGCCATGGGGAGCACGGGGTGCCACTCCACGCTTCCAAAGACCCTCACCGTTGCCGGATGGGAAACCGCTACGACTTCGAACCTGGGTGTTACCTACCGAGACTTTATCCGCCGACGCCAGGTTGGGTGCGGCTTTGAGTCTTTCGACCTCTCTCTCCTCGAGGCCGCAGGACTCAACCGGGCGCCGGAACGGACAAGTCCTGACCATACGTGTGACCAGCACGGCGAGAGCGAACAATCGTGGTTCGCGAGCCTGCTGGAAGACATGAACGATTGTTAGAAAAGGAGTACCGATGGATATTAAAGAGTTTGCAAAGGAGCTGTCCGACGCCACGAAGGACATGAGCGACGAGCAGCGCGAGAACGTCCGCAAGATGTTTGCGCAGGTCGCAGACCAGCTCGACAAGCCGCTCACCAGCACCGTGGCTCACGATGAGCAGACCGACGTGCCCGATGGTCCCACCGAGCGCCATGTTCGCCTGAAGCAGAACTTCCTGAAGCAGGTTCCTTCCATTACTACCTATCGCGCTCGCGCTGTCACCGAGCTTACCCGCAAGTATCCGGGTATGCCCAAGATTGAGCTGCGCGCTAAGTGCTTCCGTTACTGCTGCGAGACCGCTCCGCTGGTTATCCAGGACGACGAGCTTATCGTTGGTAACCCCACGGGCGCTCCTCGTGCCGGCGCTTTCTCGCCCGATATTGCTTGGCGTTGGATGCGCGACGAGATTGACACCATTGGTGACCGTCCGCAGGACCCCTTCTACATCTCTGAAGAGGACAAGAAGTACATGCGTGAGGAGCTCTTCCCGTTCTGGGAGGGCAAGTCCCTCGATGAGGTTTGCGAGGACCAGTATCGCGAGTGCGGCGGCTGGGAGCTCTCTGGCGAGTCCTTTGTTTCTGACTGCTCGTATCACCAGGTCAACGGTGGTGGCGACTCCAACCCCGGCTACGACGTTATCCTGATGAAGAAGGGTATGCAGGACATTCAGGACGAGGCTAAGGAGAAGCTGACTCACCTGGATTACGCTAACCCCGACGATCTGGACAAGATCTACTTCTACAAGTCTGTCATCGACACCACCGAGGGTGTCATGATTTACGCTCGTCGCCTTTCTGAGTATGCATGCCAGAAGGCTCAGGAGTGCACCGACCCCAAGCGTCGTGGCGAGCTTCTGCAGATTTGCGAGAACCTCAAGAACGTTCCTGCTCACGCACCGCGCACCTTCTGGGAGGCCGTGCAGAGCGTGTGGGTCATCGAGAGTCTGCTGCCGGTTGAGGAGAACCAGACCGGTATGTCCATTGGCCGTGTTGACCAGTACATGTATCCGTTCTACAAGGCTGACAAAGAGGCTGGCCGTCTGACCGACTACCAGGCCTTTGATATCGCCGGCTGCATGCTCATCAAGATGAGCGAGATGATGTGGGTTACCTCTGAGGGTGGCTCCAAGTTCTTTGCTGGCTACCAGCCCTTCGTCAACATGACGCTTGGTGGCGTTACCCGCACGGGTGCCGATGCTACTAACGACCTTACCTACCTGCTTATGGACGCTGTGCGCCACGTGAAGATCTACCAGCCTTCCGTTGCCTGCCGTATCCACAACAAGTCGCCTGAGAAGTATCTGCGCAAGATTGTTGACGTGGTGCGCTCCGGTATGGGCTTCCCTGCCTGCCACTTTGATGACACGCACATCAAGATGATGCTTGCTAAGGGCATCAACATCGAGGACGCTCGCGACTACTGCATGATGGGCTGCGTTGAGCCTCAGAAGTCTGGCCGTCTGTATCAGTGGACCTCCACGTCCTACACGCAGTGGCCTATCGCCATCGAGCTTACGCTCAACCATGGTGTGCCCCTGTGGTATGGCAAGCCGGTTACTCCCGACATGGGCGATCCCGATCAGTATCACACCTATGAGGAGTTCGAGGCTGCGGTTAAGAGCACCATCTACTACATCACCAAGTGGACGAGTGTCATGACCGTTATCTCCCAGCGCGTCCACCGCGACATGGCTCCCAAGCCGCTCATGTCCATCATGTTTGAGGGCTGCATGGAGTCTGGTAAGGACGTCTCTGCTGGTGGCGCTATGTACAACTTTGGCCCGGGCGTTGTATGGAGCGGTCTTGCTACCTACGCTGACTCGATGGCTGCCATCAAGAAGCTGGTCTTTGACGATCACAAGTACACCCTGTGCGAGCTCAACGAGGGCCTCAAGGCCGACTTTGTGGGCTATGAGCAGATGCGCCAGGACTGCCTGAATGCTCCTAAGTATGGTAACGACGACGACTACGCCGATAACATCTGCGCCGACATTGTCTACTTCACCGAGCACATTCACTCTGAGTTCAAGACGCTGTACTCGCGCCTGTCTCACGGTACGCTCTCCATCTCCAACAACACGCCGTTTGGCCAGCTGACCGGCGCTTCTGCTAACGGCCGCAAGGCTTGGACGCCGCTGTCTGACGGTATTAGCCCCACGCAGGGTGCCGACCACAATGGTCCCACCGCCATCATCAAGTCCGTCTCTAAGATGAGCAACGACCTGATGAACATCGGTATGGTGCACAACTTCAAGCTCATGGCTGGCCTGCTTGACACGCCCGAGGGCGAGCGCGGCCTGATTACCCTGCTGCGCACTGCTTGCATGTATGGCAACGGCGAGATGCAGTTCAACTACCTGGACAACAAGACGTTGCTCGATGCTCAGGCGCATCCTGAGGAGCACCGCGACCTGGTGGTTCGCGTTGCTGGTTACTCGGCGTTCTTTGTTGAGCTTTGCAAGGACGTTCAGGACGAGATTATTAGCCGCACGATGCTCACCAAGTTCTAGTTGTACCTAGAGCACAAGGTTTGAAAGGAAAGGAGGACGCAGATGACTGAATCGCTGGAAGAGAGCGTAGAGCGTACAGCCCGCATCTTCAACCTGCAGAAGTACAACATGTACGACGGCCCGGGAATCCGCTCCATCGCGTTCTTCAAGGGGTGCCCCCTGCGTTGCAAGTGGTGCTCTAATCCCGAGAGCCAGCGCCGCGGCTTTGAGGTTATGTTCAAGCGAACTGCCTGCGTGAATTGCGGGGCATGCGCACGGGTGTGCCCTGCCCAGATTCACCAGATGGTTGATGGCGTGCACGTGGTAGACCGCACCAAGCAGTGCTTGGGTTGCCGTGCCTGCCAGCAGGCCTGCCTGCAAAGCGCCATCTCCATCATGGGTGAGGACAAGAAGATTTGCGAGCTGGTTGAGTTTATGGACCAGGACGCAGACTTCTACCGCATGTCTGAGGGTGGCATCACCCTGGGCGGCGGCGAGGTTCTATCTCAGCCCGAGGCGGCCAAGAGCCTCCTTGCGGCTTGCCGCGAGCGTGGGTATCACACGGCTATCGAGACCTGCGGATACACCAAGACCGAGACCATTTTGGACATTGCACAGTACGTGGATTTGTTCTTGTTTGACATCAAGCAGATGGACCCGGTTAAGCACAAGCAGTGGACTGGTGTGAACAACGAGCAGATTTTGGCCAACATCCGCGCGCTGTTGGAGAACGGCTACAACGTGCGTGTTCGCATGCCGCTGCTTAAGGGTGTAAACGATGACAAGGCCGAGATTGACGCCATGATTGCCTTCTTCACCCCGTATCGCTATCAGAAGAACTTTGACGGCGTAGACCTGCTTCCGTATCACAAGCTGGGCGTTGGTAAGTACGACCAGCTCGACCGTGAGTACGAGATTGTGGATGATCCGTCACTTTCTGAGGCTGACCTGAATCGCATCGAGACGTGGATCTCGGGTGCCGATTTCAAGGTCAACCTGGTGAAGCACTAGGGGTGTGCGATGGAGAATCTGCAGCGCATCATCCAAGAATCGGTGGACGGCAAAGAGGTTGTGCTTGCGCACGTCATTGCTTCGCCAGCTCCCGATATCTACGACCGCATTGGCGTTACGCACGGTGAGTCTATTGGCATCCTGACGCTTTCGCCCGAGGAGACCTCGATCATTGCAGCGGACATTGCTGCAAAGGCGGCACCGGTGAGCATTGGTTTTTTGGACCGCTTTACGGGAGCCGTGGTGATCTTGGGTGACGTTCAGAGCGTGGAGACCTCGATGTCCGAGGTTGTTCGCGTGCTTCATGACGACTTGGGCTTTCGCGCCCACGAAGTCACGAGGTCGTAATGGAAGACCGTCTGATGATCATCGGACTTGTCGGTGCGGGCAAGTCGACGATCTCCGATCTGGTGGAGGGGGAGGCCTCTGACCACCGACATCGGGAGGACTGCTTTTACCGCACCAGTTGCTTCGAGGTTCCAGGGAGCTACATCGAGAACCAGTGGATGCACAGCATTTTGATCATGTTGTCGCAAAACCAGGCCTCGGCAGTGCTTCTTCTAATCGACGGAGCAACAGGTCAAACCCTCTACAACAGCGGGTTTGCCCGAGCCTTCAACGAGCCGTGCTTGGGAGTTCTTACCAAGTGTGACCTGCTGGAGGAGTCTCAGCGGGAGCGCGGGTGCGCGCTGCTTACTGAGGCGGGATGCGACGAGGTGCTCTGTGTTTCGGCAGAAACCGGAGAGGGCCTTGACGCATTGATGACATGGGTGCGTGCAAACGTGCCTGTGGTTGGTAAACGACAAGACCAGAAAGGAGGAGACGCACATGTTCTATGTAACGGAGAATGATCTACGCACGGCATATGCCAAGGAGCACTTTTCCACCTTTACCGTGCCGGCAGACGCAAAGCTCACCCCGAGTGCTCGTCAGTTTTTGATCGATTTTCACATCGACTTTACCGATGGCTATGGTCCGGCTGCAGGCACCAATGGCGAGACTGGAACCGATCCGGCTGTGGCTGCTGCTCGTGCCGAGGATGCTTACGCCTCGTTTGCTGACGACGTAGCTGTGCTGGGTGCACGTTTAAGGATGCTTGGCCGCAATGCCTTGGGCATCGATAACGACGTGGCTTTTGCGTGCGACGCTCTGGGTTCGTCCTGGCAGCAGGGCTGTGATTTGGGCAGCTTGCTCGAAGACGACGAGACGCCAGAGGCGGACGAGCCGCAAAGCCCGTATCTGCCGGCGCTTTCGGCTGCTGTGCATCCCCTCTACTACGAGATGGCGCTTCTTGATGCCGAGCTCGCACGCACCGTGCGTTTCTGGGTGCACGCCTGTGGCGACATGACCGCCGATGGCCGCAATACGGTTGAGGCTTGGGCTGCGGGTGCTTGCCGCATGCGTGCCTGCCTGGCAAAGAGCATCGATGCTGCTACGAAGGAGGCCCACCGTGGTTGATTTCGAAGCTGCAAATGCCAAGCTCGAGAGCCTGCTTGCTCGCGTGGATGCTCCGCGCGCGGTGAGCGGGGACGAGCCGCTCTACTGCGGCCTTGACGTGGGTACGGCTTTTATCGTGCTTGCTGTTGTTGACGCTGCGGGTGAACCCGTGGCCTGTGCCTATCGCTTTGCCAGTGTGGTAAAGGACGGCATGGTTGTCGACTACATTGGCGCGGTGGATATTGCTCGCGAGCTCAAAGAAGAGCTGGAAGGCCAGCTTGGACGCGAGCTTGAGCTGGGCGCTGTGGCTCTGCCTCCGGGAACAGAGAACCTCGACGGTGGCGTAGTGAAAAACGTTGCTGAGGGTGCAGGTCTCGATGTTATTGCTGTTTTTGACGAGCCTACGGCAGCAAACCTGCTCATTGGTTCGCGCGACGGCGCGGTTGTTGACATCGGTGGTGGCACCACGGGCATCTCTGTTTTGCAGGACGGCCGCGTAGTGGAGTGCATCGACGAGTCTACGGGTGGTACGCATTTCTCGCTCGTGCTGGCAGGTGCCAAGGGCATCTCCTTTGACGAGGCTGAGCTCTATAAGCGCAACCCTGCTCACCACAAGGAGATCTTCCCGGTAGTTAAGCCCACGATCGACAAGGTTGCAAATATTGTTTCGCGCGCCATCGAGGGCTACGACGTTCCCGAGGTCATCCTTGTTGGCGGAACCTCCGAGCTTACGGGCATTGAGGCTCCTATTGAAAAGCAACTAGGAATCCCCGTGGTTAAGCCTAATCACCCAATGTTTGTAACGCCTCTGGGCATTGCGCTGGGGTGCCGTAGTGCTGCGGCAGGTGAGCTCGATGCTTGATGTGAAGGTCATCAAGGCTCCTTCGAAGGGCACGATGGACATCCTTCGCTTGCGCAGCGGTAAGCGCTGGGACGAGGACTTTGCGCCTGCGGCCGTGGGACTCGTTCAGGGCAAGCTCATCGACATGGTGGTTGCCTCCGACATCGCCGAGAAAACGGCGGGTGTCACGGTAACCGACGTGCGTGGCAGCTGCCCGCAAAACATGATTCTTTTGGCCATCGCCGGCGATACGGCGGAGGTCTTGGAATGCTTGGCACGTATCAAGGAAGGAGGGAACGGCAGCCATGATTATCTGTAAGCTCATCGACTCCATCTGGGCTACTCGCAAATACGAGGAGCTTGAAGGCATGAAGCTGATGCGCGTTGAGGTGATTGATGGACCGGAGGCCGGGCGACGCTTGGTTTGCGTGGACACCATCAGCGCAGGCACCGGAGACCGCGTGCTTGTGGCAACGGGTTCGGCCGCGTACCACTTCATGAAAGAGCGCTTTGGGAGAGAGGCGCCCATCGATGCGGCCATTGTAGGAATTATTGACGAAGACGTGAGTCTGTAAGGAAAGGAGGAGGAGATGAAGAGACTAATCAGTGCAGCAGACGTGCGCCAGGCAGCAAGCCACGGCGGCAAGCTTGTAGTTGACGACAACACAATCGTTACCGCGCAGGCTAAAGACGAGGCGCGCGACCTGCATGTCGAGCTGGTTCACGGCACTGTTGAGCCGGTTGTCGAGGTGCACCACGAGACTGCATCGGTGGCTCATGCAGAAGCTCCGCATGCAGATGAGCATGCCGAGGCGCATGCCTCTGAGCACGCAGATGAGCACCATGGCGACCCCGCAGTGAGTGCCGACGAGATGGAGCGCCTCATTCGCGCTGCTATCGATCACGGCATTTGGAGCGAGCAGCAGGTAGCAGATCTTCTGCACCCCGCAAAGGAGGTCTCCAACAAGGTGACGGTCGGCGTTTCTGGTCGTCATATCCACCTGTCTCAGGCGGATCTTGATGCCCTCTTTGGTGCTGGCTACGAACTCACTCCCATTAAGGACCTCTCCCAGCCCGGTCAGTTTGCAGCCAAGGAAACGGTGACCCTTGTTGGTCCCAAGGGTGTTATCGAGCGCGTGCGCGTGCTTGGCCCGGTGCGCCAGCAGACTCAGGTTGAGGTGCTTGCCGGCGATACCTTTAAGCTGGGCGTTCCTGCGTGTGTGCGCATGAGCGGCAAGCTTGTCGGTACCCCGGGCATCACGCTTTCGGGCCCGCATGGCACCGTTGCAATTCCTGAGGGTGTCATTGTTGCAGCGCGTCACATTCATATGACGTGCGCCGAGGCAGCCGAGCGCGGTCTGCACGATGGCGAGATTGTTTCTATCGCTGTAGGCGGCGAGCGCGGTGGTCGTTTGGACAACGTGATTGTTCGTGCCAACGACTCAAGCGCGCTTGATTGCCACATCGATACCGAAGAGGCCAATGCTCTTCAACTTAAAAACGGTTCTGAAGTCGAGATCATTCGATAACTAGGAGGAAACCAAGATGGCAAACGTAACTCAAGCTCTCGGCATGATTGAGACCCGCGGCCTGGTTGGCTCTGTTGAGGCCGCCGATGCCATGGTCAAGGCAGCTAACGTCACCCTGATTGGCAAGGAGCCCGTAGGTGGCGGCCTTGTAACCGTATTTGTTCGCGGTGACGTGGGTGCTGTTAAGGCTGCTACCGATGCTGGCGCAGCTGCTGCTCAGCGTGTAGGCGAGCTCATCTCCTGCCACGTTATCCCGCGTCCCGATGCGATGGTCGAGTCCATCCTCCCCGGCGCCAAGGCCTAAGTAAGCCATGGCGACGCGCGCGTCCGCCTCTGGCGAGGGCAAGCAGCCTCAGGAGCCCAAAGAGACTCCTGTAGAGCAAAAAGCTCCTGCCAAGGCTCCGGCACCTAAGAAGGAGCCGGCCGCCAAGACGTCTGCGGCCAAGAAGGCGCAATCCAAGACGTCAGAGCCGGTGGCAGACAAAACGTCAGCTCCGGCGCCCGAAGCTCCTAAGCCTCAGGCAAAGGCAGATCCCAAGCGTAAGACTCAGGAGACCAAGGCTCAAAAGGTTGCAGAGGAATATCCCGAGCAGCCTGCAAACACAGAAACAGCGCCGAGCGTACCCGAGCCTCGGCCCAACCATCAGGAGGAAATCAAGATGGCAAACGTAACTCAAGCTCTCGGCATGATCGAGACCCGCGGCCTGGTTGGCTCTGTTGAGGCCGCCGATGCCATGGTCAAGGCAGCTAACGTCACCCTGATTGGCAAGGAGCCCGTAGGTGGCGGCCTTGTAACCGTATTTGTTCGCGGTGACGTGGGTGCTGTTAAGGCTGCTACCGATGCTGGCGCAGCTGCTGCTCAGCGTGTAGGCGAGCTCATCTCCTGCCACGTTATCCCGCGTCCCGATGCGATGGTTGAGTCCATCCTCCCCGGCGCCAAGGCCTAAGTGCTTGCCTAACCACCGAGTGAGTAGGGCCGTTCGTTAACGCCATGCGCGGGCGGCCCCGTGCTCGGGCTTTGAGTCCCAAGCACACCGATTGCTCGTATGCCTGCCGCGAGTCGCGTCTGGGCAGGTACACGGGCGATTTTCCAAACAAACACCCTGCGCGAATTGCCGCGCACCCCCTAAGGAGGAAACCAAGATGGCAAACGTAACTCAAGCTCTCGGCATGAT
>CAVJWJ010000026.1:0-22503 GCA_963653375.1 Roseburia sp. CAG:303
TCTATCGCGTGGACAGCACAACCAATGGCGAGGTCGTACGAATCTATCGAGTCTTTCACCAGCGGTCGAACTACTCAGGCGCCTATCAGACAGATTAAGCGTTAACTCCCGTCAATCTCCTGAGAAGCGCGGTACGCGGCATGCCTTATCAAGATATGCAAAAGGGCTCCGCAGCCTCAACGGTTGCGGAGCCCTTAGTGCTCGAGCTATATGAGAGCTAGATGCTACTCAGCAGCAGCCTCGGTTGCCTCAGCAGCGGTCTCCTCAGCAGGAGCCTCCTCTGCAGGAGCCTCAGCGGCCTTCTGAGCAGCCTCGGCAGCGAACTTCTCAGCACGCTTAGCCTTCTCGGCAGCCTTAGCCTCAGCGGCAGCCTTGCGAGCAGCCTCGGCCTCAGCAGCCTTGGCAGCCTTAGCAGCCTTGGCCTCCTCAGCACGCTTGAGCTGAGCAGCAGCAGCGCCACCGAACTTGTCGGCGAAGCGCTGGACGCGACCAGCGTTATCGACGAACTTCTGCTGGCCCGTGTAGAACGGGTGGCACTCGTTGCAGAGCTCGACAGAGATCTCGGACTTAGTGGAGTAGGTGGTGAACACGTTGCCGCAGCTGCAGCGGACGGTGCACTCAACGTACTCGGGATGGATTCCTTGTTTCATGGCAGGGCTCCTCTATAAATCGTGTCCTGGTTTCCGACCAGGACGAGGGGTGTCTTGGTTTCCGACCAAGACAAAACAGCCTGCCTAGTCTACCACGGCGTACAAGAGCAGCTAAATACCCACAAAAGCACCACGCGAACACGGGCGCGCCCCTTGATTCCCAACTTCAGCCGAACACGTCCCAGACTTAGCCGTACATGTACGGCTGGCTTTAAAAAACTCGCCAGCCATAGCCGCAACACCCGCAGGTGCTAGTCCCAAACCTATACCTGCGCGCAGGTTTCGCCCGTGTTACCCCCGTGAAGCAATACCCCACGCGCCCGCGGCGGGCTACAATGTCAGGCACTGATATCTATCCGGCCCACCGAAGGGATACCCATGGCAGAGACCGCATCAAACCGTATTGTTATCACCGTCTTGGGCAAGAACCGCCCTGGTATTGTTGCCGGCGTCACCCGCGTACTGGGCGAGGCCAATGTTGACATTCAGGACATCACGCAGTCCATCCTCGATGGCATCTTTACCATGACCATGCTGGCCGACACCTCCGAGTCTAACCTCGGCTTCTCTGAGCTGCAGGAGGCACTTGCCGCTGCTGGCGAGCTCTCCGGCGTTAAGGTGAGCATCCAGCGCGAGGACGTCTTTAACTTCATGTACCGCTTGTAATACAGGAGGCCCACCGTGGCATACGACGCAAAGAAAATCTATTACCGCTTTGACGACTATCTGAGCCGACTGGTGCTTGATTACGAAGCCAGTCGCCAGATTGAACCCGCAAGTGAGCGTCTGTATCACGGTTTTCCCAACGAGCCTTACGACGAACGGCTTTTTGAGGAGCACAACGTTAAACGCGGCCTGCGCAATGCAGACGGCTCAGGCGTAGTTGCTGGTCTTACGCGCATCTCTGACGTGCACGGTTATAACAAGGTTGACGGGCGCGTTGTGCCCGACCGCGGCCGTCTGATGCTTCGCGGCTATAACGTGGAAGACTTAGTAAATCATGCACAGGCAGAAGATCGCTTTGGCTACGAAGAGGTAGCCTATCTGTTGCTTACCGGCTCGCTGCCCAACCAGGATGAGCTGCAAGGCTTTTGCGACCGCCTGATAGCCTTCCGCCACCTCTCGGGCGACTATGTAAACGAGTTCCCGCTTACCACACCCTCCAAGAGCATTATGAATACGCTGGCACGCGCCGTGCTACTGCTCTATCGCTTTGATGCCGAGCCCGATGTTATTTCACCCGAGCACGAAATTGACGTTGCTATGTCTATGATCGCGCGCCTACCGCGCATTGCTGCGCTGGCACATATGGCGCGTGTGGCAAAGTCCGAAGGACGCCTGCCGCGCATTCCGCAGCCCTCACCTGGACTTTCAACTGCCGAAGCTGTGTTGCAGGTGTTGCGCGGTGGAGACGACTTTACGCACGACGAAGCTATGCTTCTTGACGTTATGCTCATGCTGCATGCTGAGCACGGCGGCGGTAACAACTCCACCTTTGCTTGCCGCGTGCTTTCCTCCTCTGCTACCGACCCATACTCCGCGTATGCCGCAGCCATTGGCTCGCTCAAGGGTCCGCGTCACGGCGGTGCCAACGCCAAGGTGGTCGACATGCACGAAGACATTCGCGCCCATGTTTCTAACTGGGAAGATGAGGACGAGCTTGCCGCTTATCTGGCAAAGATTTTGCATCGTGAGGCATTCGATGGCACGGGCCTCATCTATGGCATGGGCCATGCTGTCTACACGCTCTCCGATCCGCGTGCCGAGCTCTGCCGCACCTACGCGCGCTCGCTTGCACAAGCAAAGGGTCTGGGCGATGAGTTTGCCCTTATCGAGCGCATCGAAGAGCTGGCACCGCAGGTAATGCGCGACGAGCTGGGCACAACTAAGCCCATCTGCGCAAATATCGACCTGTACACCGGCTTTATCTACAAGATGCTTGGTGTGCCAGAGGATTTGTTTACCCCCATGTTTGCCGTAGCACGCATGGCTGGCTGGGCTGCACATCGCATGGAAGAGCTCTTCTGTGCACACCGTATCATCCGCCCCGCGTACCAGTCTGTAATGAACAACGAGACCTACCTGCCGCTTTCCGAGCGCTAAGTTACGGAGACCTTAATGATCTTTTTCTCCGATATGGACGGCACGCTACTGGCCACCGACAAGAGCGTTAGCGCTGCTACTTGGGCAGCACTTGATGCTATTCACGAGGCGGGTATGCAGTTTGTGCCCTGTACTGCACGCGCCTTTAATGGCGTACCCACAGCGCTGCTTGCCCACCCTTCCGTGCGCTACGTAGTTGCCTCCAACGGTGCCTCCGTTGTAGACCTTGCCGACGAGCGCCAACTCCACGCCGTACATTTGACACGTGAACGCGTGCACCAAGTATGGGACGTTGCCTGCGAATTTAATGACATTACGTTTGACATCTTCTCGGACGGCGCCTGCTACGCCCAGCGCGAACGCTATAACCGCCTGAACGAGTTTGCAGGTGTGCTCTCTACTTTGGAGTCGTTGCAAGCCAACCGCACGCCCTACGACGAGAGCGTGGATGAGTTTATCGACTCGCACGACAACTTTGAGCGCATCACCATGTACTGGAAGCACGAAGAGGATGCCCGGCGCATTCGCGCCGCGCTTGCACAGGACCCTACCCTTGCCCTCGTGCGCTCTGCACCCAACAACATTGAAGTCTCGGACATCACAGCCACCAAGGGCGGCGCACTTGTTTGGCTGTGCAACTACCTAGGCATTCCTGTTGCCGACTCTATTGCTTTTGGCGACAACATCAACGACATCTCGATGATCGAAGCAGCGGGCTGCGGCGTAGCCATGAAAAACGCCGAGCCCGAAAACCTTGCCGCCGCAGACGTTATTGCTGAGAGCAATGACGACGATGGAGTGGCTCGCATAATCATGGCGAAACTGGGACGGTAGGCTCCCACAGGGCTGGAGTATTACCCCTCATGCTCAAACATTCTCGCGTGCTTCGCACGCTGCGAAACTGCGCGTGAGGGGTAATACTCCAACCCAACGCCGTAACGTCCCAGGGGTTTCTAGCTTGGGATTCTTGTTGAGGCCGTCACTTTGCGCGGCTGCGGAACTGCGCGTGGAGGACATAAGTACACTCCTCACACCATAACGCCCCCAGGGGTTTCTAGCTTGAGGCGCGACGTTCGGCGTCGGTGGCGTTGGCGTAGCCGTAAGACCTTGCAATGTTGTCTAAATTCGCAATAGCCAGGTTCACGTTGGTCTGCCAGCACTCCATTACATAGCGGTCGTAAATCGCAACCGTTCGTGCCGAATAGCTTTTGAGCTCGCCGCGCAAGTAAGTCTCAAACGAGGTCTCATCGGGCTGGTCATTCTCCGATACCAGCGGGCGCCCACCACGTGTGACATTAGGAAACAACACATGCGCCTGCGCTTGCCAGATCAAAAAGAACTTGATGATGTGCTCAATGCGCTCACAGGTCTCATAGCCAATCAGCGGAAGCGACGGCGCAATCTCTTGAAAGCGACCGTAGTCGGTGCCCTCCATCATCCAAGCGTACTTCTCGGTCATCAACGAGCGACGCGCTGCGCGAGCGCTTGAAACGTCCTCAAGATAAGACTCCAAAAGTTCTGTGGAATAGGTCTCGAGCAACGCATGACGAAAGCGCTTGAACGTATCGGGGCTCTCTTGGCACCAGGCAGCACCGCCTTCGTTATTAACGTTGGTGAAGTCCTCCCACTCATAGCGAACAATGGTGTCTACCAGCTCCATATTTGACATGGCTACTCCAATCTAACTGTCTTTAACCCGCTATTTAATAGAGCGTGCACAAGCACGCAGACCGTCAACGTAATCAAGTAAGTATGGCGAGTCCGCCTCAACAAGGCCCTGCGCGGAAAGCTCGTCAACAAACGTCGCACCCATAGCTTCGGCCATCTCTTTGACGCTTTGAGCATCGAAACACTCCACGGGACCATCTGCTGATGCCAAATACGTAAGTGCCGCGGCTGTCTGTGCGCCCAACTCGCCAAGAGCCACACAAGAAGCGTGCATCCACTTGTAGTACGGACAATAGTGACCAGCCAACACGTGCACCAACAAACACGCTGCTTCGTGCACGCGAGCATAGGCAACACGACAGGCAACAATGTCTTGCCGCAGCACCGCACGTATAAGGTTGTACTGACCTGCCTGGGCAAACGCCAGACAATGATTCGCAATGCGCTCAATACGCACCCGCTCTGGATAGCCTTGAAGCAGGCGCTCACGTATGGCCGTAAAGCAGCCTGAACCATCAAAGAAAACCTCGCCGTTGGTTGCCGCAGCAAGGGCATGTTCGTCTACGGCGCGCCATTCCGCCAGAGACTGCGGGCCTGCGTCAAGCCCGGTAAAGCGTTTATAATGCTCCCCTACCGTATAAGCACCTGCACGGCCTGCAGGGCAAGACGCATGAAAGCCCAAGACATGGAATCCCTGGTACAGAGCCGGAAGTTCACTCATAGCGTTTTGTACACGGCTCACGAGTTCTGGATGGTCATCGCTCACCCAAACACAAAGTGATACTCCCCAGTCGTGATCGCGCGAAATTGCATCGTCAAAGCCAAAACGATCCGATCCGTCTCCTACACTGCCCAGGGCAAGCAGGTTTAGTACGTCTGAACCCAAGTAGCGCTCAAGTTGAGGAAGCGCCACCTCGCGCGCGTAAGCCCGTGTTAGATCGAGACCCTTCATGAACTTGCAGCCATCTCGCGCACACGTGCAAGGTTGGATTCAACCAGTTGATAGGCGCGCGCATCCGTACCAAAAAGTTGCCCAGCAATCTCGCGCGAGCGTTCGAGCAAGCGAATCGCCTCCGCATAGTTGCCTTGACTCACCCGAAAGCTCGCCACATTATTCAGGGCGCCCGCATAGCTTGCACTAACCTCACCATTGAGTTCGAGCGACATAGCAAGCGCTTGCTCAAAGAGCTTGTCAGCCTCATTTGCACGACCCATACGAGCTGTGCAGACTGCCGTGTTCATAAGTGTGGTGGCAATTGAGTTGGGATGAACCTCACCCGCTCCAAGCTGCAGCAGTTCAAGTGCGCGCGCATGAAGAGCTAGAGCCTCCTCAAAACGCCCCTGATCTTGATAGAGCAAACCGAGGTTGTTGTAGCAACTAATGGTGCGCCAGTCGTCCTCAGACAATACCTCGCGATAGATACTAAGGGCCTGATTGAAAGTCTGTTCCGCTTCATCGAGCCGACCTGCTAGGCGATAAAGCCCTGCTAGATTGTTGATAGTTGTTGCGTACTCAGAATCGTGCTCGCCGCGCGCCGCACGCAAAATATGAGCCGCCGCAAGAAAGTGTTTCTCACCATCATCGAGCTTTCCTAAGTAGCGCTCCACCGCGGCAACGTCGTTGTAGACATCTGCCAGACGAACATCGTCTTCAGCAAAAGCAGCGGTGCCCGCACAAAGAAGCTCAGATGCAAGCGGATAGGCCAGAGCATACTCACCATGGGCCATATGCTCATCAATCGCTTGCGAGAGCCGTTTGACCTGCTCGAGAGATTCGTCCATCTGCGCTCCAATCTAAAGAGAGCATTCTTTGCCCATCCTAGCAAGCGCGTTCGTACGGCCCGTGAGCACCCTGCACATCAGCCCGCTCAGGGGGCATCTATGCACGCTCGGCGGGAAGTTCGCAGGCAGTGAGGCTCTACGTGCAAGAAAGCCTTGTGCATGATTCGTCAACATGCTCAATCAGCAGCTCTACAAGCATGCCTCCCGCTATAGACCATCTCGGTAACCAATGCACAACGCCATACCATGCGTGAGCCACGCGGCGTAAACTACAAAGCGTACGCCAGCCTAGGAGAGGGATCGTCATGTTAAAGAAGCACGTACACCTGCACGCGTTTATTGTTCTTATGCTCGCCTGCGTGCTCATGCAAGGATGCTCGAGCACTCCTGCAAGTGAAGCTGGCTCTACACAGGCAGAAACAACCGCTGTTGAGCAAGTTCAAACGCAAAGCGAATCGCAGGACACTGACTCTCAGGAGCAAACAGAAAGCAACGCTAAGACAGTCCAGGCGCCTGTCGAGGAATCCACTGCTACCACGCTCGACGTAGCAAGCATTCCAGCCTATTCAGGCTCACCTTATGTGCGCGTATTGGACAATGTCCCGCAATTCACCGAAGCGGATAAGGCACGCGGGAGCTTTGAAGAGTACAGCTCGCTTGATTCCCTGGGCCGTTGCGGAGTGGCCTACGCGCTTATTAGCACCAACACCATGCCAACCGAAAAACGCGGCAGCATTGGCATGATTAAGCCCTCGGGCTGGCATACCGTGCGCTACGACGACCTTGTCGATGGCAAGTATCTGTACAACCGCTGCCATCTCATTGGCTACCAGCTTGCGGGCGAAAATGCCAACGAGAAAAATCTCATCACCGGCACACGCTACCTGAATGTCACTGGCATGCTGCCTTTTGAGGATGAGGTCGCAGACTATGTAAAGCGCACGAGCAATCACGTGCTTTACCGTGTGACGCCCATCTTTGAGGGTAACAATCTCGTGGCCTCTGGCGTGCAAATGGAAGCATGGTCGGTAGAAGATGGTGGCTCTGGCGTAAGTTTTGATGTCTACTGCTACAACGTGCAGCCCGGCGTAACCATTGACTATGCAACGGGCGAAAGCTGGCGCACAGAAGAACAGAGCTCAAGCGCAGGCGCCAGCCAAGAGCAAGCAACCCAAAGCAAAAATGCCGCAACAACATCCGGCGCTTCAACCACCGAGGCCGCCTCTACGCAAAGCACTACTAAGAGCTATGTCCTCAACACCAACACCAAGAAGTTCCATCTACCGGGATGCCGCTATACCAGCACCATTAAGGCCAATAACCGAGAAGACTTCACCGGCACGCGCGAGGAGTTGCTTAATCGAGGCTTTGAGCCCTGCAAAGTGTGTAATCCTTAGCAGTTCAGCCATATGACAAGCAAGACATGTTCTGATTGAAATACAGACGTCAAGCAGGCTGTGGAGTCACTGCCACGAGTAATGCCTTGCTTTCCCAGCAGGCTCCCCACACCTAAACCCGGGCGCCTCGCATTAGAGTCGCTCCCCAACCCCTAATAAATCAGGAATCGTATCGATAACAACGTCTGCGTCTTCTTGGGAAAAGCCAAATCGTTCTTCGCGTTTAGCAACCACGGTAAGGCCCGCACGTTTGCCCGCAGTAATGCCTGGGAGCGAATCTTCCACACAGCAGCACGCTTGCGCAGGCAGGTCCAAAAGGCTGAGCGCATGCAAGTAGATATCAGGCGCAGGCTTACTCTGCTTAAACTGATCACCCGAAGTAATTGACTCAAAACAGCTCTCAAGGCCACACTCATCCAACATCCGTTGAATGTTCTCAACAGGCGAAGAGGAAGCCAGTGCCGTGCGCACGCCCAAACGCCTGAGCTTGTCCAAGGTCTCATGCACACCAGGGTTCAGCAGGTCAGCATAGTTAAAGGCATAGGTACGCGCCCACTCGTTAAACATCTTCTCAGCCACAACAGGTTCATACGTACCCCGCCCCGCGCGTTGATACCAGTCCGCCAGCAAAAGCTGAAAACTCTGACGTGAGCCACCTACCGTGCCTAAACGTTCCTGTTCAGAGACCTCAATCCCCAAGTGCTCGATAAACACACCAAGCTCTTTTTGGTAATACGCCTCGGTATCAACAATTACGCCATCCATATCAAAGATAACAGCTTGAAAGGGAAATGCGGCCATGCCAGCTCCCGTCACGCGCGGTGGTTGCACCAGCTCAACAATACAAAATTAAAATTGCGGCCGCACAATGCAACCGCAACAACAAGACTATATATCTGGCTTACTGTTCCTGAAGAATACGCTTCATTTCAGCCTGAACCGCCTGCTCGTAGTTGTAGCCCACCACGCGGTCGGCTACAGACTTAAGCGCTGGACGGCCGTTTGCCATGGCGCAACCACAACCCACCATGCGAATAATCTCGTAATCGTTCATGGAGTCGCCAAAGGCCATTACCTCGTCGGCCTTAATACCGTAATGGTCCATAACCTGCGCGATGCCCGTAGCCTTGGTAACACCTAGCTGCAAGGCGTCGATCCAGCAGTTACCTGAAGGCGCAAAGACAAACTTCTCACCCAGTTCACGCTGCAGCACGTAGGCGCTGTCCATCACATTGCCGTCGTCGCAGAAAATCGAAGCCTTAAGGATGTTTACCTTGGGGTCAGGCAGATTCCAAATGCGCTCTGCATTGGGCAGGTCTTTGTCCACCTCGCGTACAAACTTATCCTCATCGTCAAGCAAGAACGACTTCGTGCTATCAAAGAGCGCCAGGTGCAAGTTATCAAACATGCCAATCACACGCGCCAGATCGCGAATAGCCAGGTGCGAGTACACCTCGCGATCAATCATCTCGCCATCGGCATACACCTGCGCGCCATTGGACGCCACAAAGTCCATCTTGTCCACCACGGGTTCAAAGAAGGTACAAAGGCGATCGTAACGACGGCCCGATGAGGCGGCAAAATGCACGCCCTTCTCGCGCAGAGCAACAATGAGCTCATAGGTCTCGGGCGGCACCTCGCTCCTCTCGTTGAGCAGCGTGCCGTCCATGTCCGAAGCAATCAGTTTGATCATGCGTGCATATCCTCTCTATTGTTGCGATACACGGTCTTTACTCCCGCCAGAAAGGATACCCGATTCGCCCTGCGTTCACGCAGGCAAATGGCCCACCTGTAGCAATCGTTACAGGTGGGCACAGGAAAAGGGGCTCTGTTTAGAAATGGCAGGCTGTGCGTTAAGCAGAAATCAGACGCTCGTAAATTGCCTCAAGGTCAGCTGCGGCAAGCGGCTTAATGGTGTTTGCAGGGCTGCCCGATTCAATGGCATCGTGCGCCATCTTGGGAATCTGAGCACGGAATTCATCGGCATCAATACCATATTCACGTAAGGTTGGAATCTCTAGCTGCTTAAGCAGCGCCGCAATGCCATCGAGCAGCTCGTTTGCTGCCTGAACATCATCAGAAGCAGTGCTTACCCCCACCTCGCGCGCCACGGCAGCAAACTCAGGATACGCACCATCTACCACATAGCGCAGGCACTCGAGCATAATCATGGCATTAGAAAGACCATGCGGCACGTGGAAGAGTGCACCGATGGGGCGACTCATACCATGAATCACCGTAACGCTCGCATTGTTAAACGCGATGCCTGCCTCGGTAGCAGCAATAGCCATCTGTGTGCGCGCCTCTACGTTATCTGGCTCGGTATAGCAGGTATAGAGATTGGCCAAGATGCGCTTAATGGCACTAATGGAGAAGGTGTAGCTCATGGGCTGAGCCTTGCGCGAGGTAGCAGACTCCAGCGCGTGACACAGAGCATCTACGCCGGTGTTTGCTGTTACAGAGGCCGGAGCGGTCAAGGTAAACTGCGGGTCGACAATCGCCACATCGGGCAGTACCTTAGCACCCGCAAGCAGCATTTTAATGCCAGCCCGTGTGTTGTTGATAATAGTGAACTGCGTAGCCTCCGAACCGGTGCCTGCCGTTGTAGGGATAGCCACCAGCGGCGGTCGATCAAAATCGAGCACGCGGCCCATCTGCTCGTCAATGTCGCCATTGCATGCCGCCATCAGGGCGATTGCCTTCATAGCATCGATGGGACTGCCACCGCCCAGACCCACAAACATGTCGCAGCCAGACGCCTTAAAAGCAGCAATGCCTTCTTCAATCATGGTGTCTGAAGGCTCGCCCACAATGCCATCAAATACCTCGTAGCCTAAACCAGCAGCTTCAAGTGCATCAGTAACCTTCTTGCAGTTACCAAGCTTTACCATCATCGGGTCGGTTACCACAAAAGCACGCGTACCCAAGCTTGCGAGCAGCTCGGTAGAATCCTCGAGCGCGCCTTCGCCCGTTACAATGCGCCCCGGCGTTAAAAAGAGTCGCGCCATGTGTTTATGCCTCCTGATGCATTACGACCGTCGTGCGGTAGCCACCAGGGATGATGGCGTTCTCAAATGCCTCTTGAATCTGATCGAAGGGATATTCCTTGTCCACCAGGCGCGACACGTCAATCTCGCCAGTAGCCAACATGTGGCAGGACTCTTTGAAATCGGCAAACTCTCCCAAGAAGGTGCCAAAGATTTGCATCTTGCCATAGTGAATCTTGTTGGCATCAACACCCAGCTCGGGAGCCGGATAGCCCGCAGCAAACATGAGCACCTTGCCGTGGAGTTTCTTGAGCATGGCAAAGCCCTGCTTGTTAGCAGCGGTAGCAGCCACAGCCAAAATTACCGTGTCAGCACCCTTGCCATCCGTGCGCGCAAGTACTTCCTCTACAGGGTCAACCTGAGAGCCATCGATAACCTCAAGGCCCATGTCGCGGGCCACTTGAAGCTTCTTTTCCATAAGCTCCGAGACAATGACGCGAGCGCCGCGCTGCTTGGCCACCAGAGCATTCAGTACGCCCATGGTTCCGCCGCCGATAACCACAACGGTCTCACCGCGCTTAATATCAAGCTTCTTGATGCCATTGATTACGGTAGCCAGCGGCTCAAGGAATCCAGCCTCAGACGGACGAATGCGCTGCTCAAAGCGATAGATTGACTCCTGCGACTGCACCAGATACTCCGCACAGCCATCGTAGCGACCATAGTAGCCGTCAGGCCACTGTGTGTCGTAGGGTTTGACACCCGGAGCCTCAGATGTACGACCCTCAAGCGCCTCAACAGAATACGGGTCAAAGGTGTAGGATCCGCCTACAAAATCGCCCACTGCAAGGCCCGAGACCTTCTCGCCTACCTGAATAATCTCGCCTGCCCACTCATGGCCAAAGGTCATAGGCAGGGGTTTGTTGGTGCGCGCACCACTCCACAGGCCATACTCAGAGGTACACAGGTTGCAGGACAAAATCTTGATGAGCACGTCATGCTCACCCAGATCGTGAATAGGACGCACAACAATCTGTGCGTCATGCGCAGCGTTGATAATGGCAGTACGGGTTTCGGTAACAATAGGTTTCATGGTCTCCCCTTTTCCTTGATGAGTGTTGGTGTAACGAGCATGCATGCGTGAATCTGCGGCGCAAGCCTTCATTCGCAATTTAGATACGACCCGCAGACTCAAGCAGCTTCATGTAGTGCATGAGTTTTGCCTGGTAGCCGTTGCGGCAGCTATCTTCCATGAGCTGCGTAATCTTCTTCTTGGCGTTTTTAAACTCGTCCTCGGTAAGTTCCTCGGCAGTACCCTCGTGAATAGCAATTTCGCGCTTAAGAGCCTGCAGCCACGCCTCACCTAGATCGGTATAGAGATTCACCTTCTGAATACCCGTGGTAACAGCGCGGTGCAGATTCTCGTCGCCCGTGCCCGATCCACCATGTAACACAAGTGGAATATCGAGCTCAGAGGCCAAAGTTGCAAGCAGATCAAACTCCAAGTGTGGCGTGCCTTTATACACACCATGCGAGGTGCCTACAGCAACTGCCAGGCAGTCCACGCCCGTGCGTTCTACAAACTCGGCTGCCTCTTCTGGACGCGTAAGACCCGCATCGCGTGTGGCCTCATACTCAATACCCTGGCCTACGTGGCCAAGTTCTGCTTCTACCGTCACACCAACAGCATGAGCAATACGTACTACATCTGCTGTCTGAGCGACATTTTCTTCAAAGGGCAGAGTAGAGCGATCAACCATCACCGAACTGTAGCCCGAACGAATAGCCAAGATAACGTGCTCAAATGGTCCACCATGATCGAGGTTCAGCGCCCAGGGAATACGCGGATGACGGCCACCATAATACTTAGCAATCTCGCCCGTCTCTTCAATGCCCATGGCATAGCCCACGTCCAGAATCACCGGAGAGCTGAGCTCTTCGGCGGCATTAAAGGCAGCCTCTACACTCTCCTTGTCAAAGACATTGGGGGCGGGCACAGCGTAGCCTCCGCGTTTAGCCTCTACGAGCAAATCTTTCATGGGCTCGAGCATGCGAATCAGTCCTCTCAGCTTCATTGGCTCGCAATGCAACCTGTATTGCTATAGAAATTTATAGTTTTGCTTTTAGAAACTGTAAATATACGGGCTGCAAACGGTTTAATTTTGCCTATTAACGGTAATTTCTACAGTTTTTAGCTTTAGAAACTATTAGGGACTTTAGAAAATCAATGTCGGTTCTATACTGAGAGCCATAAAACCTTTTATTTCTAAAACGGAGTACCCCATGAAAGAACGCCGCCGTGCCATCCTCGAGCTTGTTAATCAGAAAAACAGTGTCTCAATTGCCCAGCTTAAAGAGGCTTTTCCCGAAGTCTCAGAGATGACCATCAGAAACGACATCAAGGCGCTGGACCAGGAGCACCAGCTTGTGCGTGTATACGGAGGCGTTCGCTCGCTGGAATACGCTGTAGGCGCAGACGGTCGCATTGACTTGCGTCGCAATCAAAACGTAGACGCAAAGGCCACCATCGCCACCAAAGCCGCCGGGCTCGTGCGCCCCAACACAACCATTTATCTGGATTCGGGCAGCACGCTCGCAAAGCTCGCAGCTTCTCTTCCCGATGAGCGCCTTATGGTATTTACCTGCGGCGTTTACAACATCATTGAGCTAGGACGCTTTGAGAATATCGACGTGATTGTGCCCGGAGGTACCCTCAACCGCTACAGCATGTGCCTGCACGGTAGCCGCGCAATCCGCGAGATCCGCGGGCTCAGGTTTGACCAGGTTTTTATGGGAGCCACGTCCTACAGCAAGGCAAGTGGCCTTTCATGCGGCTCTGACGAGGAGGCCGAGCTTAAGCGTTGCTGCCTTGAGCAGGCTGAGCAAAAGATTTTACTGCTGGACTCTACCAAGGTTGGCAAGACCTCAACCTTTGCTATCTGCGACCTTGATCGGTTTGACACAGTGGTTACCGATGGCAACATGCCAGCAGAATTCCTCGAGCGCTGCCGCGCGGCACATATTGACGTGCTGTAGAACGAGGGAGTCTAAGCGTGCTTTTAGATTAAACTAGCCACGCACGCCCGGACAGCGCACCTAAAACCACTCTTACTCAGTAAAGCTAAAGCTATACACGCCAAGGTTCACACTGGTATCAACGAGGCCCGGACCCAACTCAGAGACCAGCGTAAGCTTCACGCTCTTACCCGTATGTTCCTCAATATAGGTGCGCAGGTGCTCCATCTTCTCAGGCACGCCAATGCACACCGCGTTATCGAGCTGAGCCAACTGGCACAGCGTGTCTTTGTTGGTAATGCCGTAGCGCGCAAGGAATTCCTTCCAGGGAGCCGTGTACGTGCCCCAAACGGAACCAGCCGGCAAAACATTCTCCGGGCAATCCCAGCTCTCAAAGCTCAACGCGTTTTGAGAGGTATACATCAGCGTTGCATTACCACCAAACACAATGAGCTCATCGGGATTGTCTTCGATGTACTCGTTTACCGCCGTAACCGTCGAAGCAGTGGTTTGCGCATTAATGGGACGAATCACCTTAAGCCAAAAGCCACCACAAACTGCCACAGCAAACGCGCAGACAAACACCGGCACCGCAATGCGCGCGGGACCACGCAGCAAGCCAGCCTGAGCTTGAGCTTGAGCGCGCACATGGGCACCGCTCTTTTCCCTACGCGGAGCATGGGCACACATGATGAGCGCGAACAGCGCCATTACAATCAGTGGTAGCAGTACGTGAACGCGCACGCGAGCCCGCACGATAAGCAAGGCACCGCTCACAGCAAACATAAGCGCAATGCCCGCAGCCAGAGCACCCACACGGCGGCCCTGACGTTTCAAATCTGCCGCAAGCACCCAAGCAACAACAGCAACAACACCCACCAGTGCCACAACCACATAGGTCAGCTTTGCCTTAAAGGCGGAGAGCAGATTGCTTAGAGCATAGTGGTCAACGCCCTGCCCCAGCTCTTCAAAGGCTTGTGTATCAAAGACATCCGCATCAATAAACAGCCAATCATAGAGCATGTCGATATCGTTTTCGGACATATCGGGGTCAGCAGCAATAAGGCGCTCGGACGTACTTATAGGAAAGTCCATCACATTGCGACCAGCATCAAGGTAGCCCGTATAGCCCTCCCAGCCAGAAGCCGTGTTATAGGTCAGATTGCCACTAAGCATCGTAAGCGCAATAAGAGCCAGCACAACAACCCCACGCACGATAGAAGCAAGGTTGCGATTTTTGATAAGCACCCATACGGCAAAAGGACTAAAGACCACCAGCGCAGCAAGACCAGACTCAGGGCGCAGCGCATAGCCCTCCACCACCAGCAGACAACCAAAAACATCCGAAGCGGTAATGCCATGGCGCTCAAAAGTAGCATGACGCAGCACGAGCATAAGGCCCGCGCCAAAAGCCAGAAACGCCACGATGGTATAGGTGAGATAGAAGGTGGTAAGCACCTCAAACATCAGGGTGAGTACGCAAACCACCTTGGCCATAACATCAGACAACGCACTGCGAAGCGCCTGAGTAAACGCCACGGCATACGAGATAACGATAAGCCCCGCAAGCATGAGCGGATACCACGGAACCTGCGGTAGCACCGCATACAGCGCCGAGAGTGGCGCACTCACAGGAACCAGACTGTAGGGCATGAGGTACCCAGCGCTAGCTCCTAAAAAGCGACCACTGGCATACAGCTGCTGAATATGATCATCTGGGTTCATAGCGTACTTAGGTGTAGCCACAGCAAAGATAGCAACAACTGGTACCAGGGCAACAATCAAGCAAATAAGAGGCAGGATGCCCTGTGCGCGCAAGCGTGAAAATGCACCCGAACGTTCTCCCGTGGCCGCATCCTTTTCGTAACCAGGAATAGTCTGAAACTCAGCAGCCATGGGTATCCCCTACTCTTCTTCGATCATATCTTCTGGAACAGACTCGGCAATCACATAACGCGGACGCTGCTTAGCCTCAAGATAGATGCGGCCCACATACTCGCCCACAATGCCCAGCGAAACCATGATAAAGCCGCCTACTAGCCAGATAGAAATCATGAGACTCGACCAGCCAGCAACTACGTGCCCAGTCAATGCACTTACCAAGGCATAAATCATCATCACGATACTCACGACGATTGAGATCACACCAAGACCGGTAACCCAACGAATGGGCTTAACCGAGAACGAGGTAATGCCCTCAAGTGCAAACGAGATCATCTTGCCCAGTGGATACTTAGACTCGCCCGCGAAACGCTCAGCACGCTTGTAGTAGACCTCGGCAGTCTTAAAGCCCAGCGTGGGCACAATGCCGCGCAAGAACAGATTGACCTCACGGTACTCAGAGAGTGCACGCAAAGCACGCTTACCCATCAGACGGTAATCAGCGGAGTTCGAGACCATCTCCACGCCAAGCCAGCGCATGAAGCCATAAAAGCCCTCGGCGGTAGTGCGCTTGAAAGCGGTATCGGTGTCGCGATTATTGCGCACGCCATAAACAATCTCGGCGCCGGCAGCATACTCCACGAGCATCTGATCGATGGCATCGATGTCGTCTTGCAGATCGGCATCAAGCGAGACTGCGCAGTCGCAACCCTGCTTAAGAGCTGTCATAAGGCCAGCAAGAAGGGCATTTTGATGCCCGCGGTTGTGTGCAAAGGAGATTCCCGAAAACGTCTCGGCAGGAGCATCAACGGCATAGACAGAAGGCTCCTCGGCCATAGTGCGGATAATCTGCCAAGTAGCATCGCGGCTGCCATCGTTTACAAAGAGCACGCGACTATCGGGCGCCACGCGCTCCATGGCCTTAAGCGCCACAAGCTTGGCACCCAGGCGACGGCAAGTCTCGGGAAGAACCTCTTCCTCGTTGTAGCACGGCACAACAACAAAGAGGCGCGGACAACGGCGCGCCAGATCTACTGCAGACGAACTCGTCTCAGTCATAAGTACCTTCATTTCGTATCGGGGCGGGCGGCATGTGCACCTCGAGGTGCGGACACCGTCAGATTTTTAACCAGCACAATGGTAAAGCAGACAAAGGCAAGGATATAGATAAGCGAGAGAACTTCCAGTGAAATAACGGGGGCGCTATCGTTCCAGAGGTAGGCATGATAGAGCACCACTTCGAGCGCCTCCATCACAACAGCAAAAGGAATAAGGCGCCGGTCTACAAAAGACGCAATCACCAAGAGGGTCGTAAGCACATACCCATAGCGTTCATGCATAGACGGAAGTGCCAGCAGCACAGCCCAGGTAGTCCACAGCAGCGTTGCGTAGCCCGCGCGAGCTCCCCCAACATTAAGGCCGCGGCGCCACACAAATACAAGCGCTGCGAGCACCAAAGCAGCCGCCAAAGCAATGGCAGGCCACTTAAAGACGAGGTAGGGAGCATGAATTAAGCCCCATAGGTTGGGGTAATTCAGCGTCATCATGGCGTAGTACACCGTCTGCGTCAGGTAAACACGCACTGGCTCAAGCAGACTGCGTCCCGCAAGAAGACCTGGAGTACTAGGTAGATAGAAGCCCAAGAAAACGAGCAGTACCAGCAAAATAATGTTGGGGCGATGCTCGCGCGCAAACACAAACCAGATAAAAAAGTACGGCACAACAAAGATGGCCTGCAGTTTGAAAGCAAAGGCCAAGCCCAGCACAAAAGCCGAAGGGTACGGATGCTTGCGGAACAGCAGCGCTATGGCAATAAGTGCAAAAGCGCCGTAGATAGAATCACACTGCCCCCATGCCGCGGAGTTCAGCACCACGGTAGGCAGAGCAAATATCACAGCAAAGACCAGCAGGCTTTTTGCCGGGTTAGCAGCGCGCGCAACCGAGCGATATAGAAAGACCGCAGAGGCAGCCAACACCACATCAAAACCAATAGAGAGCAGCTTATATGCATGCAGAGCCGAGATGGGCAAATATGTCATAAGCGCAATGCAGGTTTGATACGGAATGTTGTAGTTTCCCACCTGCGTAGCGAGCGCCGAAAGCCCCCGTGTAGAGCCAATCTCCTCATACCAAGGCAGAAGGAAGGTCTCCATGTCATCGGAGACAATGTCCATAAGCGCTACACGAGCGACTATGGCGAGCACCAACAGCACTACAGCAATTGCCAGGTATGGCCCAAAAGCCACACGTTTAACCTTGTCAGCCATTGGTGTCCCGCCCTTAGTCGAGTTTTGCATTCAGCTTAGACGAGCTTAAAGCCCTTGCGTTTACCCACCGAGAGCACGTCGCCTACCTTCAGTGCGTCAGCTGCAATGTTGTAGGAGCCCTTCTCCACAGCTACGCCGTTAATCTTGACGCCGCCGCCGTCGATATCGCGGCGTGCCTGACCGGCAGAAGCAGAAAGACCCAGCTCTTTCAGCAGACCAGCAAGATAAATCTGACCGTCATCGTTCAGCGAAAGCTCAACGTGTGCCTCGGGAAAATCAGCCAGCTTACCCTCCTTGAACACGCGGTCAAAGGCTGCCTGAGCCTCCTCGCCTGCGCCTGCGCCGTGGTACGTGTCGCAGAGGTCACGGCCAAGAGCACGCTTAAGCTCGTAAGGATCGGCAGAGCCATCGGCTAGCGCGGCATCAATCTTGTCAACTTCTTCGGGAGCAAGCGAGCTTGCCAGACGGTAGTACTTACCAATCATCTCGTCGGGAATGGACATGGTCTTACCAAACATGTCTGCAGGCTCGTCGGTCAAGCCAATGTAATTGCCGTACGACTTACTCATCTTACGCACGCCATCGGTGCCCTCGAGCAGCGGCATGGTGAGTGCCACCTGAGGCTCCATGCCCATCTTCTCCATGAGCTCGCGGCCCGCAAGAAGATTGAAGAGCTGGTCGGTGCCGCCCATCTCCACGTCAGCCTTGATCTGCACCGAGTCAAATGCCTGCATAACGGGATACAGGAACTCATGCAGGGCGATGGGAGTCTGCGACTGATAACGCTTGGTAAAGTCGTCACGCTCAAGAATGCGTGCCACCGTAAACTTGGAGCACAGCTCGAGCATGCCCTTGAGGTTCAGCGGCAAAATCCAGTCACCGTTATGCACGATAGTGGTTTTCTCAGGATCCAGAATCTTCATGGCCTGGTTAACGTAGGTCTCCGCGTTGGCCTCAACCTGCTCTTGCGAGAGCTGCGGGCGCGTAGAGTTCTTACCAGACGGATCGCCAATCATGGCGGTACCGTTACCAATGATGAGGGTAACCTTGTGACCCAAGTCTTGGAACTGGCGCATCTTGCGCAGTGGCACAGCATGGCCCAGATGAAGGTCGGGACTCGTGGGGTCAACGCCCAGCTTAATGTTGAGCGGCTCGCCCTTCTCGAGTTTCTTTTTCAGATCGGCCTCGGGCACAATCTGAGCGGCACCCGAAGTGATGATACGCATCTGCTCTTCAACAGGCAGCATGGCATCCTCCTTAGCTCATAGCACCCTCGCCGATTGCAGGCGGTGCTTGCAGTTATAACAACCCGTCGATTTTAGCATCTTTTGCACATTGCCAAAGCAAACACACGGGAAGACAAATGCGAGGCTTGAGCCCCATTACAGCAAAGTCAATAAACTTGTAAACCCTACAACTTGAGAATGAGTGTTCCGCGATACTGCCCGCGCTCTCTTATTCAGATTCGTCCATTATCTGCTTGCAAGCTTTTGCGAGGCCAGGAAGCTCCTCGCTCACAGCTGTCCAGACCAATGCCCTGTCGACATTTCCATAATCATGAACAAGGTAGTTACGCATGCCAGAGACACCTTCCCATTCAATTTCAGGATGTTGGCTCTTGGCTCGATCAGAAAGCTTTCCCGCTTCCTCCGTTGCCCTCAAAACACACATCATTAGGGAGTCAGCAGGGTTCTTGCTTCAATGCTGCTCCCCTGCAAAAACTCATCCCTGGTAATTGCAAACACGCGAATACGTTCCTGCGCTTCGTTAATCACTTGGACCACATCACGAGCGCGCAAGGCATCTGACCTACGAGCGCTCATAGATAACAACTCCCTCATGCGCAATCGCATTCTCCATGTCCTCATTTAGCTCAGCTGCAGAAATGATATCCACGGGCTTTCCAAGAGCGTCTCTCAGCTCGCTCGCAAACGAAGACATTCCGATAAGACCAAGGTCGCAGCCTGGGTCTAGAACCACACGAAGGTCAACATCGCTCTCTTCTGTCGCCTCACCTCGAGCATAAGAGCCAAACAAACTAATCGATTTAATGGATGATCTCTTACTAGCAACCGAAGAAACCGCCCTAGAGATTGCGCTACGCGAAAGTGCCTCTTTAGCCTCACTGCACGGCTGAAGCGTTGGCTTAAAAGGAAGTGATTGCTCCCTCAGCATCTGCCTCATAAACATGTTTACCGCCGCCGATGCGCTCAAACCAAGCTCTTCGCATAGGGCCGAAAATGATGCTTTGACGCCTGAATCAACCCGAACACTCAAAACAGCATCTGCCATTGACTGCCTCCTATGTATGACAATGTCATAACAAAGTATAGCATAATAGCTTTAATAGAATTTGAGCTGCATTCCAACCATAGAATGCAGCTCTTTTGTTCTACTCGGGAGTCCAGGCATAATGGCGCCAAGCAGCGCGCAAGAAGGAACCAGGCTACATTGCAATGCGTGCAACGGCTACAGGTCTTTGATGTAGAAGTGATCCATGGTTGTGTGATTGGCGCAAGCAGACTCGATAGCCCTGTAGCCCAGTTTCTCGTAGAGGTGAATAGCAGCTTGAAGTAGAGAATGCGTCTCAAGATAGAGATGCTTGTAGCCCAGCTCGCGCGCACGATCTTCAATGCACTGGACCAAGCGCGTGCCAAGTCCGTGACCCTTAGCGGCATCACTCAGGTAGAGTTTTTGCAGTTCAGCAGTATCTTCAAGCTGCCAAAACTCCGCCAGGCCACCGCCGCCCAGCAGCGTGCCATCTTTGTCCAGAGCAACAAAATAGGTACGGAGCTCAGGCTCTGCCCCATAGAACTCGCTTAGATGCATGATCTCGGGGTCAAAGTAGGCCGTGCCTGGAATATCAAGGCCAAACGCTTTAAGGTTCTCGCGCGCAATGGTGCCCATGTTTTCATCGTCTACAGCTGTGATAGGGCGAATCGTTACATCGCTCATACAGGTCTCCATCTCTAAGGCAAAAAGGCCTGCGCCGTTAAGCATCTAGATCAAAAAGTGTCTTCATGTCTGTCTCACGCATGGGAGCGCCAGCCGAAGGCAACTTAGCAGCACGGAACTTTTCAAGCTCAGCCTCCGCACCAACAAAGTCTTCGACCTGCCCAACTCCTCGCACTAGGCGCCCCTTCTTTGCAGTAAGAACCTGGATACCCTGGGTATTATTGGTGGTCTTAGTCTTAAGCAATGAGGTATTGAAGTTGAGTAAGCGCTGATCATTGGTAGTAAGAGCGATATCGCGGTCATCTTTGAGCACTTGCGCGTAGAGCAGCTTGCTGCCGCCGTAGATAGCATTCTTGAGCTTCTTGCGATTAGTCTTGGTGGCGTAGCCCGAAAGCGCCACGCGCGCCATGCGGCCATTCTCAAAAACAAACAGCAGGTCAGCCTTGTAATCCTCAGGGTCGATAACCCAGGTTACATTCTCATCGGCACTCATCTCAAGGTCGGTTGCCAAGAAAGAGCCCAGCTGCGCTGCCTTGGTGTCCTCAAACTGAGCCACCTTGCACTTGTACACCTGGCACTGATCGGTAAAGACCAGTAGGTCATGCGTATTGCTCGATGCAAACTCGATGAAAGGCTCGTCGCCGTCTTTGTACTTGAGAGTCGCCGCGCGACTCAAGACACGGTCGGTCATCTTCTTGAGATAGCCGTGAGCCGAGACCATGATGGTCACGGGATACTCCTCCACCTCAGGCTCAAGACTCACTTCAACAACATCGATTGGCGAGACCAAACCGGTCTTACGCGGCGTCACGTACTTTTTGTTCACTGCCGCCAGCTCACCACGGATAACGTCTTTGATTTTCTGCTCGCTACCCAGCGTGGCTTTAAGCTCGGCAATTTCGCCCTCGAGCTTGGCAATGTCCTTAGTGCGATTAAGGATGTACTCTTCGTTGATATTGCGCAGCTTAATCTCAGCCACAAACTCAGCCTGAACCTCGTCGATACCAAAGCCAGCCATGAGGTTAGGCACAACGTCAACTTCAAGCTTAGTGCCACGAATAATGGCAATGGCTTTGTCGATGTCGAGCAAAATTGCCTCAAGACCATGGAGCAGGTGCAGACGGTCGCTCTTCTTTTGCAAGTCAAACGTAATGCGGCGGCGCGTAGAATCCATGCGCCAAGCAACCCACTCTTTAAGAATCTGGCGCACGCCCATCACACGCGGATAGCCATCTACCAGCACGTTGAAATTGCACGAGAAGGTGTCTTGCAGCGTTGTAGACTTGAACAGCTTAGCCATGAGCTTCTCGGGGTCGGTGCCGCGCTTTACATCAATAGCGATGCGCAAGCCCGAAAGGTCCGTCTCGTCACGAATATCGGCAATCTCGCGCACCTTACCCTCTTTAGAGAGCTTAACGATGCGCTCAATGATTACGTCGGTCTTAGTGGTGTAGGGAATCTCATAGACCTCAATGATGCGCTCGTCGGGCAGGTAGCGCCAGCGTGAGCGAATCTGAAAGCCGCCGAGACCTGTCTCGTAAATCTTTTCCATCTCCTCGCGACGATAGATAATCTCGCCACCTGTGGAAAAGTCCGGCGCAGGCAGGTACTCATGCAGGTCGCACTCAGGATCATCCAAGAAGTGCATCGTAGCTGTGCAGACCTCATTCAGATTAAAGCCGCAGATGTCGGAGGCCATGGCCACGCCGATGCCCTTGTTGGCCGAGACAAGGATGTTGGGGAAGGTCGTGGGCAGCAGGCGCGGCTCCTTCATGGCGCCGTCGTAGCTGTCCATGAA
>CAVJWJ010000027.1:0-22172 GCA_963653375.1 Roseburia sp. CAG:303
CCCTTAAAGGATAGCCCTTGATAGTACCGCACGAGCATGGCAAATGGCAGCTTTTGTTTAAGAATTTCCAAGCTAAGCACGCGATCGCTGGGTGCCGGGGGCTGTAGAAATTAGTAGGCAAGCCAAACAGTAAACAGAAGAGCTACAGGGGTTTGTCACTCGAGCGATTCCGCAGCCGCAAAGCGGCGAGGACAGCGAGAGGACAAACGCCCTGTAGCTCCTACAGAACAGCTATTAGACAGAGGGCAATTTCTACAGCCTCCGCCAAGAGCCTAGAGGTCGATGTGCGACTCCTTGATGGGGAACGCCTCAGCAAAGTGGCAAGCACAGAAGTGACCTGGCTCAACCTCGCTGAACTTAGGCTGCTCCTTACCACAGATATCCTGAGCAATGGGGCAACGGGTGTGGAAACGGCAACCTGCAGGCGGATCCAGCGGTGAGGGCGGATCTCCTGCCAAAATGATGCGCTTACGCGTCTTCTGAATATCCGGATCAGGCACAGGCACGGCAGACAGCAGCGACTGCGTATAGGGGTGGTGCGGCTGGGCGTAGAGACTCTTCCAGTCGGAGAGCTCCACCATCTTGCCCAGATACATCACAGCTACGCGGTCGGAGATGTGCTGCACAACAGACAGGTCGTGCGCAATGAATAGGTAGGCCGTACCGTACTTATCCTGCAGCTTCTTAAGCAGGTTAAGCACCTGAGCCTGAATGGACACGTCGAGTGCCGAGACCGGCTCGTCGCAAATAATCAGCTTGGGACGCAGAATAAAGGCGCGAGCAATACCCACGCGCTGACGCTGTCCACCAGAGAACTCATGCGGATAACGATTGATGTGCTCGGGGTTCAGACCTACAACATCAAGCAACTCGCGGACGCGCTCCATGCGCTCTTCTTTGGTGCCAATGCCGTGGATAGTCATGGGCTCAGAGACAATCTCGCCAATCGTCATACGAGGATTTAGACTCGCGTACGGATCCTGGAAGATGAACTGCATCTCACGGCGCATAGCCTTGAGTTCCTTCTTGTTCATCGCAGCTATGTCGCGACCCTCAAAAAACACCTTACCGCCCGTGGGGCGGTTCAGACGCATAATAGTGCGGCCCGTTGTGGACTTACCACAGCCGGACTCGCCTACCAGGCCAAAGGTCTCACCCGGATAAATCTCAAACGAAACATCGTTAACAGCAGAAACCACACGCTTAGAGAAGTGGCTAGCAAAAACGCCCGAGTTAGCGGGGAATTCTTTGGAGAGATGCTCTACTTTGAGTAAAGGAGTCTGCTCTGTCATGGTTTAGTGCTCGCCTCCATTCACAGAATCGTCCATACCCGTTGCCACGTGCGCACCAGTGCTGCGCGACGTCTCCGGGGCGTTCTTCTTGGCAAATTCGGGGTCGTTTGCATAGTGGCAAGCAGCATAGTGACCACCAGGAAGCTCAACACGCTCGGGGCGCTGCTTATGGCAAAGCTCCGTAGCGTAGGGACAACGCGGTGCAAACGAGCAACCCTCGGGCAGGTTGACAAGCGAAGGCGGGTTGCCCTGAATGGGTGTTAGCGGCTTCTTCTCGTCAATTGCCTGCTCAGGAATAGAGCGAATCAAGCCCCAGGTGTAGGGGTGGCGGCTCTCATAGAAAATCTGCTCAGCCGTGCCAAACTCCACCGGGCGACCGGCGTACATAACCATAATCTTGTCGGCAATGTCAGCCACAACGCCCAGGTCGTGCGTAATCATAACGATGGCGTTGCCGTTCTTTTCTTGCATCTCCTGCATAAGCTCAATAATCTGAGCCTGAATGGTCACGTCGAGAGCCGTAGTAGGCTCGTCGGCAATCAGGATGTCAGGGTCGCACGCCAAAGCCATTGCAATCATGACGCGCTGGCGCATGCCGCCGGAGAACTGGTGCGGATACTCGTTCACGCGCTTCTCGGGCTCAGGAATGCCCACCAGGTCGAGCAGCTCGGTTGCACGCTTAAGTGCCTCGGCCTTAGAGTAGCCGCGATGCAGACGCAAGCCCTCGCCTACCTGCTTACCAATCTTGTAGACCGGGTTCAGCGAGGTCATAGGATCCTGGAAGATCATGGCAATGTCGTTGCCACGCACGTGCTGCATCTCTTCTTCACTCATATCGAGCAGAGACTTGCCGCGGTAGGTAACCGAACCACCGTGAATTTGTCCCGGAGGCATAGAGATCAGACCCATGATAGTCATGGCTGTCACGGACTTACCGGAGCCAGACTCGCCTACCACGCCGAGGGTCTCGCCGCGGTCGAGCGTGTAGCTCACGCCGTCAACAGCATGCACAATGCCATCCTCGGTGTGGAAGTACATCTTAAGGTCATCAACCTCAAGCAGGTGATGTCCCTCAGGGATAGGCTGCGTCTTAAGGTCGACGTAGTTGTTGAGTTTTTTCTTCTTCATCTCTTACGCATCCTTCATCTTGACGTCGAGCGCATCGCGCAGACCGTCGCCCAACAGCGTGAAGGCAAGCACGGTCGAAAGGATGGCAAGACCCGGCATGATCATCATCCACGGGGCCGACTGCAGATAAGCCTGGCCGTCCTGAATCATGGAGCCCCACGACGGCGTAGGCGGAACTACCCCCATGCCCAAGAAGGACAGGGAGGACTCGGTAAGGATGGCACCGCCGATGTTCATCGTGGCGTAAACAACGATGGATGCAACGGAGTTGGGGAAGATGTGACGGGCAATGATACGAGCGTCCGAGGCGCCCATAGCACGAGCGGCGTCAACGTAGTCGTTCTCTTTAACCGTCAGAATTGCGGAGCGGAACACGCGCGCAATCGAAGGCCAACCCAGAATACCAATAGCCACAAACACGTTGGTAAGCGAGCGACCAAGAACAGCGATAAGCGAGACCACGAACAGCACGTACGGGAAGGCCAAGAAGATATCGGCCAAGCGCATGATAATCGTGTCCCAAATGCCACCGTAGAAACCAGCCAAAGCACCCATCACCAAACCGATGATGGTCGAGATGGCAGTAGCCATAACGCCAACGGAAAGCGAAACGCGCGAACCATAGATAACGCGAACCAGAATGTCGCGACCCAAGGAATCGGTACCAAAGGGATGCTCTGCCGAAGGAGGCAGGGTGGAGTTCTGCGCCATAGTGGTGGAATCAGAAGCCGTAGGCGAACCCAGCCACTGCTGAGCCCAGAGGTCAGCCGTCAGAGCAACCACAACAACAAAGATGATCCAGACCACTGCAATGATGGCGAGCTTGTTTTTGGAAAGACGCTTAAAGGCGTCGCCCCACAGAGTGCGCGACTTACCGGCAGCCTGCTGGGGGGTGTTATTTTCAGCCATTGTCTACCTCCCCTTTAGGCGTTCTTGCTAGACGAGTCGAAGCGGATGCGCGGATCCAGGAAGGCGTAGCTCACGTCGACAATCAGGTTGATGATCATAACTACGAGCACGACAAGCGTGACGCCGCCCATAACGATGGGCCAGTCGCGGCTGCTAATAGCGCGATACATCTCGTAACCAATGCCAGGCCAGTTGAAAACCGTCTCGGTAAGAATGGCGCCCGAAAGCATGCTGCCAAAGTCCACACCAATATAGGTAACAACAGGAATCAGAGCATTCTTGAGTGCGTGCTTCCAGATGATGGCGCGGTTAGACAGGCCCTTAGCCTTAGCCGTGCGGATGTAGTCCTGATTCATAACATCCAACAGCTGCGAGCGCATGATGCGCGCGGAGTAGGCCGTAGAGACCGAAGCCAGGGTGAGCGACGGCAGAATATAGTGTGCCCAATCCTGGAACTGCGAAGATGCGCCACCAGCACCAGAGATAGGCAGCACGTGCAGCGTTACACCAAAGAACAGCTGCAAAATCATGCCCAGCCAGAAGGCAGGCACAGCCACAAGCACCGAGGTGGTGAGTGTGACCAAGATATCCCAGAATGAATATCGTTTAACTGCGGAGATAATACCCGCACCAATACCCATGATGGCTTCGAGCACAATAGCACACACGGCAAGCTTTACCGTGTATGGATACTTGGCCATAAAGATATCAGTCACCGGCAGCTTGCGCTGATACGAGCTGCCAAGATCACCCTGAACCAGACCCGTCATGTAGTAGACATAACGGTTCCAAAGCGACTCAGGAACGGGGTCGCCGTTCTCGTCCAGGATTGCGTTGCCTTCATCGTCAACCTGAACAAGGTGATACCTGATGCGAAGCTGCAGCTCAACCTCAGGGGTGAGCGACTTCTCACCACCTATCAGCTTGATCGGGTCTCCCGGCACGATGTTCTGAAGCGCAAACAGGATAAGCGTTACGCCTAGAAAAACCGGGATGAATTGAAGCACACGCTTAAGGATGTACTTTCCCATACCAATACTCCCCTACTGTGGGAACAAACCTAAACGGGATGCCAACCGAATTGATTGACATCCCGTCACATGAGGCAAAAGTATAGACTTTTACTTCGACCTGCGCTACTTCCGTAACATTATGCAGAAGTTACACAGTTTTATGCATGAACTAGGCGCTCAGCTCGGCAAGGTTGATGTGAGCGTGCTTCTGCGGGTCAAGGTAGAAGGACTTCACACGGTCAGAACCAGCGGTTACATGGGTGTAGAACATGATGGGGATAACCGGGCAGTCGGCAGCAATCTGCTGGTCAACAGCGTGCAGCTTCTCCAGACGCTCCTCGTCGTCAACCGTGGCGCGAGCCTCGTTGATGCCCTTGTCAACCTCTGCATTGCTGTAACCGGAGCGGTTGTCGCCACCGATGGAATCGGAGTGGAACAGCGGATACAGGAAGTTATCCATGATGGGGTAGTCAGCAATCCAGCCCAGGCGACCAAACTCATAGTCGAAGGACTGATACTGATCGAGCAGTGCAGACCACTCGGGAGTATCGGACTCAACCTCAATGCCAACCTTCTCGAGGTCGCCAATGATGGACTCCATAATCTCCTTGTGGCCACCATCCTGGTTGTAGGAAAGGGTGAGCTTCAGGCCACGAGAACCATCGGAACCAGCGGTGTAACCAGCCTTGTCCAGGTACTCCTTAGCAGCGTCAACGTCGTACTTAGCGTACTCCCAAGCGCCTTCCTCGTAGCCAGCAATTCCCGGCGGGACAATGCCGTCGGCCGGAGTACGAGTGCCCTTGAAGAGGGTCGTGCAAATGGCCTCACGATTGATAGCCAGAGAAATGCCACGACGAAGGTCAGCGTTGTTGAAGGGCTCTGCCGTGTTGTTGCAGGTCAGATAATAGGTGGAAGGCTCGGAGCCGAGGAGCATGTGGTGACCCTCAGACATGGTGTAGCCGTCCTCAGACTCACCACGATCGGACTTAGCAGCGTCAATCTGAGCCACGGGCACGTCGCAGATGTCGAGGTTGCCTGCCTGGAACTCCTTGTAAGCAGTCTCGACGTCCTTCTGAATAGCAAAGTGAATGCCATCAATCTTTGCCTTGTCATCGCCATAGTAGTCGTCGTACTTAACCAGGTTAATCTCCTGGCCATCCTCCCACTTGCCATCCATCTGGAACGGGCCGTTACCAATGGGTGCCAGGTAGTAGTTCGTAGCGTCGTCCTCAGCAGCAGCAGGCACCGGGGACAGAGCGGGGTGCGAAGCCACATAGGGGAAGTCTGCATAAGCAGAGCTCAGCTTAACCACGAGGGTATAATCATCAGGGCAGGTAACACCAGTAAACTCATCGGTTTCGCCAGCGGCCAGCTCGTCATAACCCTCAACGAGGGACAGGTGATAGGAAACCTCAGAGGGGCCATAAACATCGGCAACCTTGCTCTTGGCGTTTACGACACGAGTCCAAGCGCGCTTGAAGCTCTCAGCGTCAACAGCGTCGCCGTTGTGGAAGGTAGCGCCCTCGCGCAGCTTGAAGGTGAACTCAGTAGCCTCGTCGTTGGCCTCGAAGCTCTCGCAAGCCAGAGGAACAATCTCTTCCTTGTCGTAGTCATAGCTGGTCAGCGTATCGAACAGCTGGAAGCAGACCTGCGTGCCCTGGTCCTCCTGGACGTTATAGGGGTCGATGCAGGTGGGGTTGTTGATGTAGTAGCTCAGCGTGCCACCGGCAGCAGCGGTGGAATCGGAGCTAGAGCCAGCGCTCGTAGAGCCGTCCTTCTTGCCGCAAGCAGCGAGAAACGCGAGAGAGCTCGCAGCGAGGGAGCCGCCCACGAAGGCGCGACGACCCATAACGGGCTCGTGGAACTTAAAGTCAGCCATGCCATCCTCCTTTGTGCAAAACACTTACGTGCACGTCGCTTGCAGCCTTGGCTGTAAGGCTGATAACGATTGCACGACACTTTACTGTATTTAAGTGCAGCAAGGTAGCCTGAATCCGCCAAACGGCCATGAAATTCTTTGGTACGCTAAAGTTACAACTTTGTTAACGCTGCATAAGCGCAGTTCAGATATGAATAAACCTCCGCCGAAACACAGGAGCACTCCGGCAGAGGTTTATGTTTGTTAACAATTACGAAACCCGTAAACGGCAGGTACCGTGAGCACCTTGCGCATATAAAAGGTGCATGCAGGAGCCTTTGGCGCGCGAGGCTCAATCGCATTAAGAAGCTTTTGTCTACGGCTGAGCCGCACATTTAAGAGACTCTCTGTGCGTGTCTGCTTCTTACGCGATAAACGTGATTTGATCGCGGCCTTCATGCAGGAAATGCACACCCGTGCTATCAAGAAGCACCGTCTCTTCGGTATAGATGAAGCACTTCTCGCGCCCCTGAGCAGGCGCTTGCACATTCAGCTCAAGCGCCCAGCAGGTATTCTCGTCCACCACCACGTCACCATGTGCAGGGATTTCACCCTGGTTAGACCACAGGCCAATCGTGGGGCCAGGACCGTGTCCATACATATTGCAGGGATGCGAGTAGAGCATGGCATCGATGCCTTCTGCCTTGGCCGCCGCGAGCGAAGCTGCAAAAACCTCGTTGCCCGTGCGCCCCGGAACCATGTTTTCGCGCACGATATCCTGAAAGCGATTGTTAACCGCCATGGCAGCCGTGAGCTCGTGCGGTAGCTCGCGCTCCCCCGCCCGCGGCACATAGGCCAAGCGCTGGCTGTCAGTCATCATGTTCATGTAGCGAATGCCAAAGTCGCAATGCAGCAAGTCGCCTTCTTGAATCACGCCGGTGATGCGCGACTCATCAACACCTGCGCGCTCGATATCCATTGTTGGCTCAAACCAATACTCAAGACCCAGATCAGCGGTACGTTGACGCATAAAGAACTCAAGGTCTTGCGTGGTAGTAACACCGGGCTTCACGTGCTCCGGCGTATACATTTCTTCCAAAATGGAGTAGGACACATTTGCCACCTCGGGCATAAGCTCCATCTCGGTAGGCGTGCGCAGCTCCATCACTTTGAGCGGCAAGGTATCGTCTGCATACATGCGGCTGGTCCAGCGCTCGTCCAAGCCTTCACGCAAAAGAGCATCACAACCAGCAGAAAGGCCATCTGCCACAGCAAAATTTTGCGAACGATTCACTGCAATACGCGCAGGGTTGTACTCCTCAAACAGACGCGAAAGCGCCGCCATCTGGGGCTCAACACGCCAGTTAGTCCAGTAACGCTCGTAGAAACGCTCTAGGTCCTCGTCTGGCATGGAAAGGTGGAAACGACGCACACCCTCCCCGGTTCGCACAAAGGCCAGAATGGTCAGGCGACGCGCCGTAGGATACATAGGTGGAAAGAGTGCGCGGAAGGTTGGATCCTCGTTGTACTCGCGCGAAACATGCAGCCAAATATCGGCGCCACTGCGCTCCATAGCCACAGGAACAATTTGCTCCAGGCGCTCGCGCAGGCAGCGCTCCTGAATCTCATAGCGCTCCCTAACGCTGCGAATCTTTGGCATACAAACTTCCTTCCATGCAAACGTTTCACGCAAAAGGGGCGCAGCGGATAGGTTTTCCGCCACACCCCTCTATCTGCTGTCATGCAGCTGTTGTGCCCACATGCGCAGGCGCCACGGCTAAGCCTTAAGCAATCTCTGCGGTAGCCAGTTTGGCACGCTTGGACGGATCAACATAGAGCGTCTTTACGTTGTCAGAGCCGCAAATCTGGTGTGCATAGAACATCAGCGGGATGATGGGCATAGCATCGCCAATGGTGCGGTTGATCTCCTGCAGCGCCTTAATGCGCTCGTCGTCGTCAACAGTTGCGCGGGCAGCCTCGAGAGCAGCATCGATGGAAGCATCGGCATAGCCGGTCTTGTTGTCGGAGCTTGCGGAGTTGAACATCGGATACAGGAAGTTGTCCAGAATAGGATAGTCGGCACTCCAACCCATACGGCCAAACTGGTAGTTCTTGGCATCCAGCTCGTCAATGTAAGCAGCCCACTCAGGGGTATCGGACTCAACCTCAATGCCAACCTTCTGCAGGTCGCCAATGATGGACTCCATGATCTCCTTGTGGCCACCGTCCTGGTTGTAAGACAAGGTGAGCTTCAGGCCGCGCGAACCATCGGCGTCTGCAGGATACAGCTCGTCGAGTAGCTCGGTAGCAGCATCAACGTCGTAGCGGCAGTCGGCCCAAGCCTGCTCCTCGTAACCAGCAACAGCAGGCGGAACAATGCCGTCGGCGGGCTTGCGGGTACCCTTGAAGAGCGTCTCGCAGATAGCCTCGCGGTTGATAGCAAGCGAGAGAGCACGACGGAACTTGGGGTCATTAAACGGCTCGATGGTGTTGTTGATAATCAGGTAGTAGGTCGACATCTCCTCGCCGAGCAGCATGTGATGACCCTCGGACATGGTGTAGCCGTCCTCGGACTCGCCACGGTCGGAGCGGGCAGCGTCAATCTGAGCCACCGGCACGTCGCAGACGTCAAGGTTACCAGCCTGGAACTCCTTGTAAGCGGTCTCCATGTCCTTCTGGATAGCAAAGACAACAGAGTTGAGCTTGGCCTTCTCACCGTAGTAGTCGTCAAAGCGCGTGAGGACAATCTGCTGGCCGTCCTCCCACTTGCCCTCCATCTGGAACGGACCGTTGCCAATGGGTGCCAGATAGAAGCTCTGGAAATCGTCCTTGGCGGCCTCGGGGATTGGAGCCAGTGCAGGGTGCGAGCACACATAGGGGAAGTCTGCAAACGCAGAGGTGAGTTCAATCACAAGGGTGTCGTCGTCCGGGCAAGTAACACCAGAAAGCTCAGTGGCAGTGCCGTCGAGCATCTCGTCATAGCCCTTTACGTAGGCCAGGTGATAGGAGATGTTGGAGGGAGAGCCGGGATTGGTATCCGGGTTGCAGATGCGCTCAAAGCCATACTTAAAGCTGGCAGCAGTCACCGTCTCGCCGTTGTGGAACTTGGCACCGCTCTTAAGGTGGAAGGTGAACTGCGTGGCGTCGTCATTAGCCTCCCAAGACTCGGCAGCCAAACCAACCAGCTCGCCCTTCTCAAAGTCATAGAGCGTCAGAGCGTCAAAGAGCTCAAACTCAACCTGCGTACCCTCGGACTCTTGAGTGTCGTACGGGTCGATGCAGGCGGGGTTATTAATGTAGAAGTAGAGCGTACCGCCCTCTTCTTCGCCAGAAGCAGAACCGGTGTCGGAGGTGCTCTTCTTACCGCATGCAGCAAGCGCGGTCAGAGCACTGGTGGCGAGCGTGCCGCCCACAAAAGCGCGACGACCCATCATCATCTTGGTAGACATGGCAACAATCCTTTCAAACCAGGCCTAAAGACCCAAAACCAAAGTGCCCCAAAGGGGCACGTGCGCAAGCAGTATGCCATCCGCCGCCAGCGCAACGGGTCTGAGTATAGCGCGGGGCGAAACCATTTAGAAACAAAATCGGACGAACGGCATGGGTGGGCCTAGGCGGCCCAAGGTTCAGCCCAAGGCTCTGAGCTCAAAGTTGATTCCCCACTTTACTCGGGCACTTCTAGACTCTAGGAGCTTGTAGTCAGCCCGCTGATAGCTAGTTGCCACCCTGCTCTTCTTCGTTCACATTCATGTGAATGATGCCGCGATATCGTGGACTCGTACGCTCCAGGGTGTAGCAATCACCTTCGAGGCGGGGGTAGCCGTCCAGAAACTCCGTGATAGCCGCCTCGTCTGCAGGCGAAAGATTAAAGCTAAAGATCTTGCAGTTGTCCTCAACGTGGCGGCTGTTACGCACGCCAACAATGGCGCAGGCCACGCTCTTGCGGCCCAAGATGTACTTGGTAGCAATGTGGCTTGGTTGCACGCCATAGTGTGAGGCAATGTCTTGCAGCAGCTCAAGCAGCTTTTGGTAGCCCTCCCAACCTACGGAGTCTTCGAGCACCTGCATGTACTTAACCTGCGAGCGCGTCTCTGGCGCAGGATGCTCTACACCCAACCACTTGGAACTGAGCAAGCCTCCCGCGAGCGTGCCATAACACACGTGCTTAATGCCTGCACTCTCGCAGTAGTCAGCCAGCTTGTACTCAGGGCGACGGTCGAACATTGAGTACTGGCTCTGGCACGAGACCACCTTAACACCCGCATCCACAATCTCTTTAAGGTGAGGCATGTCAAAGTTGGTAACGCCAATGTGGCGAATCTTGCCGCGGCGCTGCAGCTCAGCTAGATCGAGCGCGGTCTCCACATAGCCCAGCACGTTGTAATCCCACCAGTGAAACTGAACCAGGTCGAGAGCATCACGATGCAGACGACGTAGACTGCGATCGATGATCGACTCGGTATGCGCAAAGTTAACCGTAGAGAGAATGTCCAGGTCAGGCACGTATTTGGTGTGAATCTGAATGCCGTCGGCCGAGACAGCACCCTCGCCCGCGCGCAGACGGTCTACAAAAGTACCCAGAAACTCCTCCACGCCGGTGTAGATGTCGCCGCAGTCAAAGGTAGTAAAACCACGCTCGGTGAGTTCAAAGAAGGCTCGCGTTACATCGTCAAAGTCAATGGTGCTTGTAATGGAGTGACCCTCAGACAGCTGCCAGCAGCCATTAATAACGCGGCTTACGCTATAGCCCGGCACAAGCTCAATGTGCTCGGCCGTGGCATTGGTATCTAAACTCATGGTTACTCCTTGGTGCTATTAGCTGTGGTGCTGTTGAGTGGTACGACTGTGCAGTCACCATGGCGGAACGTGCGCTCCCCTACCCGTGTGATTTTGAACTTGGCTCCGCAGTTGGGATCGGGGCAAGCAATGAGAGCATCGGTAGACATCCAATCTGCCGGATCGCAGGGGCGCTGCTTAGCGGGAAGCACTGGAAGTAAG
Source organism: Roseburia sp. CAG:303 (assembly GCA_963653375.1). Taxonomy (GTDB): domain Bacteria; phylum Actinomycetota; class Coriobacteriia; order Coriobacteriales; family Coriobacteriaceae; genus Collinsella. The sequence continues at coordinate 11,199 of CAVJWJ010000027.1, forward strand.
GCTGCTAGCGCATAGAGCGAGAACGATGCACCAGCGGGAAAGACCAGGTTTTCGCCCTCAACCAAAAAGCTGTCGCCCGCATGATGCGAGCAAACAAAAGGCTTATCACCAGGTATAACCTCTACTTTAAGGTCATAGAGCGTAAACTCATCGTTTTCCACAGGCGCCTCCCAAACTATACGCGCAGCCGCAACATCGCAGCGCGGTTGCTACTCTACCACCGCAGGGGCGCGGACCGCGCGGCGGCACAGCAGACGGCAGCGTGCCAAGCGGCAAGCCATAAAAAACGACCACCCGGGTAAGCGAGTGGTCGAAGAAGCTCGTTGAGCTTTTGCCATGCGTTTGGCGCGCGCAGTTTAGATGCCGTAGATGCCCTGCGGGAAGAAGAACATGGCAAGCACAACGCAGATGCCAAAGACAACAGCCACAATAACAGTGAGCTTGTCCAAGTTCTGCTCCATAACGCCTGTAGCAGCGCTGGAGTTGTAGAGCGAACTGGCAATCATGTCGGACACGCCCGTGCCCTTACCGGAGTGCATAAGCACCAGGGCGATAAGTGCGACGGCAGAAATTGCCCAAACAACGAAGAGTGCAATCTGAAGAGGACCCACGGAATGCTCCTTTGAGAGTTAAAACATACGAAGAGGTATGGTAGCACAAGCGCAGCAGCGCGCCAGCAACGTGCTCGAACTCTCCACGAGGGAAAACCGGGCGTTGATTCCATCGTTGAATGCGCTCATAGCAATCCCCCGCTAGATATCCAGCGCCTTAACAGCTGCGTTTACGGCGTCGCCATCTGGATAGAGCATGAGATTCATCTTGCCCATCAGCTCAGAGTCGACATTTGCAATGTCCTTCATGCAGCTAAACGGCAGCAGAATATTAGTTGCGCCCGCATTTTTGGCTACACGAATAATGTCTGGCAAATCGCGAATCTCATCCATAGAGCCCGAAAGTCTCAGAATGCCAGGGATCACCAAACCGGGAGCCACAGGGCGATTACAAGCAGCAGAGCAAAGTCCTACAAACTCTGCAAGCGAGACTTCATCGGAAAGGCCCTTGTGCTGCAAATCGTTAAAGAACAGCAGGTAATCCTTCTGGTTTGCACGGATGCCCTTAGCAACACGCGTGATGTTATCTCTAAAATACGTAAATGCTGCATCCATCGTATCTTTAACAAGGCGACTAGAGCCAAAGCCCTCGTAGCTAATTGTAAAGTTGCCAGGAACTGCCTTGTTTTCCAGCTTATAAACAGCGTGCTCACCATCAAACGAACGGCCAACACCAAACACATGCCCTGGCAGTGGCGCCGCAGAAGGCACAAGCACATCATTTGGCTGCTCAGGCACGCTTACTACGTGCACTTCCGAGGGATTATCTACATCCACGTAGCCTAGGTTCACGTCAATAAATTCAACGCCAGCCATAATCTTGAGCTGCTCTTTTACGCGGCGGCGGCCTTCAATAGCGTAATCAAGCAGCATAGCAACGTCTTCTTTGGTCATCTGCTCGTCAGGGAACAGCAGCTTGGCCAAGCCACTGAAAGTCTTGCGCACGCCAATCTCGTCACGTTTGTTGAAATCGCTATTCAGGCGGAAATACTGATCAAGCAGGTGCGAAAAGTCACGCTTGCGCATCTCGCGGCAAAACTCCGAAAGGCAATCGGTGATAAGCCCGTAGTGGTCGGTCAGCAAATCAGAGCGCATCTTAGGCACTTCCCAACCAGGCAAGTAACAATGGATGCGATCGAAAAAGGCGGAATCGTTGTTGAACTCGGGTGGGAACGGATCAAAGAGATGTGTGGTCTTAAGCACATTTTGTGCTGAGTCATTAATGTTGCCCTCGAAGACCATGGAGGCGTCGGCGTTAAGCTGATCGCGTCCACGCGCAAATGAGCCAGACGCCATGTAGTCCTTCAGAATCTGGATTGCATTCATGTCTCTGAAGTTCATACCAGCAACTTCGTCAAAAACAATACAATCCCAGTTGCCGGCCAAGCCAGCACGAACAAACGAGCCAGCCCCTACACTTGCATTCATGCGACCAAATAGATTAGCTGTAGTGGTCTGTCCACCAGACAGCAAAATCGCGTAAGGAGACACTTCCTTATACACATAGCTTTTACCCGTGCCGCGCGGACCAAGCTCGCAAAGGTTGTAGTTATGCTCGCAAAGTGGCACCAAACGCTCAATCAGATGCATCCTTTGCTTGTCGCCCAGAGCACTTGACTCAAAACCGCAGCTACGCAGGAGAAGATTCATCCACTCCTGAGCTGTAAACTCACGGCGCAGTGCAATCATCCCATCCAGATCGAGATTGGGCATCTGGATAGGCTTGAGACTTTTAACATGAAAGGGGCTTTCCGTTGGACCGTGTTTACGACCCTTCTTCTTGGGTGCAGGACGAGCCTCTTCGCTAAACATATCAGCCAGTGCGTCAACACTTGTATCTCCTGGCTGTATGTATTCGATAGTCATGCTGCACCAAACGCCACCTTGCAGCATCTTGGAATACTTGCGCACATACTCTGCGGGCATCACAAACGGCTCAATAGCAAGGTTTGTAAAACTTGCCACGTAGATGTCTTCGTATTCGTCGAGACAAGCATGAACCTTGTCGATGATGCTATAGCATCCGTTCTCGCGAATCTTAAACTTAATAGTCTCCGACTCATCGGGACGCGCGTAGTTCTCGGTCAAAATCTTGCGAATGCGCGCCATGCCCTGTTCAACAACCTCTTCGTCATCTGTTGAGCAGCACATACCCAACAGATACTCAAGCACAAAAGTGGGCACATTAGCGCCACTCTTCATCATTGAGGTCAGGTCTTTGCGAACAATCTTGCCAGCAAAGTGATCTATAACCTTTGCGTCAAGATCGTCGATTTCCAAATGCGGAATGGGGCGCACATTCTCGTATCCCATGCTTATATCCTTTCTGCCTGTAAACACGCTGCTCTAGAAGTCAAAACCCTCAAGCGGGGCAAATGCCACATCAATCTTGTAGTCCTCATGCCAAGCTATTGAACCAGTCTCTGCATCGCGCGCTACCAAGCTAAACGTATGCGCAGAAGAGAGATCTGCACCCGCCTTTAGGGAGAACCGCGCACTAATTACGCGCTGCGAGGCATCCTCAGACGTACGATCGGCATGCACCCGCACTACATCGCTTACCTCGGTGCCCGACTCGTCGGTCATGCATAGCTCGTATACGCAAGGCAGCGTTTTGCCGCAGACTGGCTCTGTCTGAATAAGCTCGACTTTAAAGACCGTGTTGGTAATACGACGGTTTTTGGAAAGTACGCTCAGGGCTGCCTTGGTTGTCTCCTCAAACTCCTTGGAGCCCGACCTTACGCGGTGATATCCAACCACAGGAACGCACAACTCTTGCAAGCTCAAGCCACCGTGCACATAGCGGCGCGTACCACCAGCGCGTTTAATGCGCACCGTACCCCGAGGAGCCAAGCCAACATAAGAGCCTAGAGCATCCAATGCAATGCGATCCAAAGGACCAGCATCAGACAGAGCATCCGCTTGCTCCAGCTCTACAACCATGTGACGCTTGCCGCACATCAGCGGATTTTGCGGCAGGTCCGCCTGAGCGAGCAGCTCGTACTCCTCAGGCACCTCGCGCGTGTAGAGGAAGCCATGGTCTGCCGTAATAACTACGCGAGCAGAAGGAGCATCAGTACAGATGCGCTGCGCAATAGAAACCAGCTCGGCCGCGGTGTCTTCGCATGCCTCAAACACATCGCTTTCGGTAGCAAGCTTCTCGCCCGTGGCATCAATCTTGTTGTGATAAAGATAGACGAGCTTGGACTCCTTAAGCAGCGCGCGACGCTCAGCTGCAGGCATGTCTAGGTAGTCATCTGCGCGCAACGCTCGAGCCGTAGGCTCCACAACCTTAAGAACTGCTTCGCGCTCTTGCGTTGACGTTGTAGGCAGGCCATCTGCGAGCACCGCAGCCGTATCCGGCGAAAGCGTAAGCTTCTGATGAGGCAGCAGTGCCGGCATGCCCATCTCAGTCACGCTTGGGAACGCAGCTTGCATGCTCTTACAAGAAACCGCACCGCCGCGCTCGCGCTCAAGTGCTGTTGCCACGTCTTGCGCAGTCTCGTAGCGCAGAGCATCACTTATAAGAACCACGCAGGTCTTATCGCCGCCCGCATAAGCAGGAAGCACCTGCCAGTAAAACTCGTCTTGACGCTCAACACCCTCAACGTGCCCGCACGATACCCACTGCTTGCGCGCTGCAACAGACCAGCATGTATTGCTCTCTGTTAGGTACCAGTTGGTATAGAGATTCTCGCCCCACGCAGCAGCCTTACGAGCAGACTCGTCAATAGACTCTGTGCCATTGAGTTTGCATGCCTCAAAAGCCGTGCACATGCGCCGGTAAGCAGCATCCATGTGCCACCAGTCGCCCGTATAGGCTGCCCACACCTCAGAGGGCTGTGCGATATGGAACCCCGCCGCATGTTGCTGCTGAAACTCCTGCATAGTAGCCAATGCGTCAAGAAGATCGTAGTAGCAGGCCACGCGATTATGCCAGCGCAGGCCACGGCGTACCTGCAGCACCTCACGAGCATCGGCTACACGGTCGGCACCATTAGCAAACGAATCAAATAGATTTGCCAGAATAGCCTCGTCGGCATACGGCAAAACATCAATGCCCAAAATGTCGTTAAGAGCAGCTGTATCGAGACGCTCATGCAAACGGCATGCCCCTTCAACCAGAGAACACACCTCATACAAGTCCTCTGCAGCATCGCCCGTAGCCTGCATCCAATCGCGCACGACCGTCACGCAGTAACGCGCATACTGCGGGTTCGCAAAACGCGAAGCAAGACCAAAAAATACCTCAGGCGCTTGTCCAGATGTAGCAGAGAGTAGCAGGTAAGAGGCAAACTTTTCAAGCGAATCGCGCTCAGTAAGACTACCCTCAAAGCCCAAGCGCCGCTTAACGAAGTTATTCAAGCTTGCCTCGGCATCATACTTTCCCAACAGCTCGGCGAGTGTTTCAGGCTCCTTATGCAGCAGCACTGCACACGCTGCGCGCACCACATAACTCAGTGAGGCGTCAGCAGGAGACGAGCCTCCTAGCAGTGCGGCAAGCATGCCAAGTTCAATATCGCTCACGCTGACAGGCTGTGGCATGCACTGCGAAAACTTACGCACGCGATCCTTTGCTGCAAAGAACGCCTTATGCTCACGCAGGGCATCGCGAATATCGTCTGAATCAGGAGCGCCAATTTGTGCCGCAAGCAGCGAAAGGAAATCGGCTCGAAACTGCTCAGCATACAGCTCAACATCGGCCAACCAGTCACTCTCAAGCGAATCAGCAGGCTCGGGCCGATACACCAGCAAGTCGCTCGTAGTATCCCCACGCGCAATCAGGCGTTTAGTCTCAAACATCACGCCATCGTGCGCTTCTATAAAACGAATAGGACGCTCAAAGTCGCCGCCCGCCGGCATTACGCCGTCAGTGGTGCCAGCACCATCAAAGCCATCGTGCGACAGCTGCTCAAACTGCTGAGCAAACTCCCCTTCCGCATCGCGCCACACCACTACACGGCGCGAGCAGCTGCCAGACAATGGCTGCAAAAAGCGCTGTTTAAGCTCTTCTACCAAATCGATTTTAGGCATCTGCTCCCCTATTTAATCTTTGCCAGTACGTCCTGGAACTTTGCATAGTTGACCTTTACGCCGTCGTCCAGATCGATAGAAATCATCTGGTCGGCCAGATGATGCAGGCGTTCCTCGTAGGAGATAGTCTCGGCAAGTTGATCTTTGAGCTTCTTAAGGCGCTTGTTTAAAGCAACAGACTCACCACGTTGCGCGCTTGATAGCTCAGCCTCTACATCAGCAATCTGCGAACGATAGCGTTCTTGCTGTTCATGCACATAATCGGTGCGAATACGTGCCAATAAATCAGGCTGATAGCGATGCATGTAGATAAGCGCCATAAAGCCATTCTTTTTGCCGGAGTCAAAAAGCCAGTAGATAGGACGCTTTTTGTAGGTCTGGCAGTGATCAGCAAAGAAATCCTTGAGGAAGTAGCTGCGAATCACCTCGCGCGGCGTACCTTTGCCGCCCAGAGCATCGGCAATAAACCGCAGGTTTTGCTCCAAGGTTTCTGCACCGTAAGCTGCACGAATAAAGTTAATAAAAGAGCGAACAATATCGTCTTCAAAGTACTCGTCGTCGGTGATAGGCAGCACGTTGTCTTCATCACACATAAAGGTCACGTGCTCAGGGTCAGACATCTTAGCCAGGTAGTCGGTAGCGGTGGCGCCTGCATCTGCCAATACCAAGCCATCAACATCGAGTGAGTAGCGGCCAAACATGCATCCCACGGCATAGCTAATAAGGCTAACAACCTCGTCGCGCTTGGTGCGCACATAGCGGTTACCTTTGTAGCTCTCTGGGATTTCCTCGGCCGTGTCAAAGATGCGCGCCACGCTCACGTACTTATCCTCTACCTCAATGGGAACCTCGCCCTCCATGTGGTAGATGCGCGCAAAGATACGATTGAGCTCCTCCTCGTTCGTGCGCAGCTGCTCAAAACGCTCATTCACCTCGGCCTTGCGAGCCTCGTATTTATCTGCAAGAAGTGTCGCCATTGGCGGTATTCCTTTCTATAGAAAGCACTAGTGCAACGTCACTCTGTTACCGCAATAAACGGAGTACTAAATGAACCGATACTTAGCGCGATGACTCCCTGGCCAATATCCTGTATGTTCAATTTTGTTTTGCGACTTAAGGAACTCTATTACTGAAGGCCCAGAAAAACCCAAGTCAGAGATATACGGAATTTTGTTTTTGTCAGAGTCATAGGCATAATCTTTCCAATGGTCGATATTCCAATATGTAAAGCCGCCCCAGTCTTTGAAAACTTCTTCAACAAGCAAAGCAGCTTCCGGTAAAGTCAGCTCTCTTTTACGACAAGTAGAAAGTCTCTTGCGAATATCGTCGCGCTGCGTACTGAGTGCTTTTTGAGAATCAAGATATTCCTCCGCGTGACTAATGGAGGCCGCATAATTTGCCTTTACCTCTTTCAAGCGCGCTATGCGCCGTTCAAGATCAGTAATTGTTGATTTAAGTTGATGCCTATCTTTTATTGCAAAAATGCCTGTCTCGCCCAGTTGCTGAGAAAGCGCAGCTTTTTGGTTCTGAAGCTCAGTCAATTCAGAGGAAGCCTTTGCATGTTTCTCCGTAAGCTCACTCAGCTCATCTTTTTTCTCTTTAATCTTCTGCCGCTCTGCTGCAAGCTGCTTTTCCAGTTCTCTTAATTCTTCCTGCAGCTTATGCTTAGACTCCAACAGCGGCAGCCTGGCGCATATCCTTTCCAGCTTTTTTTGACGCTTGCGTTCTTCTTGCTCCAGCTTTTTTTGTTCCAGCTTTTCCTGCCGCTCGCGTTCCTTCTTTGCCTGCTCGTCACACTGATCAGAATTTGTCTTCGACTTTGTCTCTGTCTGCTTTTCACACTGATTAGAGCTCGTTTTTGACTTTGTAGACGCATTTGCGGACCGACCAGCTACTTCATCGACGATTCGGGCAAGCAGTGGATCTTCGCTGGCGTTGGCGAGCTCAATTAGTTCCTGTAGGTTCTCATCTTCAGTCTGAATCCCGCTTTCAGATGCCTCTTCGTATGTGCCAATTTGCGGAAGCTCCGTAACTATATACACACCATTAGGGCAAACCTGCGCACCTTTAACGGGCTTTCTCACATCATCAAAATAGCTATTGTTAAAGCTGCGTACACCCTCAAAGCTAATTACAAACGGCTTACCTTTGGCCGAGAAAGATGCCTGGCGAAGATCCCAAATCATGCGTGCACATAAATCAAAAAAGCTTGGAATACCTAGGGCCAACCTCGTGTCATAGAGAACGCGATACATGTCATACGCTTCATCATCTCGCTGAACCGAATCAACTACGAGCGCTCTATCGCAGGCACAAAGGTTTGCCAGTGTAATCCCCGAAAGATAGCCTCCAGGAAGCCCTTTTCGAATTGCAGGAGATATTCTGCTTGCAGGAACACGTAGGGCTTTATCTTTCTCAAGATCTTTCAGATAAGCCACAACATACCAAGCAGCCTCTTGAATGCTTTCAAAGCCATCAACTCGCTCGTCAATGAATGGCATCATCTGATTCATTTTAAGGGCATTAATTTCCATGCCCGCAAGTTCATGACCGTCATCCTTGCAGACTATTTGGCCATCTTTAAAAAAGACAAAGTCATTAGCCAAAAGTCCCAGCGGAAAGTTGGTCATATCTAGCGTAGAGCCCACAGAGTAGTTTGCCATTTTGTCCTCCTAGACCTCAAGATCAATGCAATCAATTGCGGTTTGCAAATAGTGCGGCAGCTGCTCAAACGAGGTGCCGTAGCGGGTAAGCAGCGCCGTGACGTCTGCCGCGCGAACCTCCTCGCCTCGTGCGGTCTGCTTTTGCAACAGCTCCACGTCCGCGAGCAGCGCCTTCTCGTATGCGACCATTGGATTAGGCATGGGCGCACCACCTTCTTGTTGAGCTCGCTTTCCCTTGTATGACGAACATATGTTTGTTATACTGTTTGCTTGAATAGAACCCTCGATTCGTGGTATAAAAAGGTTGGTCCTCCCGCAAGGGTCGGCCTCCAAGAGCCGGGGGGTTTCCCCCGGCATTTTTATTAACAGGAGGCCGTCTATGAAGGAACTTTCCATTTTTATCGATGAGTCGGGAGATGCTGGTGAGGTGTCCCGCTACTACCTCATCACTCTTTTGTTCCACGACCAAGATGAAGCCATTGATGAGGCTCTTAAGCCGTACGAAGCTGATCTTGTAAATAGAAGTCTCAGCCCAATCCCTCTGCACCTTGGCCCTCTCCTTAACGGAAATGATGCCTATAAGGGTCTTGATATTTCTATTCGTAAGAAATACCTGAGCTCCTTTCGTATTATGGCCAGCCATTTGGCCTTTAGCTATAAAACGCTTACATACGAAAAAAAGCGGTTTAGCGATGACAAGCTCCTCAACATCATGCGAAGAGACCTCACGGACCTCTTGTTCAACAACATCGAATGGCTTCAGTCCTTTGATGTCGTTAAGGTCTATTACGATGACGATCAGCAGATTGTGACAAAAGCAATTCACGATGCAATCGAATACGTCCTTGCAAAGAACGCCATAATTTACCGGGATGCCAAGCCTTCTGATTACGTCTTTTTGCAGGTTGCTGATTACATTTGCACTCTTGAACTGACTGCCGTTAAATTTCAAGACCACAACGCAACCAAAACCGATGAGACCTTCTTTGGTCAGTGGGGAGCATTCAAGAGAAACTTCCTCAAGAAGCTCCGCAAGCATCGGCTTGAGTAAAGAATTGCTAATTCTATGAGCCTGAGCGCGACTAACAAAACAATCGATGTCTTGCAAAGAAAGACCGCTGTAACCACGTCTGCACAACGTACTAGGAAGCATCCATAGCATCCACTCTTCTATTACATCCATCTTGCTCTTCATGCCATATCGCCTCCCCTGCTTCACATACTTCGCAGTCAATACCTGAAACTTCGTGTTTTCTCGGATCAAAATCGGCTACTCGGTACCCTACTCAGCGTTCTTGCCACCCCTTAACTTGATATCCCCAGGCAAGGCATCGAGAGGTTCTCCCTGACCAAGCAGGTAACACTTCCAATTGATGTCTTTTGCCTTTGCATACTCATCCGCATGGTTCAAATCAAAAAGAACAACACGCTTTTCTTTCCAAACAAGAAGAGGATGCAGCTCAACACCAGTGCTCTTAATTACAAGAACAGAGCTTTTATAAGGTGCCTCAAATCGCGCACCACGTGTAAGCTCTTTAAGACGGTTCAAATCCCGTAACTCGATGCTATTTGAACGCGTATTGATGAGTTCTTTCCAAGTGCGGAACAAGGGAACACCGTCAGTAGAAACTCCCTCTTTTTGTAACGAAGCAACGATGCCCGAGCGCTCAATGACAGACTTACCACGACGTACTTTTGACTTAACGTTCGCTTCTTCGCCCTGCTCTGAGATACCTAGAACCTGCGCCACGTACTCGTCGTTACCAAGGAAGTAATCTTCAATAAGATCCCAACGCTCGGAATCGTTCATCTCGGTACTAAAGAAACCTTTGATTACCTTTGAGGAATACTCATGCCGCGCATTCAAATCACGTAAAACATTGTTGCTATATGCCCTATCAATTGAAAGCGCATGAATCTTTGCAGGGTCATTCAAGCGAATAAAGATTTCGGGATTATCTCCACCCCTTACGGTATAGGTTGCCAATTTAAGCACTTGAAGAATCTCCGCTAGTGCATATTGCGGGCCAAGTGCCCTGCAGTTGAGGTAACGTCGGCATTGCGTTCTTCCTTCTTGCGGACGCAACTTACCCATAGTCTGTCTAAGATTGGTTTCCACATTCACAATGTCTCGACCAATTACGTTGTACGTAGGTTCTTGCGCATGCCAACTCTTGTTTTGTTTTCTGTTTATCTTCTTTATGCATTTGAATAGCTGCGTGGAATTTACCCTCGTATCGGCATCAATCGGTCTTACGAGCGTATTTAATAGTTCGCGATAATTGCCAACCGCAATTGACGAACCTTCGAGTTTTGGTGAGAGCGCGTCCTTAAACTCTTTACCAGTAAAATCTCCCAAACGACCTAGCTCTAAGAGAGCATCGCGGAGTGCATTAGCAAAAGTCAACAATGCCTGAACTGCGGCTTCATATGGCTTAGTGAAAGTAATTTCTAAAACCATGCGGCTGGAGACGGCGGGGACACCCTGCGTAACGCTACAAATCTCACCCTCAAACAACCGCCATTTGAAATCTGCAAATGAAAGTTCCGCGAACTTCTTTGACCACATTTCACCCATATCAAGCTCATAGATGGAGCCCTGATCCGAAACAGTGACGCAGTTTTGTCCAGCGTGTTCTTCTGTTCTGGTGTGTCGACCCGTAATC
>CAVJWJ010000028.1:0-21585 GCA_963653375.1 Roseburia sp. CAG:303
CTTGCTCTGTAGTCGATTCAGCTACCGATTCTTCAGGCACCTCTGTCTTAGATGCAGGTGTCGGCATGGGCGTAAACTCCCCCTGCATACATGACGCAGATTCGAGCTCTGCCCCGGCAACTGGCAGGGGAATTTCAGAAAACTCCTCGTGCTGCACGGGCGTACATGTCTCAGGCGCAATCTCATTCTGGGCTGGCTCAGTGCCAAGCATATCTGTCATATTCACTTCACCTCGTGCGCAGTATCCCCGTTTACCGCAACGCCGAACGCGCCTGAGGGAGAAATATCAAACGGAAATGTGCCACACCGATTAAACGCAGCAATAAACATGCGTATGGCATTTGACGGAGTTGTTCCCACCAGCTGAGTTGCCGCCGCGAAGGCCGCCTTTTCTTCAGGCAAGACCTTCGCAACGACTGGGGTCATTTTTTCTGCCATTTCGATTCCTTCGTGGAACAAAACTAGTGCGTTTGAGCGCGCTGCCCGCAATAAGGCAAGCAGATACACCCTTGGTTTATTTATGCGGCGTTGGTATTACTTAGTATTCCTATGTATTACCCCGCTGCATAGAATAGCAGAAACGCCACCCAACAGCAAGAAAAAAGGGCGCCGAAGCGCCCTTCATAATTCAGATATTGGTTTGAGTTCTGCGTGATGCCTGATTGCTAGATCACTGTCACGCGGCCACGATTACCCACAATACCGCGCACCTCCGCCATAAGCGGAATAGACTTGGCATCCACGCGCACAGGAATCTCCGCACGCATAGTCTGTCCGTCAGTCTGCTCCACAAAGAGTTCCACGCGGTCGCCGCCAGGATTGGTGGCAAATACCGTAGCTAGGCGACTCATATTGCCCTGGCTAAAACGGTTAGACGGAATCATCACCTCAAAGACCTTGGGACGGTTGGATTCCTCCGTGAGCTCCAGCGGCTGAATCTCCTGAGCAATAATCTGGTCTCCACGATCGGAGCGCTCGAGTTTGCCATGCACGCGCACAAAGGCGTCGGAGAGAACGGCACCCGTCTCCGGATCGGTCTCACCATACAAATAAGACTCAGCATCCTTGTAGACCTTAGGGAACACGATAACCGTAGCTTCGCCTTCCATGTCTTCGAGCTGCACCTTGGCCATGGGCTGGCCCTTCTTGGTAACCATCTTCTGCACGCTCGAAACCATGCCAGCAAACCAGAACGGCTTGCCTTCGGGAATCTCCTCGTTAATCATGCCTTCGCCCGTAGAGCTCATGCGTTCATAGCCCGTGTCAATCTGTGCCAGCGTAAACTCACGTGCCTTGCCCAACGCATACTCAAAGGGGCGCAGAGGATGGTCGGAGACATAGATGCCCAAAACCTCGCGCTCTGCAGAGAGCTTCATATGGCGATCCCACTCCTGGCCATCCGGCGCAGGAACCTCAACCTCAAAGCCCGAGCCTTCTACATCGCCAAACATGTCAAAAAGCGACGTCTGACCACTTGCACGGTCGCGCTGGCGCTTGGCTGCAGAATCCAAAATGTTCTCGGGATTCGCCTTATCCACAAAGCTCATAAGCTGGCGGCGCGGATACCCCGTAGAGTCAAAAGCACCTGCCTTAATGAGCGCTTCGATAACACGGCGGTTTGCAGCGCTTGAGTCTACACGCTCCACAAAGTCGTGCAGATTCCTAAAGTTGCCGCTGCGCTCGCGCTCCTCAATGATGGTTTGAGCCACGCCTTCGCCCACGCCACGAATGCCCGCAAGACCAAAGCGCACGCCGTCCTTGGTAGCCGTGAATTCCTTACCCGACTCGTTTACATCTGGCGGCAGCACAGCGATGCCATCATGGCGGCACGCCGAAACGTAGTGCACGATTTTTTCGGTCTTGCCGGTATACGAGGTAAGCACAGCCGCCATGTACTCATTGGGATAATGAGCCTTGAGCCAAGCCGTCTGCATAACCAGAATGGCGTAGCCAGCCGAGTGTGACTTGTTAAACGCGTAGGAAGCAAACTCCAACACGTCGTCCCAAATCTTTTGGGCCGTCTCGCGCGAGTAGTCGTTCTTAACAGCGCCGTTCATCCAGTGGTCATAGGTGGTCTCGTCCGAGCCGTCCTCCCAGTGCAGCACCGTAGACGTAAGCAGCTTGATCTTCTTTTTTGCCACGGGCTTACGGATGCGCGAGTCGGACTCACCCTTAGAGAAGCCGCACATGGCAACCGAGATGAGCATAACCTGCTCCTGGTACACCATAGTGCCGTAGGTCTCGCCCAGAATGTCATCCAAGCGCGGGTCGTACGAAACAGCAGGTTCCTTGCCGTTCATACGGTTGATATAGGACGAAACCATGCCTGCGCCCAGAGGACCCGGACGGTACAAAGCGATCAAAGCGACGACGTGCTTATACTCGGTAGGCTTCATGTTCTTGATAGTGGCCGTCATACCAGCAGACTCTACCTGGAAGACACCCGCCGTATGGCCACCTGCCATCAGCTTAAAGATCTCTGGGTCGTCAAAGGGAATCTCGTCCTCTTTAATGTCGATACCAAAGTTTGCCTTAATATTCGCCTTGGCCTTAGAGATAACCGTCAGGGTACGCAGGCCCAGGAAGTCCATCTTAAGCAGACCCATGTCCGCCACGGTATGACCCTCGTACTGGGTAATTTCTACGCCGCCCTTAGTATCAAGCTTCGTGGGCACGTGCTCGTTTACCGGGTCACGGCAGATGAGAACAGCACAGGCGTGCACACCCTCGCCGCGCGTTAAGCCCTCAATGGAAAGCGCCGTATCAATAATCTTGCGCGCATCCTCGTCGGTCTTGTACGCCTCAGCAAAATCGGGGTTGAAGAGATCTTCTTTACCCGGCTGTTGCTCGAGCACCTGACGCAATTGCACCTTAGGATCGCTCGAAACCATCTTGGAGAGGCGCTGGCCCACATAAACCGGGTAATCCAGTACGCGCGCAGCGTCGTTGATGGCCTGCTTAGCTTTGATGGTCGAGTAGGTAATGACATGCGTAACCTTCTCGGGGCCGTAGAGCTGTCGCACATGCTCTACCACCTCGAGGCGTCGCTCATCGTCGAAGTCCATGTCGATATCCGGCATCTCCGTACGCTGCGGAGAGAGGAACCTCTCGAACATCAGACCGTTCTCGAGCGGGTCAAAGGCAGTAATGTTCATAGCGTAAGCCACGATAGCGCCTGCTGCTGAGCCACGCCCCGGTCCCACGCCAATGCCGTTGTCCTTAGCCCACTGCACATACTCAGCAACAATCAAGAAGTACGCCGCAAAGCCCTTATCGCAAATAACCTTGTACTCGTACTCAAAGCGCTCCTTAATATTAACGCCGCCAATTTCGCGCGTTGCCCAGTCCTCGCCATAGTGTTGACGCAGGCCTTTCTCGCATTCACGGCGAAACTGGCTCTCATGCGTTTCACCCTCATCAAGCAGCGGGAATCGCGGCAAGATGATGGAGTCCCAGTCGAGCTCCACATAGCACTTCTCTGCAATTTCAAGCGTGTTGTCGCAAGCCTCTTGGCAGTACGGAAACAGCGCGCGCATCTCCTCTTCGGACTTCATATAGAACTCCGAACCTGTCATGCGCAGGCGATTAGGGTCGTCAATCTTGGCATTCATGCCAATGCACATAATCACGTCCTGCACGGGCGCGTCTTCGCGGCGCAGATAGTGGAAGTCGTTTGTAGCAATAACCTTTACGCCCACCTGCTTGGCAATGTCGATAAGCATGCGCGAAAGCTGCTCGTCGGTAATGCCGCTATCAGTTGCGATGCCATGATCTTGAATCTCAATGTAAAAGTCGCCCGGCGCAAAGGTATCGCGGAAGGTCTCGGCCCACTTCACCGCGCCAGCCATGTCTCCACGGTCAATGCATTTGGGAATGATGCCCGCAATACACGCGCTGGTGCAAATAAGGCCATTGGCATGGCGACGCAGGTTATCGAGGGTAACGCGCGGTTTGTAGTAAAAGCCATCTACAGCCGCCTCAGAGACGGTCTGCATCAAGTTGACGTAGCCCTCTTGGTTCTTTGCCAGCAAAATCATGTGATAGAGCTCGGGCTTGCGATCGCGCGCCAACGTGTCGTCAGGCGTGAAATACACCTCACAGCCAAAGATGGGCTTAATTACCATAGGCGGCTTAAGGTCGTCGATATTGCCCTTTTCGTCCCAGCCAGCCATGTCTTTAACATACTGAGCATGAGCTGCAGGATCTTTCTCAGGGTCGGGCTCTACCAGCTCATCGCGGCGACCCTTCTCAAGAAACGCCTTGTCGTGGCTCCAAGTCTTGTACTCTGGCGTGTTGTGATTTACTGCGTCGCACGCAAGGCTCAAGTCGGGCACACCATACATGTAGCCGTGATCAGTAATAGCCACCGCAGGCATACCAAGCTCTACTGCGCGGTTCACCATATCTTTAATGCGCGTAGCGCCGTCAAGCATCGAAAAAACCGTATGGTTATGCAGATGTACAAATGCCATAAGCTGATGTGCTCCTCATGCTCCTCACGTTTTGCGTGCATGCATTGTAGCGCGCCGCACGGACGCGAACACTCGTGCGAATCATGGTCGCGGAAGCCCCATAGCTTGTTCGGGAAATGTCGAATGCAAAATTGTTGAAGTGTGCGGAGCACAGCCGCAGACCCCATCGCATGCAGCACCCAAAATGCCCTGAGGACACCAAGCTCAATCCACATGCCTTGCTCCCTAACGGCAGCCAGCCGCTTGACCACACACAAATCACGCTGTCCCGCGTCAAGCATCAGGCGCTTATAATCGAGAAACCAACAGGAAGGATTCCACGTGAAGGTCACGGTTTACACAGACGGCGCATCGCGCGGCAACCCCGGGCACGGCGGCTATGGAGCCGTACTTATGTGCACCACCGCTTCAGGCGCAGAGCATACGCTCGAACTCTCGCAAGGCTACGAACGCACCACCAACAACCGTATGGAACTTATGGGCGTCATCGCTGCGCTCGAAGCGCTTAACCGCCCCTGCGAAGTGGAAGTCCACTCGGATTCACAGTACGTAGTAAACGCCTTTAACAAGGGCTGGGTTGCAGGTTGGCTCAAGCGCGGCTGGAAAACGGCAGCCAAAAAGCCCGTGAAGAACCCCGATCTCTGGAAGCGTCTGCTCACAGCCAAAGAACCCCACCAGGTGAGTTTTGTCTGGGTACGCGGACACGCTGGTCACGCCTTAAACGAGCGCTGCGACGAGCTAGCCACCGCAGCAGCCGATCTGGGACCGCGCATTACTGACCCCGGTTTTTCTGAAGACGAACTCGATTAGCCCGCGTAAGCACCCGAGCAGCAGCACTCGAAAGGAGCACGCACATGATTCGCATAGCAACCATTGGTACCAGCCCTATTACCGAAAACCTTATCGAGGTACTGCAGAACAATGAGCAAGCAACCTATCTGGGCGCCATGTCACGCGATGCTGAGCGCGCCTCAGCATTTTCCCAAGCGCACGGAGGCACACAGAGTTTTAGCTCTGTTGCAGAGCTTGCCGCGAGCGACGAGGTGGATGCCGTCTACCTTGGTAGCCCCAATGCCTGCCACCACGCTCAAGCTCTTGAGCTCATTGCCGCAGGCAAGCATGTGCTGGTTGAAAAGCCGTTTTGTGCCAACGAGCGCGAGGCTCGTGAGGTATTTGATGCAGCCGAGGCAGCTGGCGTTGTTGCACTAGAAGCCATGCGCCCCTTGCATGATCCAGCGTATTATCTCTTCCGCGAAGCATGCGCACGTATTGGACGCATTCGGCGCATCACCATCCGCTTTGGAAAATATTCCTCGCGCTATGATGACATTTTAGCTGGTCATCATACTAATATTTTTGATTGCGAGATGGCCACTGGCGGTCTTATGGACATGGGAGTCTATACGGTAGAGCCGCTCATGGACCTCATGGGCGCACCAGAACGCGTCGCCTTCGTGCCCGTTTTGCTGGACGCAGAGACACAAGAACTTACACACGGCGCCATTGACGGAGCGGGTATTATCTCATGCACCTATCCTGGAGCCGCCGCTTCACTGCACTACTCCAAGTTTACGCAAGATTTCTCCCCCACTCAGGTGGAAGGCGAGCACGGGACGGTTACACTCAACTCCATCTCTATGCCCAGTCATATGCGCGTAGATTTATTGGGCACGGCAGTGCGACAAGCCGCCAAGCAGTCTGCTGCTCCCTCTGCTGTAAGCACCGAAGAGATTGATCTTCCCACTACCGATAACAGCATGTGCTATGAGCTGACCGACTTTGTCTCTGCCGTAAAGCAAGTGCAAAACGGGACACCCGCACTCCAAGCTCGCTGCGGCGAATATGGCACTGTTACCCACTTCCGCGATCTCACGCTTGCCACCGCACACGTTATGGACGAGGCGCGCAGCCAAGCGGGCATTGTTTTTCCGGCCGATATGAAATAGGAGTGCTGCCATCTCCTATTAGGACCGACTTGCATTTAGTATCAATATCTGATGAAATGCCTGTAAGGCAGCTCACGAAGGGAGGACGCCTCCATGCAACGTAGGAACACAAAGCAGCGCGCGATAATCTTGGAGACCGTCCGTGCCCATAGCGACCACCCCACAGCAGATGAGATTTACCACGACGTACATGAGCGCAACCCCAAAGTCAGCCGGGGCACCGTCTACCGCAATCTCAACCTGCTCGAAGAATTTGGCGACATCATCAGCATCGAGACGCCCGGTGGCAATCGCTTTGACCGCCGATGCGATCCGCACGCGCATGTTATCTGCACCAAATGCAGCGCCGTGGTAGATGCCATGGTCGATTACAACAACGACATTGATGCCGCCGTAGAAGCTGAAACGGGCTTTGTCATTGAGACGCACGCTACACTCTTCTACGGCCTTTGCCCTGCGTGCCAGATGGCACAAACCGGCGCGGAGCTATAAACGGGGCGTGCAGCCCTACACCAACCCAAAGTGCCTGCAAGCATTCCAGATGCCGTCGCTGTCGCAATCGTCAGTCACGTAATCTGCACGCTCTTTTACTGAGTCCCAAGCATTGCCCATGGCTACAGACGTTCCACAAAGGTCAAACATCGGCAAGTCGTTCTCGCCATCACCAAAGGCAATGCACTCCTCAGGCGCCACTCCAAAGCGCTCGAGTGTAGCCGCAATGCCCTTATCCTTGCCACCATTTGCCGGAATGACATCGCAGAAAAGCTCCGTCCAGCGCGTAAGGCGTACATTGGACGTCACGTCTAGAATGAGATGCTCATCAGCAGAATCAACAAAGGCGCAGAACTGGTAGATAGGCTTATCGAGCTCCGCATCCAGGTCGCGCACCTCATAGGTTTGCGCAAGTGCGCGAGCCGTGTCTTGTACCCGCTGGGTAAGACGCGTGGTAAACATGCCATCGCCCTGCAAAACCAGCGCATCAAAGGCACCTGAACGAATCTGACTTGCCACAGCACGCACATCGGCATCTGACAGCGGACAATCGCGATAGACGCCTTGCGCATCGCGACACACCTGACCATTCAAGCAAACTTGCGCGTCAAAGAGACCATCCAAAAACGATGGCAGCTCATAGGCCGGACGACCCGAAGCTACCACCGTTCGAATACCTTGTTCACACAGCGTTTCAACTGCCCTTCGCGTCGACTCGAGCATCGTATGGCTCGTAGTAGAAAGTGTTCCGTCAACGTCGAAGAATGCAGCTTTAATCATGAGTGATCTTTCTGGTTGCAGGTTTACAGCCCGTCCATTGTATTAAAGCTGCGTGTAAACGTGCTCGACTTCTCCAATGTAAAGCGTGTGATAATCGTGCTCAGGATACACATCTGCGTCTACCTGCTTATCGGTAAAGCACTCGGGCTTAATAGTGTCGGCATACAGTTTGCGGCATACAAAAACAAGCTCTGCCTGCCCATATGCCGTAACGCCATCAAGTTCGACAGGCGTAAAGCCCACTTCGGCAATTTTGTTACTATCGCGGCCAGACTTGGTTCCCAAAATGCCCAGGGCACGCTTATGCTCGTGTCCGTAGAACGAAAGCGTAAAGCGGTCATTCTTGTCCACAAACTCCTTGGTGTAGCGCTGCGGACGAATGTAGACCGTTACTACCGGCTTGCCCCATACAACGCCCAGGCCGCCCCAGCTTACCGTCATAGCATTGGAATCAAAACGCGGACCAGCCGCTACCAACGCCCATTCTTTATCGAGTTTGATAAACGGGTTAATCTGTACTTCCTCGAGAGGAATCTCCTTAAAAGCCATGGCTTCTCCTTGGTCTTTAGCACCAAACCTTACAAGCATGGCAAATCTTACCCATTGCCGCTGCGTGCATGTCAACGAACGAATGGTTAAACGGTCTTAAAGAATGCAAGCGCGATGGCTCCCGGCCCCACATGTGTGCCAATGGTTGCACCAATGGTGTGTACCGGCAGCGCGTCGCCCGGATATCCTTCCCACAGGTAACGGCTATCGCGAATGTACTTCTTAAGCAGCGCATCCGAAAGACCTGCATAGCCAAGCGCCAGTGGCATCGAGAAGTCAATGCCACCGCTTTTTTCTACCAGTTGGCTTAAAAGATTGCGGCCATTTTTAGACCCACGAGCGCGACCCAGCACCACCACTTCGCCATCCTCGATAGAGATGACAGGCTTAATGGCAAGCATCTCGCCAAACGCACCCGCCGCCGCAGAAATGCGTCCGCCACGGCGCAAGTACTCAAGCGTATCAAGCAATCCAATAACCACCACACGGTCGCGAGCGCGCTCAAGCTCAGTCGTAATGCTTGCCGCGTCCAAGCCTGCATCAACCAGACGCAAAGCATACTCCACCAGCACGCGCTCACCCACTGTAACGCTCATACTGTCTACCACATGCACCTCGCATGCCGCCTCGGCACCTGCCGCAACCGCACTTTGATATGTGCCAGACAGCTTGGAGGAAAGCGTGATGATCACAGCGCTCTCCCCTGCCTCGTACGCACGTGAAAGCGCCTCTCCAAAAACAAACGGATTCACCTGCCCCGTCTTAGGCAGTACATCGTCTTCTACCAGACGCTCATAGAACTGCTCATGAGTAAGGTCCACCCCATCGCGATACACCGTTTGTCCAAACGAGACAGAAAGCGGCAACACGTCGAGTTGGGGATGTATGGGGTAGGCAATGTCGCTCGCAGAGTCGGTAATAATACGTACAGGCATATCGGTTTCCTTCTGTTGTTGATGGTGGATTGCAAAAACGAGGCAGATTAGCCGCGCGAAAGCTCACGCAAACAGCTCAGCACAAGGCGCAGTGAGGCATACATCTGCTCGCGCTCAGCAGGCGTCTGCACCGTATCAACCGCATCAAGTACGTGCCCAATAGCCACATCAGCATCACACGCCGCACGCTTTCCTTGTGCCGTTAGACGAATCGGAGTTCGATACTTAGCCTCAACATTCGCATCAAAGCCTGCCTCTACAAAGCCTTCATCCTCCATGCGCGCCAGCGTACGCGAAACAGCCGCACGTGTAACTCCGCAGGCACGGGCAAGGTCGGCGCCTGTCATGCCGTCTGTGTGTTTACCCAAGTAATAGAGGCACATGATATCGGCTCCCGTAAGGCCCAGCCGCGCACTCTCCACGCTTTTAATACGCTGAATCTCTTTAGCAATTGCAGCGATGAGCCCCGTGAAGTCTTCAAAACGCGTCTCGTCCATAGATGGCCTGCCTTTCAGTTGTTAACGCGTAAACATTATGGCGGTACTTATTAACTTGTCAACAATTACACAGGCAGAAAAACCGCACCCCAAGGTCTCCATAGACCCCGCAGGCGCGGCGGATGGCAGCATCTCTCATATCGCTGCTATGAAATATTCCAGGAGCGCATTACAACGGTTGAACAACCTTCACAACAAGCCCTCTGTTCGCACAAGCCCTATCCACGCGGACCGGCGTTACGAATGCTCTCAGGCAAATGGGCATAACGGCGATCAAAGTTCTCGCGAAACATACATGCAAGCTCATGCGCCGAGCAATCATAGTTGGCAGCACTCTTCCAGTAGTTGCGCGGCACCAAAATGGCATCAGGCACACCGTGGCACGTTACCGGAATATCCACGTTGAAAATCTCATCGTGTACAAAATCGGCTTCCTCAATGGTTCCGTCCAGCGCGCGAGCAATCAGTGCGCGAGTGTAGGCCAGCTCAATGCGATGACCATGGTCAAAGTCTCCACCAATCCAGCCGGTATTAACCAGATAGACGCGCGTTTCGCTGCGCTTGAGGCGCTCGCCAAGCATGTTGGCGTACACCATGGGGTCAAGCGGCATAAAGGGCTCGCCAAACATGGCAGAAAACGTTGGCGTAGGCTCTGTGACGCCCTGCTCTGTGCCCGGAATCTTAGACGTAAAGCCCGTTACAAAGTGATACATGGCGCCTTCGGGCGTAAGCCTCGAGATGGGTGGAAGCACGCCAAAGGCGTCGCAGGTAAGCATAAGAACCACACTGGGATTAGGACTCACACCGCGCGTCCAAGCGTTTGCAATGTGCTCAATGGGATAGGCCACGCGCGTGTTGGCAGTAATGGAAAGGTCATCGTAGTCAGGCATACGATACTCGTCGAGCACCAGATTCTCTGCCATAGCACCAAACCGGATGGCCTGGAAAATCTCGGGCTGCAGGTACTCATCCAAGCCGTCACACTTGGCATAACAGCCGCCTTCAATATCAAAGACACCAACGTTACTCCAGCCGTGCTCGTCATCGCCAATTAACAGACGTGTGGGATTAGCCGAGAGCGTTGTTTTGCCCGTGCCAGACAGGCCAAAGAACACGGCCGTAGCGTGGCTCATAGGATCCATGCTGGCCGAGCAGTGCATAGGCAACACGTTATCCTCAATGGGCAGCAGATAGTTCATCACCGAGAAAATGCTCTTCTTAATCTCACCCGAAAAACCGGTACCCGCAATAACAATCATGCGTTCCGTAAAATTAATGAGCACCGCGGCGCGACCATGCACGCCATCACGCTTGGGGTCGCACTCATAGCCCGGAGCCACCATGACGCGAAAATCCGGCTCTTCAAAATTCACGTGCTCACGCAGACGAGGACGCACGAGCATCTGCTTAATAAAAAACGCCTGACTCGCACGCTCACAGGCCACAAAGAAGGTGCGCGCATAGTTGCGGTCGGCACCCGCAAGACCACAGGTAATAAACAGGTCACGTTCGGAGAGATAGGCCGCCACACCATCGCGCACCTTCTCGTACGACTCCTGGCTAATAGGAGCATTAGAAGAGCCCCAAGCAATCAAGTCGTGAACCTCAGGGGTGTCTACAATAAAGCGGTCCTTGGGTGAGCGACCAGTATAGCTGCCCGTCTTTACCACCAAGCAACCGTTAGAGGCAAGCTCGCCCTCATCGCGGCGCGCCGCGTGTTCAACTAAGGCAGCGGCAGGTAAATCAACGTAACACGCTGGCGCCTCATCCCCTTTCGCACGGGTAATTCCGCAGGTTTCAAGCACATGGGTAAGAGCCGCCTTCTTCATGGGATAAGCCTTTCGGTTGCGCGCGCGGGGCACGTGGATACGCAAATGCATCTTCGTGTGTACTCCTTGCCTGAGGCATACACGAGTGGGCATCGGTGAGCAGTGCGCACAGCTAGGCGAACGTGTCTTGCAGCTCACAGGAGGGGTTAACAAAAAAAGCGAGCAGACTTAAACGTCCGCTCGCTTTGTAATGTGCACTATGTCAACCAGTCGGTGGAAGGGCGTCTACAAAACCAATCCCGCACCAGCCAGAGCAATGACGCTCATGACCACCAAAAAGCCAATGCCATACGGAATTATCGCGCGCATCAGCTCGGCATCCTTACCCACCACACGCACCGAAGCTAAACCAATAGCAAGCGACTGCGGCGAGAGCATCTTGCCCGAAGCCACACCCAACATGTTCAGGGCAACCATCCAATACGGATCGGTGCCCAGGGCATCGGCAGCCTGCTTTTGCACCGGGCCAAAAAGCATGGCCGAAGACGTGCCCGAACCTGTAACAAAGGTACCAACTGCACCAATCCACGGAGCGATAAGCGGATATGCCGCGCCCGCAACACCAATGCAGAACGCCGAAATGGACGAGATCATACCTGCATAGCCCATTACCTTGGCGCAACCCAACACGGCAAGCATGGTAATAACCGTAGGAAGCATCTGCTTAACCGTGGCGCCCAACACCTTGAGCATCTGCTGCGGCTTAGCGCCTTGAATCAGACCGCCTACAATGGCAGCAAGGAAAATCCAAACACCCGGAGTGTTTACCCACGAGAAGGTAAGCGTTGCGGGGCTCTCGCCCGAGAACACCTGCACGCTGCTTGCAAGACCAGCCAGAGCATTGTTCACAACAGGCACGAGCTTGGAGGTGCCCATCAGCAGCACAAAAATCAGAATGAAGCAGCTCCAAGCCTTAAGCGCGCGAGCCGGGCTCAACTTCTCGCCAGCCTCTACAGCAACGTGAAAACGAGCATCGAGCTTACCCGAGCGCTCGGCACGCATAGCAAAGAGCGCCGTAACTGCCAGAGCGCAAATGCTGCCCACAACAACAGAGAGCTCAGGGCCTACAAATGCTGCAACCACCATAGAAGGCAGAGTGAAGGCAACGCCCGAAGCAAGCGCGGGGACAACAACGCCGTGCAAACGGTCAGCAATGCTTGCACCCTCAACGCGCCCAGCAACAATCACGATAAGGAAGGGAACCACCAGATAGAAGGGAGCGAGCTGCACAAACTGAACAAAGGCAAGATGAGCAGAGTCAAGCCCCACAAGACCAGCAAGCGAAACCGTCGGAATGCCAATGGAGCCATAGGGCGTAGGAACGCCATTGGCAAGCAAGCACAGAAGCACCGCGGAGAGCGGCTCAAAACCAAGACCAGCAAGCATGCTCGCAGGAATAGCAACGGCGGTGCCAAAGCCGGCCATGCCCTCCATAAAGCCACCGAAGCACCAAGCAATGAGCAGCGCAAGCAAACGGCGGTCGCTCGAGATGGAGGTAATCATGGAGCCAATAACATCCATGGCACCCGTGCTCACGCAGAGGTTGTACGTAAACACGGCGGCGATGATAACAAGCACGATGGGCCACAGTGCCATCAGGAAGCCCTCAAGGCTTGCGGTAGCAATCTGGTCTACCGGAAGCTTCCACACCAAACCGGCAAGTACGCACGAGAGTACGAACGAACCAATGGCAGCTTTCCATGCCGGCCACTTGAAGACGAGCAGAACGACGACGAGCCAAAAGATAGGCACGAGCGCGAGCAAAAACTCAACGACATCCATAAGGTCAAAAACTCCTTGATGGTCTTGTTCCGACGTAAAGCTAATCCGACTTCGCGTCGGTGGTCAGATACGGTATTAAGCATATCGAAAAAATTTCGATAGCCCATCGAAAAAATGACTAAAAACAGAGTTGCCACGATTGAAGCGCTATAATTCGGTTTCAACGACCGAAAGGGGCTGTTTCGTGGAAATTCGTCCACAACAACAGGACAAAAAAGCACAGCCAGCAACACAGCAGCCGCGCTTTATATCGGCGCGCACTTCGCGCACTCGCCCCAGCCGGAATCGTTCTAAGCAAAATCGTCAGCCCTCCCCACTCACGCGCCTGGTTAACCGCTGGTGGAATCGCCTGCTTTCTTCGGTATACGAGGGCTCACTCTCTGAACAAGAAGCGCAGTACGAAGCCGGAAGCACGGGGCGCGACTACATCTGGAACACCGCGGGCACTAGTCTCTGGGGCATGGTGTTCCCGCTTCTCACCATCGTTTGCACCCAGCTTGCCGGAGCGGAACAGGCGGGCATGTTCTCCATGGCTTTTGTTGCCGGTACGCTGCTTATGATTCTCTCCAACTTTGGCGTGCGCACCTTCCAGGTCTCAGACATCGATGAGCGCGTCTCATTTTCTTCCTACCAGCTCAACCGTTGGCTCACCTCGGCGGCCGCACTCCTTGTTGGCATTTTCTACTGCATGCTGCGCGGCTACGATGGCGCCATGATGACTATCAGCATCGGAATCTATATCTACAAGATTGTCGATGGCATGGCCGATGTCTACGAGGGGCGTCTGCAGCAAGCCGACAAGCTCTATCTAGCAGGCATGAGTCAAGCCCTGCGCTCGGGCGCCGTGGTTATTGTATTCACGCTCTTGCTTGCCATCTTGCGTAGCCTGCCTATTGCCTGTGTGGGCGCCGGAGTTATTGCCACGCTTTCACTCGTGTTTGTAACCTTCCCGCTTTCATTGCTCGAAACCGACAAGTCGGGCCCCTGGCGCATGTCCGAGGTGGGAGGCCTTTTTCGCCAGTGCTATCCCCTCTTTTCCACGCTGTTTCTTTTTAACCTCATTGAGAGCCTGCCCAAATTTGCGATGGAAAGCATGATGAGCTATGACGCTCAGCTCTACTTCAGTGCGCTCTACTTCCCCGCGCAAGCAATTCTGCTTGCCGTGGGTTTTGTTTATAAACCGCAGCTTTTGCGCCTGGCTAACATTTGGTCGAACCCGCGCAGGCGCCGCCGCTTCGACCTCATTATGTTGGCTGTACTGGCTGTAGTAGTTGTGCTCACCATACTTGTTGAGCTGTTCATGGGCTGGATTGGCCTGGATATCATGGGCATCATGTACGGCGTAGATTTTGAGTCGTATCGCATTCTTGCCTACCTCATGGTGGCAGCTGGCGGTGTTACCGCAGCGATTGACTTTCTCTATCAGATTATTACGGTGCTGCGCCATCAGGAGCTTGCCACAAAGCCCTATCTCATTGCGTTCTGCGCTGCTGTTGTGCTTTCGTTTGCCCTGGTGTTCTTTGTCGGACTCACCGGCGCTATCCTCAGCTACCTTGCCGTTATGGTGATTCTTTTGGTGCTGCTTGCCCTGCAATATGTACGCATTCGCGGCATTATCTCTGAGGCCACGGGAGACCCGTTTGCACGCCGCGGCGGCCCCAAGCGCCATCGCGTTAGTTAGTCGATAGCCGAACTACGTAGCCAACCAACACATCTAAGGCTAGAGTCTTAGCTGCTTCTAAGCTGCTTCTACTCGCCCTCTTGTACGTCCGCATACCAAACGCGGCGATCGTCAAGCCTCATAACGCCCACGCGCCCGCACGGCGCACCTGCTGCAGCAGAGCAATCAATGTCGAGCTTGTCAGCCACACCACCCGTGTCAAACGTTGGGCCAACTTCTACCATCAGACCGCGACCGTCCTCATCGTAACCAGCGCCGCACATATCCAAGGCATAGCGATACAACAACACCGAAGGTGTGTGTCCCGCTACCACAATAGGACCTGCTCCATGCGCATCCACAAGCCCTGTAGGTCTGCCCCAAAAGTCTTCACGAATCCAAAGCAGATCACTTGCAGGCTGTGCAGCCATCGCAGTACGCAGAGTCTCGATTGGCACATCACTTAGGCCCTGTTCAAGCGAGACTCCTGCCCCCGCAAGCCAACAACGCAGTGACGCCGCCGCCACACCTGCATGGGCCAGCAGATAGCACCTGCCTCCCACCTCAATAGCATCTGAAAGCGGAAGATTGGCTACCCACTCAATCAGCTCAAGATAGTATTCCTGTGGCAACGCATCGAGCTGCTGAGCCGTTGTAGTACCGCCGTTCATCTCCCAAATTAAAACGTCTTGCGAAGAGCCGTGCTCAATGGCATCAAGCATCAAACGCTCGTGATTACCCATCAGAACATGCACATTAGGAAGACTGCGCACTAGCTCTAGCACGCCCACTGGTTCAGGCCCACGATCAATCATGTCGCCCAGCACGTATACGGTGTCCTCGGCACCCGGAGCGGCCTGCTCCAGAGCGCTATCAAGAGCGTGCAGATGCCCATGAGCATCGGAAGTGATAAACGTCGCCAAGGCCCGTCACCATCCTTAAACGTCAAGTTGAACCTTATTGTATACGGATGCGCAGCACAGGACAAACCAGCGCGCAAGCAACACAAATGGCGCGCCATAGACTGACACCCGGTTTGTTGGGTAGGATTAATGCAAGCAAAACCGCTGGCCCATCGCTTCCCAGCCCAACACACGAAACGAGGCCTCCTTGAATTCCATCCTGCTTTTTATTGGCGTCATTATCATTGCGTGTCTGCTTATCAAACCACTCGCAGCAAAGCTACCCTTCCCCACCCTGCTCATCTTTGTAGCTCTTGGCATGTTCTTTGGTGTAGATAGCCCGCTTCATATCGACTTTGACGACTTTGCTCTCACCGAATCGGTCTGCTGCATAGCGCTTGTGTTCATCATGTTCTACGGTGGCTTTAATACCAACCTAGAAAAGGCTCGACCTCAGGCCCCTTGTGCCATCGCGCTTTCTACGGTGGGCGTAGCACTCACCTGTGCACTCACAGCAGCCTTTGTACACTTCGTACTCAATATGGAATGGGCAATATCGTTCATGCTTGGCGCCACGGTTGCTTCAACCGATGCAGCTAGCGTCTTTTCCGTCCTGCGCGAACACAAGCTCTCATTGCGTCATGGCACCGACTCGCTCCTCGAACTCGAGAGCGGCTCCAACGACCCACTCTCCTACATCCTTACCATCGTGTTTGCCAACATGGTGGCCGGCAACTCCATTAACGTGCCCCTACTTTTAATTCAGGAGATTGGGCTGGGCATTGCCTTTGGTGTGGGCATCGGCTGGATTGCCGCCAAACTCTTCGAACGCTTTGACGACGCTATGGAGCAGTCTCGCATTATTGCGCTTGTTGCCATAGCCATTGTTGCCTATGCTCTGCCCATTGTTTTTGAAGGTAGCGGCTTTTTGTCCGTCTACCTCGCTGGCATGGTATTGGGTGCGTCTGATATTCCCGGCAAACGCGCCATTGTTCACTTCTTTGACGTACTAACCGAAATGGCCGAGATGGCAATCTTCTTCCTCATTGGCCTTCTGGTAACCCCAGGCGATCTTCCCGCAGTTCTTTTACCGGCTGCGGCGCTCGTTGCCTTCATGCTCTTTATTGGACGCCCTCTTGCTGTAAGCGCCGTTATGCTGCCGTTTCGCGCAAATCTCAAGCAAATTGCCCTGGTTTCCTGGGCAGGTTTGCGTGGTGCCGCATCGGCGGTATTTATCCTGGTAGCCCTTGTTCACTACGTTCCTGGCGCCCACAACCTCTTTGAGCTGGTTTTTGCCGTGGCCGTGCTTTCCATTGTGGTCCAGGGCTCGCTTTTGCCTACCGTGGCGCGCAAGCTCGACATGATTGATACCGAGGCCAATGTCATGCGTACCTTTAACGACTACCAAGAAGAAAGCAGTCTTTCGTTTGTTAAGCTCAAAGTAGATGCTGAGCATCCCTTTGTAGGCAAAACGCTCGCACAGATTGGAGCCATCGAGAGCATACTTGTGGCACTCATTTTGCGCCATGGCAATAATCCCATTATTCCTAACGGCAATACCGTCATTGAACAGGGAGATCTGCTGGTGCTCGCGGCCCCAACCTTCGAATCAAGCAAGCAGATTACTCTGCGCGAGTTCACGATTGGCGAGCATCATCGTTGGCGTGATAAAGCTCTGCGCGATCTGCCTTCCGAACGTCACCGCTTTATCATTGTGATGCTGCGCCACGAAGGCCACGATATTGTGCCTGATGGCGATACGGTCATTCATGTAGGCGACACCGCTGTAGTAGCCACGCTTGCCTAGGTGTGCAACGCGTCAAGCATCTGCGCATTCCAGTAGAAGCAACGACTGAATATAAGCACTGCGCGAAAAGACGCATAAAGGAAGGCTTTAACCTGTGCCAACGTCTCAAAATCAGACACGCTTTTATCCTGCAAGCTATAAGGCCTATAAGCCCAACAAAAACAGGGTCGCTGCCGAAAACTCGGAAGCGACCCTGTATCACGCAGATGCGCAATAAGAAAACGAGACTCTACTCCTCACAAGCGAGGACGCGGCCCGTCATCTCCTTGGAAGGCTCAAGGCCTGCCATAGTCAGCATCGTGGGAGCAATATCGGACAGACGACCATCCTCAATTCCCGTCAGCTTCGCAGCCTCATCGACAACGATGAACGGCACGCGGTTAGTGGTGTGAGCCGTGAACGGATGCTTCTCGCCGGCAGCGTCAACATCAAACATGTGGTCAGCGTTGCCGTGGTCAGCAGTAATCAGAGCAAAACCACCCTTGGCCAAAATAGCCGGAATCACCTGAGACAAAGCATTGTCAGTAGCCTCAACAGCCTTAACAGCAGCCTCAAAGACACCCGTGTGACCCACCATGTCGCAGTTAGCGTAGTTCACGATGTAGAAGTCAGCGCGGTCCTCATTGATAGCTGCAACGAGCTTCTCGGTAACCTCAGGAGCGCTCATCTCGGGCTTCAGGTCGTAGGTAGCAACCTTAGGAGAAGCAACGAGCACGCGCTCCTCACCCTTCTTGGGCTCCTCAATGCCGCCATTCAGGAAGAACGTCACATGGGCGTACTTCTCGGTCTCGGCGGTATGAAGCTGCTTTAGGCCATTAGCAGCAATCACGTCGGCAAGCACGTTCTCGGGGAAGGTCTTGGGGAAAGCCACCTCAACGTTGAACGTAGGATCGTACTCAGTGAGCGTTACGAAGTGCGAGAGAGCCGGAGCCACCTCACGCGTAAAGCCATCAAAGCCTTCCTCCGTAAAGGCGCGGGTCATCTGACGGGCGCGATCAGGACGGAAGTTGAAGAACACCATGGCGTCGCCATCAGCTACGCCCTCGTTCTTGCAGGCAAAGGGCTTTACGAACTCATCGCCACGGTCATCGGCTGCATAGCTAGCCTCAATACCGTCATGAGCGCTTGCTTCACCGTCAAACGGCTTGGTAATAACGTCGTAAGCAAGCTGGATGCGCTCCCAGCGGTTGTCGCGGTCCATAGCGTAATAACGGCCAGAAACCGTAGCAACGCGCGCATCGGCGCCTGTGTTCTCAGAGACGTCAGCCAAGAAGGCAGAGAACTCATCGATGTAGCCCAGGCCGCTCTTGGGATCAACGTCACGGCCGTCCATGAAGGCATGAACGCGGATCGTCTTAACGCCGCGCTTAGCAGCCATCTTGACGAGCGCCTCGGCATGCGACATAGAGGAGTGCACGCCACCCGGAGAAACAAGACCCATAAGATGCAGGGTCTTGCCAGCGGCCTTAACATCGTCCATAGCCTTAACGAGAACCTCATTGTGCTCGAGCGAGCCGTCCTTGCAGGCGTTGTTGATGCGAGAGAGCTCCTGGAACACAATGCGACCGGCACCGATGTTCAGGTGGCCCACCTCAGAGTTGCCCATCTGGCCGTCGGGCAAGCCAACGTCCTCGCCAGAGGCACCAAGGGTGGTATGGGGATACTTCTCATACAGGGAATCGAGGAAGGGCGTGTTTGCACAGGCGACGGCATTCTCGCAGTCAGCCTTAGCAAGGCCACAACCATCCATGATCACCAGCAGAGCAGGAAGATGACGCTGTGCCATGTCCACTACTCCCCTGCCTTAACAACCATTGCGGCAAAGTCTGCAGCCTTGAGCGAAGCGCCGCCCACAAGGGCACCGTCAACGTCAGGCTTAGCCACGAGCTCAGCAATGTTGCCCGGCTTAGCAGAGCCGCCATAAAGCACGCGGATGCCGTCAGCAAGTTCAGCGCCAAAGATCTCGGTCAAGGTCTCGCGAATAGCACCGCAGACTTCCTGAGCGTCGTCAGCCGTAGCAGTCTTGCCAGTACCAATGGCCCAGATGGGCTCGTAAGCGACAACAAGCTGAGCAGGGTCGGTAATCTCAAGACCAGCAAGACCAGCCTTTACCTGATTGCAGACGTGCTCAACATAGGTGCCAGCCTCACGGATCTCCTCGGGCTCACCACAGCAGAAGACAGGAACCAGGCCAGCAGCAACCAGGGCCTTGGCCTTCTTGTTCTCGTCTTCGTCGGTCTCGTGGAAATAGTCGCGACGCTCGGAATGACCAATGATGCAGTAGGTGCAACCAGCAGACTTGAGCATGTCGCAAGAAGACTCACCAGTGTATGCACCAGAAGCCTCCCAGTACACGTTCTGAGCACCCAGAGCGATAGGAGCAGCCTGAATACGGTCATGCACCGTAGTGATGTCGATGGTCGGCGGGCAAACAAGCACCTCAACGCCAGCAGAAACCTCGGGCAGCGCGCAAGCCAGCTCGTCAGCAAGCTTGGCTGCAGCAGCTACGTCGTTGTTCATCTTCCAGTTGCCAGCAATGAGCAACGTGCGATTACTCGGCATCGTTGAGCGCCTCCACTCCGGGAAGGGGCTTACCCTCGACGAGCTGCATAGAAGCGCCGCCACCAGTGGAGATGAAGGTCATCTTGTCGGCCAGGCCAAACTTGTTAACAGCAGCCACGGAGTCGCCGCCGCCAATAACGGAGTCACAGTCCTGGTTAGCAGCAATAGCCTCGGCGATGGACTTAGTGCCGTGAGCAAACTTATCCATCTCAAACACGCCGCACGGACCATTCCAGAACACGGTCTTAGCGCCAGCAATAGCATCGGCAAACAGCTTCTCAGTCTCAGGACCAATGTCCAGACCCTGCCAGCCGTCCTCAATCTCGCCAGTCTTAGCAATGCCCGTGTTGGCATCCTCAGAGAAAGCGTCTGCAATCACGTTGTCAACGGGAAGCAGGAACTCAACGCCGTTCTTCTTGGCCTTGTCGAGCATCTCGAGAGCGCGGTCGCACCAGTCGTCCTCGCACAGGGAGTTACCAATCTTGCCGCCCTGAGCCTTGGCAAAGGTGTAGGCCATGCCGCCACCGACGATTACGGTGTCAGCGGAGTCGAGCAGACGGTCGATAACGCCAATCTTGTCGGAAACCTTGGAACCACCGAGGATAGCCACGAACGGACGCTTGGGCTCAGAGAAGAGACCAGAAAGCGTGGAGACCTCCTTCTCAAGCAGGAAGCCAGCGACAGCCGGAATATGAGCAGCCGGGCCAACCACGGAGCCCTGAGCGCGGTGAGCGGTACCAAAAGCGTCGAGCACAAAAACGTCGCCGTAAGAAGCGAGGATCTCGGCAATAGCGGGATCGTTCTTCTTCTCACGCTTGTCAAAGCGGACGTTCTCAAGAACAAGAATCTTGCCCGGCTCGAGAGCAGCTACAGCAGCAGCAGCCTTCTCGCCATAGGTGTCGTCAACAAAGGTCACATCGAGACCAGAAAGCTCAGCGAGCTTGGCAGCCACAGGAGCCAGGGAGAACTCAGGCTCAGCGCCGTCGCCCTTAGGACGACCAAGGTGGCTCATCAGGATAACGCGAGCGTTGTGCTCCACGAGATAGTTGATGGTGGGAAGCGCAGCCTGGATACGAGTGGTATCGCCCACAACGCCATCCTTCAGGGGTACGTTGAAGTCAACGCGGCACAGAACGCGCTTGCCGTCGACATCGATGTCGCGGACGGTCTTCTTGGTGAAAGCCATGTGCACATCTACCTTTCTCTTGTCGGGCGCACGGTTGCGCCCCACGAAAAAGGGCGCGGCCTCGTGGCGTGAAGCCGTGGGGCCGCGCCCAAATTGACGCTACTTACGCAAAGTATCGAAGCAAAACTTAGGCAACGAACTTCTCGAAGTACTTGATGGTGCGGACCATCTGGGAGGTGTAGGAGT
>CAVJWJ010000029.1:0-5161 GCA_963653375.1 Roseburia sp. CAG:303
GCCGATGCGTCGCCGGTGCCGGGGAGGACGTTGCGCTTCTTGGGCGTGGACTTGTCGTCCTGCTTGTCGTCTTGGTCGGAATCCTTGCCTTCGTCTTTCTTGTCGTCATCGTCCTTCTTACTGTCGCTTTGCTTCCAGGAAGCAACAAGCGTCAGGTCGGAAATGACGGGCGTTTCGAAGTCATAAGCTTCATTGCTGAGCAGCCAGCCAGTGAAGGTATAGCCATCACGCGTGGGGTCTTCGGGTTTGGTTACCTTGTCGCCCTCTTTGACGGTCTGGCTTGCAACAGATGTGCCACCAGCAGAGTCAAAAGTCACGAGATAACTAGCCGTAGGTTCTTCCTGCCTGGTCCACTTGGCATGCAGAATGAGGTTGCCAGTCACAGGCGTCTTGAAGTCATACGCTGTCTTGGAGCCCTCGAGGTACCAGCCATCAAAGTTGTAGCCCAAACGCAGGGGGTCATCCGGCTTGATTGCGCATTTGCCCTCTTCAACAGTCTGCGTAGGAACGCTCGAACCACCATCAGAATCGAAGATCACCAGGTAGGTAGCTGTCGGCTCTGGCTCAGGCTCGGGGTCTGCCTTCTTGGTCCACTTGGCGTAGAGAGTAAGGTCTTCTGTAACTGGTGTAGCAAAGTCGTACTTCGTCGTGCCGTCTTCCAGATACCAGCCAGCAAAGTCGTAACCCTCATACGTTGGCGCCTCAGGCTCAATAGCTAACTCATTGTCGCTCACCGTCTGACTAGCAACAGCAGAGCCACCAGCAGAATCAAACGTCACCAAATGCGCCACCTGAGGCTCGCCACGCTTGGACCAGCGAGCATAAAGGGTAAAGCTGTTCCATACCTGGTCACCAAAGTCATAGGGTTCGCTAGCACCCTCGAGATACCAGCCCTCAAAGTCAAAGCCTTCAAGTACAGGTGTCTCGGGCTCAGTAGCATAACCGCCATCCGTCACCGTCTGAGGTGCTACCTCGGTGCCACCAGCGGAGTCGAAGGTCACCACATGAGCACTGACAGGCTCGCCCTTACGAGACCAACGGGCAGTCAAGGTAACGTCTTCTGTTACCGGCTCTTTGAAGGTGTACTGCGTGCCATCTGCCAGATACCAGCCCTCAAAGTCAAAACCCACAAGCGTTGGAGCATCAGGTTCGGTGGCTGCCTTACCATCCTCAACTACCTGCGTAGTTACTGCAGAAGCACCAGCAGAGTCGAACGTTACCTTATGCGTAATCGTATAAGTAAAACTCGCAGTCTTGCTCGGCTTCATACCATCGCAGAACGCCTTAACCTTGAGCGTGGTATTGTGCGCCACCTCAATGGGGTCGCCGTCAAAAGCAGCGCTCTTCTCGGTAGGCTCAGAACCATCAGTGGTGTAGCGAATTACAGCGCTACTTGTCTCGCAATCCAGCTCAACCCCCTGCACACCAGCATAGGTACCCGACACAAGAGAAGCCTCGGGAGTCTTTGCCTGCTCAGGGGCCACCACCTTTACCGTCGCTTCAACGCTCTCAGGCGCACCTGTAGCGTCAACGTAATCAGGGTACTTAACCGTGCCTTTCACGGTAAGCGTCTGAGCCTCAAGCTTGGATGCATCAAAGTCAGAAACCTTGTCCCATTCAACATCTACCAGGTCAGTCTCTTTGCACTTAAAGGTAAGACCCACTTCCTTAGACAGACCCCAGTCGCCCTCACCGCCGGCGTCCTGAGCGCTCTGCGCAAGCATGGCATCTGCAAAAGAAATCTCAACGTCGTCAAGCTCGTCCATAGACGCGTACTCGTACTTTTCCGTCTCAGGGAACACAGCATTCAGGCTCTTCACGCCCTCCTGCTCTGAGATATAGGCCGTACCACTCGACTCTTTGCCATTCACGCAGAGGCCAAGGTTATCGGCAAGCGCATACTTAACGCCCTCAGCAGCGCCACCAGCTTCCAGCTCAAGCGAAGCCGTATAACTTGTCAGATGAGCCGCTGCACCCAATTCGTCTCCCGCAGGCGCCCACGTAATGGCAGCCGCGCCATGCGGGCTCGAGAAGTACTTCGTAACGTCAACCCAGCTATCGGAACGACCCGTCTTAATGAGCACGGCCTGAGCACCCTGAACAAGCAGCGCGTGAGCAGACGGTGCATCAACATGCAGGTCAACCGCCGTAATTACCGGCGTATAAACAGCAGTAATCTTGCCACTGTACTCAGCCGAGAAATTCGTGATGGTCAGGGTCTCCTGGTCAAGGTCGGTACCCTTAGGAGCATCTTCCCACTCCCAATGATCAAAGATGTGGCCATATTGCATGGGAGCAGCAATCTGCGCCGTCGCGCCCTCGTCGGCCTTCACCTTAAAGCTATCGCTCCAGTGCTGTTCGCCCTCGGCATACAACGCCGTGTCGCTACAGTTGACCGTAATCTCGGCTTCTGTCTTTGGCACCGTATTGTCGAGCACGTACGTCTCTGTCGGAATCTCAGAGCGAGCCGTCTCGCCTTTTACCGCCCACACCGTCAGCTTGTACTCCTTTGTGGTGCCAGCCTCACCGTTAAGCACAATGCCTGTCAGCGGCGAATAGACTTGCTCAAGCCCATTGTCAATGCGGTATCTAATGCTCGCGCCCGGTGTGGAGCAGCTAGCCCCCACCTTCAGATTGCCGTTTTCGTCAAGCTTGGTCTCGCCACTATCCTTGGTATACGTACCGCCAATGGGTGAAAGCACCGGTGTTGCCACCTTATCGCTCATAAGAACGGTGACGTTCACCGTCAGCCTTGACTTGGAGGCTTCGTCAACATCGGCTGCCTCAGCAAGGTTCATCTTCACCGTATAGGTTGCCGACTCACCCGTTGGCTCCTTTACCTTGTCATCTGTGCCCATTAGGTACTCAATGCCTGTAGCTGTCGAGACGTCTGTCTTCAGCGTGTCAACCGCACCGCTTTCCAGAGTCACACGCGCCGTGGTGGGCAACGCATTAACAAAGTCCTCGCGCGAAGTACCTGCTGTAACAGTAATGTTGGCCTTCTCCACGCTCTTCACGCGCGGCTTATAGGTCTCAAAGAAATTCGAAGTAACGCAAAGACGACCGCTCGCATCTACATAGGCATCAAGCGTGCCAGGACCACTCGCAGTATCAGCGTAGTAAATCTTGACGTCGTTTGTCTTCATGGACGAAAGAAACGCGAGTTCCTTCTCCTGATCTGCAGCAATAGAGGTGCGGAACAAATACCTTGCACCATAGGCGGCTTGCGTAACGCGTTGGCCGTTCTCGTCAAGCCAAACGATAGAAACATCCTTGGTCTTATCCTCACCCCAACTGAGGGTCGCCTCGCTTGGGAGGTCCTCTCCTGGCGTTGGCATCTTCACGCTCAAAATAACGTTGCCCGTGCGCTTGATGCGCTCGGTCTTGAGCTTCACGTCGTTTTTAGGCATTACAAACGTCAATGTGGAGTCATAGATATCCGTGAAGTAGTCCTCAAAGGGCGCAAGTCCCATGCTGTCGGTAGACCAGCACTTAAACGCCGTAGCCGCGTCAGACGTCTCGCCACTCACCGTTACCATGGAACCTGGCGCGTAGCGACCCAGGCTCACGCCATCAAGCGTGACCGCGTAGTCGGCATAGGCACCTGCACGCTGCCACATGTCGCCACCTTCGTCACTGCCATACGTAATGTGGTAGTCGTCCAAATCCATGTAGAAAGAACCGGCGCCGTTGTCAGAAATCTTCTTACCAATGCGACGGTCTCCCGTAACGCCCGTGCGCACGCCAATCTTAGAGTCCGTGCTCACCGTGCCCGTAATATACGCACGCGCCGTGCTACCCGCATTATCACGTAAGAACAGGTTATCGGGATTGCCGGAATTCTTGCCACGCGTATTGCCCGTAATATTTACCGTGCCTTGCAGCTCAATGTCGTAGTCGCACCAAACGTAGACACCGCCGCCCTCGTAGTTCTTCTTAGCGCCGTTGGAGTAGTTATCCTGGATAACCGTGTTCTTGATGACATTATTCTTGTTGCAAACGTAGATGCCGCCGCCCTCGCAGTAGGCACCGTTGTTCTTGATAACGCAGTTCTCGATGGTGGTATTTTGCTGGTCAAGCTCAATAGCGCCGCCATCCCAGTAGGAGTAGTTGTCGGTAATCTCCAGGTTTTTAATAAGACCCTTATTTGCGCTATACCTGCTCTTATCAACATGAATGCCGCCACCGCTGGCAAACTCTTTTACTGGGAGCGTGCCGTTTTCTGCAGCAATATTGCCCCAGATAGAACCTGTTCGATCCTTGGATTCGAGCGTAAAGCCCGAGTAATTCAGGTAGACGCCGCCACCTGCGTCGGCCGAATTCTCGCTAATTTCGGAGTTGTTCTCCAGATAGATGGTGGCATTAGCACCTGCAAAAAGGCCACCGCCCCTACGCTTACACCAGTTCTTGGTGATCTTTGCATTGTTCATATTGAGCGTGCAGTTATCGCCTATCTCAACACCGCCGCCACTTGAAGATGCATCGTTACCCTGAACAACCGTGCCTTCACTCAGATTGACGGTGCAATCCTTCTTGGTCTCAATACCGCTCTTACTGCATCCACCAAAAGCGATACCCTTAGCAGTCAGGGTACAGCCTGCATCCATAGAAATGCCAGCGCCGCCCAGATTACCTCCGTTGGTAATGAGGCCGCCCGAACGAAGGCTTATCTCTTGCCACTTCCACGTAGTACCATCTGCCTGCTTAACGTCGCCCTCAAAGGTAAAATTCGCCGACCTACTTGAGTAGAGCGTGAGCTTTGAGTGCTCATACATTTGAATGGTCGAGCCATCCCAGGCTTGGTCTTGGTCTACACGAGAGATCCGATACCCATTCATGTCGATGGTGAGTTCCTGGCTGTCTGCAACGCACATCGTGCTCTCAAGCAGCCAGTCTTCCAAAAGCACGAGCGTCTTGCCACTGCCATACGCAGCAGCCTCGGCATCACTCTTGCTTGTGTAGTAGGTATTTTTGCCAGAAGCATCTCTAACGTAGGCAACATACGACTCTGCATGCGCAGGTACAGGTACAAGGGCGCCTATCGCGCAGATAAGCGCGACAGCAAACAGAGCGAGATAGAAATACGGAGTCTTAGCGGGCAACACGCGTAACTTCATAGGTATGCCTCATTGCAGTTTAGGGTTCGTTTAGGCAGTCTGCG
>CAVJWJ010000029.1:5370-8588 GCA_963653375.1 Roseburia sp. CAG:303
TGGCTCTGGCCCTGATTCTGGCGGCCCATGAGGTTACGCAAGTACTCGAGGAATTCCTCCTCAGACATACCGTTGCCGTTGCCATCAGAGCTGTCGGAATTGGAACTCTCGCTCGAGTTATCCTCAGAGGTCGACGCATCTGCATCAGAGCCCAGCGTAACCTCGATCTCCTTGGTCTCCTCGCCGCGCTGGACGGTCAACGTTACCTTGTCACCCACGTCGTAAGAGCGTAGGGCAATAATCACGCTGTCCGCGGAGGCCACGTCGGTGTCGCCCACCTTGGTAATAACGTCGCCCTTCTCAAGGCCAGCCGTAGCAGCAGGGCTGCCATCAATGACCACGCCTACGTAGGCGCCCTCGTTTACCGAGAGGTTGTTCTGGCGAGCATTGGAAGCAGTTACGGTGCCTAAGCGAACACCCAGGTAGGCATGCTCAGGCGTCTTGCCGGCAATAATCTGCTTAGCAATCTTTACAGCATAGTTGGAGGGAATAGCAAAGCCCACGCCCGAGCTGGAGCCCGAGTAGCTCTCGATGATGGAGTTGATGCCCACCAGCTCACCGTTGCTGTTTACCAGAGCACCACCAGAGTTGCCCGGGTTAATAGCAGCGTCGGTCTGAATCATGTTGGCATAGATGTACGTGCCATCAGTAGAAGGCAGAGCGGTAGAGCGGTACAGCGAGCTCACGATGCCCGTAGAGACAGACTGCTCGTTACCAAAGGGGCTGCCGATAGCCATAACCCACTCGCCTACGTTGAGGTCGTCGGAGTCGCCCACCTCAATAGGTGTCAGGTCGTCAGCCGAGACATCCTTAAGCTTAATAACGGCCAGGTCGCTCGAAGTATCGGCGCCCACCAGCTCAGCCTCGTAGCTCTCGCCATTCATAGAAACCGTAATCTGATCGGCTCCCGTTACCACGTGGTTGTTGGTAAGGATATTGCCGTCGGTGTCGAGCACAACGCCCGAGCCAATGGAGCCCGAGGAGCTACTACTGCTGCTATCGGTGGAGAAGATACTGCTAGAGCTGCTCGAGGTAATTGCAGTGATAGAAACCACCGAGGGCAGCGCCTTAGCAGAAACTGTCTCGGCCAAGGTGGTGTCTTCGGAGTCGATGGTGATGGTCTGCTTGGAGCTCGACGAGCCCGATGTGGTGGTGCTCACGCTTCCCGCATTGCGGTTTACGTTCAAGGCACCCGTCATAATAAGCGCCACTACCAATACGGCACCCACCACCAGGCCCGCAAAAGCACTCACAAACACGGGGAATTTCTTGGTCTTGGTCTTTACCACGGTGTGTGCCACGGTCTCAGTGTTTGCCGTGTAAGGATTGCCCGCGTTAAAAGGCGAAGATGCCGTTACATCGGGAGCTGTGGATGCGGGTGGCAGCTGCGTGGTTGGCTCCTCAGCCTGTGGTGCGACAGGCGTCGGCTCAACCTCCACGCGTGGACTGGGCGCCGTTGCGCCCGAATCCTCGCGGCTCGACTCAATATCGTCACTCATGAATGCCTCTTTCTTCCATAGACTACTAGCTCATGATCAGACACCGTTGTACCCCATCGCGCACACAATGGGACGCGCAAGCGCCAGATTAAGGTAAACCTAAGGCGCGCGCACGGGGCCTTCAAATGCAAAGCGCGACGACATTGCTGCCGCCGCGCTGCTTACCGCATTTCTTAACCGCTTATAGCTTAAACAGATAGCCCACGCCGCGCACGGTAGTAATGTGCGCCGCAATCTGCGGGCCAACCTTGGAACGAATACGCCTAATGTGCACGTCAACCGTACGCGTGCCACCGCAGTACTCAAAGCCCCATACGCGATGCAACAGCACCTCGCGGCTGTAAGCGCGGTTGGGGTGCATCGCCAAGAAGGAAAGCAACGAGTACTCCATCAGGGTCAGGTCAACCGGATTATCGTCCAAATACACCTGGTAAGTAGCAAGGTTGATTACCAGGTTGTCGATGTGCAGCACGTCGTCAACCGAGAAGGACTCTTCCTCGCCCAGCAGGCGATGCACGCGAGCCTCAAGCTCTACCGCCGAGCCACCCGAGCAGATAAAATCTGCATGCGAGTGAGACGGAACGCGCAGGTCGGGCAGGGCATCCTCGTCCACAATAAGCAGCATAGGAATGTTGCCGCGATCATCGAGCCACTTGGCAATCTGCTCAATGCGGTCGTTACGAATGCCGTCTGCGTCAAGAATCAGAAGGTCAAAATCGTGTGCGGCCGTTGGGGAATCCGGCGTAGCCGCGAAGACCTCTGCCCCCATGGTAGTGGTGAGCGTCCGCGCAAATTCGTGGTAGCGCGTGGTGCGCGCCATGAACAAGATGTTTTTCTCTGACATACCGAACCCCCTCGTAGGGTGTAATTCTAGCAGCTCACAGGACAACTACAGGCAAAATGTACCTACGAGTTAGCTAAATACTGATCAATTTCCCACTGAGAGACGCACGAAGCGTACTTCTTCCACTCTGCGCGCTTCTTGGCAAGGAAGAACTGATGGATATGCTCGCCCAGTGCATCCTTCATAAACGCGGAGTCTTCAAAGATGTCGAGCGCCTCTTCGAGGTTGCGCGGAAGCTGCGTATAGCCCGCACGCTCAAGCTCGCGCTCAGACATGCGCAGCGTGTCGGCCGTGGTCTCGGCAGGCAGCTCAAGCTTGCGCTCAATACCATCCAGACCAGCGGCGAGCGTTACGGCGTTTACCAGATACGGGTTTGCCATGGGATCGGGACTGCGCAGCTCGATGCGTGTTGAGAGCTGCTTGCCCGGCTTGTAGATAGGAATACGAATCATAGCCGAGCGGTTGCGCAGGCCCCAGGTGGCATACTCGGGCGTAGCACCCTCGCCCGTGGCCAAGCGCTTGTAGGAGTTCACCGTGGGGTTGGTGATAGCAGAGATCTCGCGCGCGTGCGCCAGGATACCTGCCATGTAGTGCTTAGCTGTGTCGGAGAGGTGGTAGACCGGATCATCCTCGCCCCAGAACACGTTATTGCCCTCGCGGTCAAAGAGCGACTGGTGGAGGAACATCGCAGAGGATGCCTCGCCCGAAATAGGCTTAGGCATAAAGGAGGCGTGGCAGCCAGCCTCGTAGGCCTCCAGGCGAATGATGTGCTTAGCCGTGGTAATGGCGTCGGACATAGTGAGCGCCTCGGCGTGGCGCAGCGAAATGCCATGCTGCGAAGGACCGGAGGAATGGAAGGTGTACTCTACCGGCAC
>CAVJWJ010000029.1:8883-12772 GCA_963653375.1 Roseburia sp. CAG:303
AAGGTCGAGGGGTCCGGGAACGCCAGCATGTCAGCTTCCTCGGGCGTAGCAAAGCCCTCGATAGCAGAGCCATCAAAACCAACGCCCTCTTCAAAGGCAACCTCAAGGTCTTCCGGGCTGATTGCAAAACTCTTAAGACGTCCCAGTACATCGACGAACCAGAGACGGATAAAACGAATGTCGCGCTGCTCGACCGTGCGAAGCACGAAGTCGATATTCTGCTGATTCATTGTGTCTCCTTTATACACAGCGAAACCGCGATAGCTTGTAATCGGTATTGTACTTTCTCATACCTATGTTTCGGCAGGGTTTCCGAGGAGAAAGCCGCACGCAGGCACGCAGCGCACAAAAAAAGCCCGAGGCGCAGCAGAAAACTGCACCCCGGGCTTTACTCATACCAAAGCTATTGCCTTATCCCGCTAGCGCTTTGAATCACCCACGCCGCGGGACAGGTCGGAGGCTACCTGGTCTACCCCACGCACAGCTGCGCAGGTTTTCTTCTTGCCGCAGTGGCCCGTGCACACATCGCCTTGAGCGCAATCGGCGCACGTACCGCGGCGCCACATACGCACGCAGGCAGCAACAAAGGCCACGCCCACCAGCAACAGGACAACTATCTCGATAGGCGCCATGGCAACCTCCAATCAGTACGAACGGTACCTACTAGCTTAGGCGGCAGCGCTCACAGAGTGAACGTTGGTCTCATCCTCGTCGGTCCAGGCAAACTTGGGCATGGGACGGAAAATCTGGATGAGCATCAGCACAAGCACGGCGATGGCCACAATGGTCCAGATACCAAACTGACCAAGCACGATCAGGTTGTAGAGCTGGTTGATGATGAGGCCCACACACCAAGCAAAGCCGCACTCATAACCAATAGCAATGGCAGTCCACTTACCAGAGTTCATCTGGTTGCGGATGGTGCCCATAGCTGCAAAGCACGGAGCGCACAGCAGGTTGAAAGCGCCAAAGGCAATGCAAGCGCCCATGGTGGGGAACATGCCAGCAAAGGCTGTCCAAAGCGAAGTATCGGTCTCGGAAACCTCGCCGCCCAAAGCCAGCAGCGAACCAGCGGTAGCAACAACGTTCTCCTTGGCCACCAGACCAGAAACAGTCAGAGCCGTTGCCTGCCAGGTGCTAAAGCCCAGCGGTGCAAAGATCCAGGCAACCAGGTTGCCAAGCATGGCGAGCACGGAGTAGTCCATGTACTCCTCGGGGATGCCATCCATAGCAGCTAGGAAGCCAAAGCTACCCTCGTAGGAACCAAAGTTGGAGAGGAACCACACAACAACCGTGGAGGCAAAGATGACCGTGCCAGCCTTCTTGATGAAGGCCCAGCAGCGCTCCCACACGTGCAGTGCCCAAGAGCGAATTGCCGGGAAGTGGTAGGCAGGAAGCTCCATAACAAACGGCGTAGGACGGCCAGCAAAAATCTTGGTCTTCTTGAGCATCAGGCCAGAGGAAATAACGGCAAAGACACCCAGGAAGTAGAAGAGCGGAGAAATCCATGCAGCGGTGTCGGGAGACTCGCCAATGATGGAGCCCATGAGCAGAGCAATGATGGGGAGCTTAGCACCACAAGGAATGAAGGTTGTGGTCATGACCGTCATGCGGCGGTCCTTCTCGTTCTCAATGGTCTTCGTTGCCATGACGCCGGGAACGCCGCAGCCCGAGGAGACAAGCATCGGGATGAAGGACTTACCAGAGAGACCAAAGCGGCGGAAGATGCGGTCCATAATGAACGCAACGCGCGCCATGTAGCCGCAGTCCTCGAGGAACGAGAGCATCACAAAGAGCAGGAACATCTGCGGCACAAAGCCAAAGATGGCGCCAATACCAGCCACAATGCCGTCACAGACAAGCGACACCACCAGGCTCGACTCGTCCGCGCCACCCGCAATCAAAGCGTCCTTTACGGCCGTAGTGATACCGGGAACATACGGACCGTAGTCAGAAGCCACAGGCTCCTCAACGCTCTCGTCGCCCTCTTCCTGGGCAGCCTCGTAGACCTCAACAGCCTCGTCATAGGCCTCGCGACCCTGACCAAGCACGAACCAACCATCCTCGCCAAAGAGCTGATCGTTGGTAAAGTCGGTCACCGTGCCGCCCAACGTGGAGACCGCAATGTAGTAGACCGCAAACATGATGACCACAAAGATAGGCAGGCCGAGGATACGGTTGGTAACCACGCGGTCGATCTTCTCGGAGGTGCTCATCTTAGCCGGAGCCTTAACCAGGCACTCGTCGATGATGTGGGCAATTACACCGTAGCGCTCGCCTGTAATGATGGACTCAGCGTCGTCGTCGCAGTCCTCCTCGCACTGAGCAATCAGCTGCTCAACGCGCTCGGCGTTGTCCTTGGTGAGGTTAATAAGCTTGCACGCAGCCTCGTCACGCTCAAAGAGCTTGACGGCGTAGTAACGACGCTTAGAGGCGTTAACGCTAGCAGGCAGAAGGTTCTCGATGTGACCCAGAACATCCTCGATGGAGGAGTCAAACTTGTGGGGGGCAACATTGCCCTTGCTGGCAGCAGCGCGCTTAGCCTCGTCAAACAGCTCGTCGATACCGCGGTTCTTTAGAGCAGAGATCATCACAACCGGGCAACCCAGACGCTGGGAGAGCTTCTTGGTGTCAATCTTGTCGCCAGCCTTCTCTACCAGGTCGCACATATTAAGTGCGCAAACCACAGGCAGGCCAGTCTCGATAACCTGAAGCGCCAGGTATAGGTTGCGCTCGAGGTTGGTAGCGTCAATAACCTGAACAACCACGTCAGGCTCGCCGCTCATCAGATAGTCGCGCGAGCACTGCTCCTCGGGGCTATACGGGGAAAGCGAGTAGATACCAGGGAGGTCGGTGATGGTCACGCTCTTATCCTTTAAGAGCTTGGCCTCCTTTTTCTCAACCGTAACGCCCGGCCAGTTGCCAACATAGCCGTTGGCGCCGGTAATCAAGTTGAAAAGCGTAGTCTTGCCGCAGTTGGGGTTACCCGCCAGTGCGACATGGATCTGAGAATCCGCCATTCAGTCCTTCTCTCAATTACGCTCGGGCTGATTCCACACCACCC
Source organism: Roseburia sp. CAG:303 (assembly GCA_963653375.1). Classification (GTDB taxonomy): domain Bacteria; phylum Actinomycetota; class Coriobacteriia; order Coriobacteriales; family Coriobacteriaceae; genus Collinsella. The sequence goes on from CAVJWJ010000029.1 coordinate 11,948, forward strand.
GAGCAAGAAGCTTGCAAGTTAGAAATTGCTAACTTTACCTGCAGAAAAATACGCCGCGTGCCCGTTACTGGACCTCTACAACGGCAGCCTCCTCCTTGCGGATAGAAAGCTCGTAGCCACGGACGTTAATCTCGACAGGATCGCCCAGCGGAGCGACCTTGACGACGGTGAACTTGGTGCCCTTGATCAGGCCCAGGTCCATGAGGTGGCGACGAAGCGCACCCTCACCGTGCAGCTTGACGATGGTGGAACTCTCGCCCACGTTTACGTCTCCCAAAGTTTTCATTGCTTCCCCCTCTCGGATACTCGTTTGCTCCCGGTATCACAAACGCCTCCGAGACTCTTGGCCGCTGGCGTGCATGCAGCCGCCAAGAACCTCGCTGCGCTTAGTGCAATGTATTGCGTACCTGCACGTCTAGGCAACCGTCATCACATGCTGGGCCACCTTGGTATCCAAACCAAAGCGCGAGCCCAAAATGGTCACAATAAGGTTGGCGCCCGAAGAACTCACCACATGAATCTCGTTGCCCTCAACAAAGCCAAGGTCATTGAGGTGATGTTTCATGTCCTCGTTACCCTTAACGCGCGAGACACGCACAGTCTCGCCAGCCTTCACCATCGAAAGCGGCATTGGTGGCATCTTTGGTGTCTCGGCCATGAGTGGCCTCCCTTTCGTGCAGATGTACAGACCTGGCAATTCCTGCCGTTTGGGGCGATTTGAGCGCCATTGGCAGAAGTTAGCCTTGTCTATGTTCGACACAGTAAACTAACACGTTGCGCGCTGTAGATAAAGTCTCCCGGTGCAAACTTCTCATTTTTTATGGG
>CAVJWJ010000029.1:12915-20616 GCA_963653375.1 Roseburia sp. CAG:303
CCTTACCATGCGTTCACTGAGGCGTGAAAGGTATCGATATGTCCCTCGACCAATTTTGGCTGAGCAATTTCGCGCCCATAGCTGGCCTTTGCTTCCTGTTTTTGCTTAACCTACGCAACCAGCTGCTCGACGCGCGCTCGCGTTATATCTTCTATGCCGTCCTTACGGTTGAGGCCTTTGAGCTGCTGGTTGCCAATGTCGAAGTCTGGCTGAGCGACCTTACTTACCACACCCTCTGGCGCGATATATGCAGCGCCACCGGATACATTGCGCGCCCACTCATCCTTATGCTGCTGGTGCTGATGCTTGCGCCCAAAGAGCGCACAAAGCTACAAAACAGACTGCTCTTTACGCCAATGATCGTTGATGTGATTGCAGCCTTCTCGGTTTTCTTTACCGATATTGTTTACTCCTACACGCCCGACAATATCTTTGTACGCGGGCCCCTGGGAACGCTCCCCATCCTCATCGTGCTGATCTACCTGGTTATGCTTGCATCTGTGGTGCGCCAAAACGCGCTGCATCCCTATTTTGACTTTGGCCTCACGCTGCTCATTGTTATCTATATGGCCGTCTCAATGGGCGCAGAGACCTTCTTTAATATCCCCAACATCGGGCGCACCGCCATGGTGTTTAGCACGATGTTCTACTTCTACCTCTACCAAACAAGCGTCTTGCGCCGCACTATGCAAGCCGAGCGCGAAAACGTCACCTTAAAACAAGCGCTCGCCGAGACCAGACAGGCGCGTATTGAGTTGCTTGCCGCCAAGCAAGAGGCTGAGCGTGCCAACGCCGCAAAGTCGAACTTCCTAAGCCGCATGAGCCACGACATTCGCACGCCGCTCAACGGCATCATTGGCCTGCTTGAGATTAATCGCACGCACGCCGACGACATCGAACTGATTCGTGAGAACCAAGAAAAGATGCACATCGCCGCAAACCATCTGCTCTCCCTCATTAACGAGGTACTCCAGATGAGCAAGCTTGAGGACGATGAGATTGAGCTTTTGCACGTACCATCTGACCTCATGGACGTCTCTAGCACCATTGTTACGATGATTAAGCCGCGCGCCGAGCTGGAAGGCCAGACCCTTCTGCTCAACAAGCTCGAGATTCCCGTGCGGTACGTGTATACGAGCCCGTTACACCTGCGTCAGGTGTTCCTGAACATCTATGGCAACTGCGTTAAGTACAACAAGCCCAATGGCAGCATCACCACTTCCACCGAGTGCCTCGAGCACGACGAACAGCACGTGATCTACCGCTGGACCATCCAAGACACCGGCATCGGCATGACCCCTGAATTTGTTGAGCATATCTTTGAGCCCTTTGTGCGCGAATCCGATGCGCCCGGCGCACGTCAGACCAGCCCCGGTACGGGCCTCGGCATGGCCATTGCCAAAAAGATTGTCGACCGCATGGGTGGCACCATCGAGGTGTCGAGCGTGCTGGGCGAAGGCAGTACCTTTGTAATAACGATTCCCTTTGATGTAGCCGAAGCGCCAGCAGGAGACGCCACAAACGATATGGTTGCAAGTGTTGAGGGTCTTACCATCCTGCTTGCCGAGGACAACGACCTCAACACCGAAATTGCCCGCACCCTCCTTGAGGACCAGGGCGCCCAGGTAACCTGTGTAGCCGATGGCGCTGCAGCACTTGAAGCTTTCCAGACAAGCGAGCCCGGTGGCTTCGATGCCATCCTGATGGATATCATGATGCCCGTGATGGACGGCTTTGAGGCCACTTCGGCTATTCGCCATAGTGGACATCCCGATGCACTCGATGTGCCCATTATTGCCATGACTGCCAATGCCTTTGCCGAGGACGAGCAGAAGTGCCTTGAAGCCGGCATGAACGCACACCTAGCTAAGCCCATCAATGTAACAACGGTTGTTAACACCATCTCGCGCTGTGTTGATGCTCGCGAAAACGGATGTCGGAGCTAGGCTGTGACTGCTGAAACTCGATTCGTTACCCGCGGCTGGCCAGGACTGACCTACTAGCAGTATCAGCCTGCCGCGCCGGCTAGTCACGCCGGCTTGCCAAAATAAACGCAGCTTAAAGCAGCTTTTTGGAGATAGCCTCAGTCAGCGCCTCTTCCACGTTATACGTGCCATCGTCCGATTTGGTAAGGGAAAGCGTGACCGAGACGTCACTTGCTTGAGCGTCGTTTACACAGTCCATAAGTATTTGAGCATTGTCGCTGCCATCACCAAGTGCCGACTTGAGCAAAAACGACTTTACAATGTCCGTGACCGAGCGGCACGTAAGCGTAATGTCGGCAAGAGCACTGTCACCCGTAACCGAGACATCGTTGACTTTGTAGTCAAAGTTATCGAGGTAGGCGTCCAACAGCTCGTCAGAAGAAACGCCCATATCCGAGAGCTGCTGACCCACCATATCGGTAAGCTTGGTTTCTACGATATTGATGGCGCTTCCCTTGGCAGCCTTCAGGTCGTCAAGCTCATCGCAGATGTCAGATTCAATCTGAGCGGCGGCTTTTGGGTCGCTCGTCCCAAAGCTACAAGCCGCAAGCGGAAGCACCGCCACCAGGGCAACCAGCATGCAAACGGCGATATAGGTAAACCTCTTAGACATACGTGCACTTCCTGGCAAAGCCACCTTGAAAACAAAACCCCGCGGAACGAATCCGCGGGGTTGATGATACCCGCCCTTATAGTGCACGTATCGACAAAACCTAAAACGTAAGAGTTCTGAAACTTACATCAGGCGCAGTGAAACCTCTTTGAGCTGAGCACCCGAGACCGCGCTGGGAGCAGCAGACATGAGGTCTGAGCCACTTGCCGTCTTGGGGAATGCCATAACGTCACGAATGGAATCGGAGCCGGTCAGCAGCATGCAAACGCGGTCGAGGCCAAGCGCGAAGCCACCCATGGGAGGCGCACCAAACTTGAGCGCCTCAAGCAAGAAGCCAAACTGGCTCTCGGCGCGCTCTTCGGTAAAGCCCAGAAGCTTGAGCATAGCCATCTGCATGTCAGCGTTGTGGATACGCATACCGCCGCCACCAGCCTCAAAGCCGTCCATAACAAAGTCATAGGTGCAGCTGCCAGCAGCCAGCGGGTCAGCCTCAATCTTGGCAATGTCAGTCTCGGTAGGCAGGGTGAAGGGCTGGTGCTCAGCTGCATAAGCCTTGCGATCCTCATCCCAATGGAAAAGCGGAAAGTCTACTACCCACAGGAAGTCGTGACCCGTGCGCTCAATGTTCAGGGCGTCAGCCATGTGACTGCGCATGCCACCCAAAATCTCGTCGGAAGCCAAACGCGGACCAGCAGCAAACATCACCAGGTCGCCGGGCTCAACATCCATACGGCTGCGCAGCTCGGCCATCTCCTCGTCAGAGAAGAACTTAACGATGGGGCTGTTGATGGAGCCGTCCTCGCGGAACGCAATCCAGGCCAGACCCTTGGCGCCCAGCTTGGTGGCAACGTCGCCCAGCTTGTCGATCTGCGCGCGCGGCCAGGAGCCAGCGCCCTTGGCGTTGATGGCCTTCACCACGTTGCCCTCGGTAGCAGCAGCGCTCGCAAACACCTTAAACTTAGAAGTAGCAAAGACATCCGTGAGGTCAACCAAGTGCATGCCATAGCGCGTATCAGGCTTGTCGGAGCCATAGGTATCCATGGCCTCCCAGTACGGCATGCGGCGCAGCGGGCTCGGAAGCTCCACGCCCATGTGAGCGAAGGCGTCCTTGAGAACCTCCTCAATAGCGCTCATCACGTCGTTTTGATCCACGAAGGACATCTCGATATCCACCTGAGTGAACTCCGGCTGACGGTCGGCGCGCAGGTCCTCGTCGCGGAAGCACTTGGCTACCTGGTAGTAGCGCTCAACGCCACCCACCATGAGCAGCTGCTTAAGCAGCTGCGGGGACTGTGGCAGAGCGTAGAAGTTGCCGGGCTGCAGACGAGAAGGCACGATAAAGTCGCGGGCACCCTCAGGCGTGGACTTGAAGAGCGAGGGGGTCTCAACCTCCATGAACTCACGGTTATGAAGAGCCTGACGAATAGCGAACGTGAAGTCGGAGCGCAGGCGCAGGTTGGCCATCATCTCGGGACGACGAATGTCCAGGTAGCGGTAGCGCAGGCGCGTATCCTCGCTGGTCTCGATGCCATCCTCGATCTGGAAGGGCGGCGTGACGGAGGTGTTGAGCACCTGAGCGGAGTCGGTCAGAACCTCAACCTCGCCCGTAGCAAGCTTAGCGTTCACCGTCTCTTCGGAACGAGCACGCACCACGCCGTGAATCAGAATGGGCCACTCGGGGCGCATGGTTTCGGCGATCTTAAAGGCCTCGCCGCCAGAGTGCTCGGGGTCAAAGGTGAGCTGCGTAATGCCCTCGCGGTCGCGCAGGTCGCAGAAAATCAGACCGCCGTGGTCGCGGCGACGGCTCACCCAACCGGTGAGGGTAACCTCCTCGCCCACGTTCTCGCGACGCAGCTCGCCGCAGGTGCGCGTGTGCATGGAGTGCTCGTCAACAGGACGAGTGCAGGTGTCTGCCACAGAATTCTCCTTTTGAATCTGTGCCGCCCCGTGTCGGTACGGGCGGCTGACGTACAGATTGCCGGGGCGTGTAGACAGCGCGGCCCGGCCGGCCTTACGCACGGGCTCGCGCGCAAAGCTGCAATATCATACCGCGCAGGCGGCACTTTGCTCTAAAAAAGTGAATTCGCACGCGAGTTGTAACATGAGGATGCTCGAAATTTGGAGCACTACAAAGAAAACGGCCGGCTGAGGTGCCCAAGATTGCCTGATGAGCCAAGGGCGCGCGCCCACTATTCCAAACAACTACACAGACGGCCAGCTGAGGCGAAAACTACAAAGGAAACGGCTTTTCCAGGTGCTCGAGATTCGGAGCGCTACAAAGGAAATGGACGACTGAGGTGCCCAAGATTGCCTGATGAGCCAAGGGCGCACGCCCACTATTCCAAACAACTACGCAGACGGCCGGCTGAGGCGAAAACTACAAAGGAAACGGCTTTTCCAGGTGCTTGAGATTTGGAGCGACAAGCCCGACGACGCGTACTTAGGTACGCGAGGAGGGTTGGAGCCCGAAGATTGAGTGCCTGGGAAAGCCGATCAGGTTTTAAATATCCAAAGCGGCGTGATATCCCGAATACACCGCATTCGTGATTGTGGATACGCGTTTCGCATCACCAATCACACGTACAAAGGGTGCTCCGTCGCGCAGAGCATCCACGGTGTCTGTGCAGGAACGCTGACCCAGCGCGCAAATTACCGTCTTGCCAGCAATCTCTGCGCGCTCGCCCACAGCTGTCTCACACACAACGCCATCCTCAGTGACTTCAAGCGCGCGGCAGCCTGTATGCACGGTTACGTACTGCTCTACCTGCGCCAACAGCAGGGGACGTTGACGAACATTAGCATCGGGTGCCAGCGTGTCGCGCATCTCCACCAGCTCAACGTGCTTACCCTGCATGCCCAAAGCAATGGCGCACTCGCAGCCCGCAAGGCCACCGCCCATAACAACCACCGTGTCGGCAACCTCGCCTGTGTGTTTGTAGTAGTCGTTCACCACAATGACGTTCTTGCCATCCAAGCCCGGAATGGGCGGAACCAACGGACGCGCGCCCACGGCAACAATCAATGCGTCGGGCTCAAACTCAGCCACTAGAGCCGGCGTTACAGGGCGACCCAGCTCAATCTTCACGCCAGCCTTGCGCGCCAGGCACTCGTACGTACCCGTAAGCTCGTACATCTCACGCTTGAAAGGCAGAGCAATCTCGCTCTTAAGTACGCCGCCCAGCTCGTCTTCTGCCTCAAAAAGGGTTACATCGTGCCCGCGACGTGCCGCAGTATAGGCAGCATACAGGCCACCCGGGCCACCACCAGCAACCATTACACGGCGGCGCACTGGTGCGGGCGTCACCTCACAGCCTTCCAGCTCGCGACCAATTAGTGGGTTTACCGTGCAACGGCGCGTGGAAGTCTGAGCACGCTCAGCCATGCAGGTAAAGCAACGCAGGCAGTGCACAATCTCGTCCTCGCGCGACTCGCGAACCTTGCACGGCAACTCCGGATCGGCCAGCAACTCGCGCGCCATATAGATAATGTCGGCCTTGCCACTCGCAATGATGGACTCCATCTGAGCCGGATCGTTGATGGCGCCGATTGTTGCCACGGGGATCTTTACACGACGCTTAATCTCGGCTGCAAGGTACACATTGCAGCCGTGCTCCTTGAACATCGAGGGATGCGTGTCGCCAAATCCACGCTGGTAGGTGCCTGCACTTACATGCAACAGGTCAATCTTGTCCTCAAGCTGGCACGCAATGCGTACGCCCTCAGCCAGGTCGTAGCCACCCTCAAAGAGCTCTGAGCCGCTCATGCGAAACTCAATGGGAAAGCGCTCCCCTACTGATGCACGCACGGCATCAAGCACACGCGCTGCAAAACGGCAACGATTCTCGAGCGAACCGCCGTACTCGTCCGTACGCTTATTGAAGTAGGGCGAGAGAAACTGATTGATAAGCCAACCATGTCCGCCGTGAATCATAATCATGCCAAAGCCTGCGCGCTTAGCAAGGCCTGCTACATGGCCATATGCAGCCACAATCTCGTCAATCTGCTCGCGCGAAAGGGCACGCACCGTCACACCATCCGGGCGCACCGTGTCGCTGGGACCCCACTGGCACATCTCGTGCTGACGTGTTTTGTCGGTCATGTAGGTGCCTGCGTACATACCGGAGTGCGAAAGCTCCAGACTTGCTACCGCACCATGGCGCGAGATGGCATCGGCCGTGTAGGTAGCGCTGGCCAGGGAGTTCAGAATCGATTCGTCCAGGTGATAGGCATGGCTGCCATCTGTTGCCGGGTGCACCATGCACTCAGAAACCGTCACCGCGCCCGCGCCACCGCGTGCACGCAACTCGTAGAACGCCGTGGACTTGGGGCCAATGCAGCCGTCGTTGGTAATGTCCGTGCCACCCATAGGGGCCGAGAACATGCGGTTGCGAAACGTAGTGCCCGCAATAGTGATGGGCGACAGCAGATGCGGATAGCGCGCAATCGATGGACAAGGCATGGCGAAATCTCCCTTCTTAGGTATTTAAGCCAAGCATATTCGCAGGTTATCGGTATGTCAATGTTTACATGTTTTATGCTTCATAGTTATATGCGATACTGAGCGTACAACACCCGGCAACCATTGGAGGGCTCATGGGAACCTTGCGCTACGCCGTACTAGGACTGCTCAATCGCAAAAGCATGACCGGCTACGAACTCACCAAGGCGTTTAGCGACGCGCTCTCCGAGTTTTGGAGTGCACGCCATAGCCAGATTTATCCCGAGCTCAAATCACTTGCAAAAGATGGCCTGGTAAAGTTTGATACCGAGATTTCGGGCAACCAGCTCGAACGCAAGCGCTACACCATTACCGCCGCTGGTAAGAAGGCCTTTCTTGCCTGGGAGCGTGCAGATTTTGAGCTGCAGCCCACACCTAAAGACGAGTTTCGTCTGCAGCTTTTCTTCTCGGATTGCTTGAGTGAGGACGAACGCAATGCGCTTCTTGAAAGCCATCTCGCAAAGCATACCGAGCGCCTGGAGCACCTCCAGGGCAATCAAAGTGTATATGCGCCGGTAGAAAGCCTGTCTAAGGCGGAGTTCAGCGACTATCTGGTGCTTCTTGGCGCCATACGCCGCGAAGAAGCCACTTGTGCCTGGCTTGAG
>CAVJWJ010000030.1:0-11467 GCA_963653375.1 Roseburia sp. CAG:303
CTTTATCTTGCCTTTGCACTTGCGGGTCACAATAATCTGATTCAGTACTGGCTTGAAGTTCGTCCCGACATTGAGCCGCGCACGTTGGCTGCTGCGCTGAATCGTATGTTCTTTGCACCGCTTTTTGTTGATGAAACTTCGCGACATTGGCATCCGCATATCCCTGATTTTGACTAGCGAGGGGCATGCTTGTCTAATGCTGAACGGCTGTCTAGTAGCGGTAAGCGGTGTCAATTATTGCAAGTGCGTCAACAAATCAAAGGGAAATTGATTTTTTGTCACCCATGTTTACCTGCGGTTTGGAACACCTTTTATAAAACAGTCCCAAATGGTGGGACACGTACTGCAAAAGTGTCCCATATCCGCGCAAATGCCCTTTTTAAACTAAAGCTACGTTCAAAAGAACCACTGCAGTAGTTCAACGTATGACGGCATAGAAAAAGCCGCGGGCGCTCTCTCACCTTCGCCCACGGCTGTATCTGCGCCCTCATTTCGTCAAGCTTTCACATGATTAGGATGTGATATTCAGTGGTTACGCTCGGAAAGAACATGCGCAGCGTCTCGATTGTAGGTGTTGGCTGCACGCCCTTCAAGGATTTCGAGGAACATCCCGAGACTAAGGGCATTGGCGAGGGCGAGGCTTTTGGCTACGCCGCCCTTGAGGCCATTGCAGACGCCGGTCTTGAACCGCGCGATGTTGACTATTACTACCACGGCTCTGCTAATCCGTATCTGATTAACGACTGCATTACTCCCAATATGCAGGTTGCCGACTGGTTTGGTATGCGCTCCAAGGGCTCGGTACACCACTCCGAGGCTTGCTGCACGGGTTACGTGGCACTTGAGCAGGCTGTTATGGCTGTTGCTTCTGGCACGTACGACGTGGTGCTCTCGGGCGCCGTGGATTTGGCTTCTACGCTTCCTGTGGAACACATGCCCTCCCACATTCGCCAGGACTTCCCACTTTCGGTCATGCTTCCTTCGCTCGATAAGATTTATGACCGCGCTTATGGTCGTCCGCTTGATGGTGCCTTTGGCATTAGCTTCGACAACTGGATTAACGAGTACACGATGACTTACGGCATCGATGCCGATAAGATCGACGACGCTCTAAACGGTCTTACGAAGAGCCTGCGTCGTGGTGCCGTGCTGAATCCCCTCGGTTGGTACGAGACTACCGTTGAAGAGGATGCTAAGGCTGCTGGCTTTGACTCTGCGGACGAGTTCCTGAAATCTATGTACAACCCCCGTGTAACCCAGTATCTGCGTGTTACCGGTTTTGAGAAGAAGTGCGATGGCGCTGCTGCCATGGTAGTTATGCCGACTGAAAAGGCTAAGGCTATGGGTCTGCCGCACACACCAATTGAGGTTCTGGGTACTGGCGCTTCTGCTGTTGAGGCTGGCCTTGCGCACAACGAGCACTGGGCTACGAGCATTGCTGCTAAGCAGGTCTATGAGCTCACTGGTGTTTCTCCCGATGAGATTGACCTCTTTATGTGCAACGACTTCTTCCTGGCTTCTGAGATTGTGTCTGCCGAGGAGTGCGGCTACATTCCGCGCGGCGAGGCATGGCAGTACGCCATTGATGGCCGCACCGCTTTTGATGGCGATAAGCCCATCAACCCGCACGGTGGTCGTTGCAACTTTGGTCACGCTCATGGCGCTTCTGGCATTGCCGACATTGTTGAGGCTGTTAAGCAGATGCGTGGCATGGCTGGTGCTACTCAGATGAAGAAGGTTCCTGAGACCACCTTCCTGCGTGGCTTTGGCGGCTCTCAGAACGTACGCTGCCAGATTCTGCGCACCGTTGCTTAAGACACCACCGACTCAATTCTTAAAGGAGTATTCTCATGCAGCTTAAAGATATGGAGCCCGTGGTTAAAAAGTTCTACACGGGTCTTGAAGAGGGCATTTACTGGGGTCGCAAGTGCCCCGAGTGTGGCGCCGTTGAGTTTCCGCCGCACCTGGCCTGCAATGCCTGCGGCTACCATGCAACCGATTGGGTTCAGGTTTCTGGTCATGGCCACCTGCTCGACTTCACCCTGCCTGGTCCGCAAAACGACAAGCCGTATCTCAAAGAGAACGGCAAGTATGCCTATGGCACCGTTGAGATCGACGAGGGTGCTCAGTATACCTACGTGGTCTACGGCATTTCCAAGAAGAAGGCCCCTGAGATCCGCGAGAAGCTTATTGCGGGCGAGACCGTGGGTGTTCATGCCAAGGTTATTGATAGGCCAGGGTACAAGGAGCTCACCTTCGAGCTCGACTGACGGCTTTCCCAGGTACCGCATCTTGGGGTTCAACCCCCCTTGCGTACCTTAGTACGCGTCGTCGGGCTTGTCGCTCCGAATTTCGGGCACCTGGAAAACCCTCAGGTATTTAAAGGATGTCTAATTTTGGGATTCAGTTGTCGTTCACGTGCCTAAGCACGCTTCGCTCCTCTGCCTGCAGGTGGTAAGGGTCTAATCTTCGGATTCCGGCTCTCCTCGCGTACCTCGGGCACCTGGAAAACCCACAAGGGTCGCGACCTGGGACAGGCAGACGCTCGTATCTCAAAGTGCTTGAAATCCTGCGGGTTTGAAACGTTTCCTCTCTCTTATATGGCGGTTGTGTACCCCTATATGCTTCCGCCATCTATTGCTTCCCCTTTCTTTTGCCGCGGCGGGCTTTTGTCTCCTGCCCGTCGCGGCCCCTTTCCTCATATCACTCAAAATAGATAAGGAGCTAATCATGGCTAACGAAGAACTCTCCCAGCAGATTTGCGATTTTGCTAAGTCCGCCTACGGTTTTGAGGGCGAGGTTACGCCCGAGACCACCTTTGAGACGCTTGGTAAGGGCTCGATGAAGATGATCGCCCTCACCTCCATGATCGAGAACGAGCTTGACGCTGAGGTGCCCGTGCGCGAGGTTATGGTCATGACCAGCCTGAGTGAGCTCATCGAGCGCACCGCTGAAGAGCTGGAGTAACGCAGATGGACCTCATGCAAACTTTGCGCGAGCGCGCAGCTGCGTCGCCCGTGCGCGTTGCTTTCCCTGAAGGCGATAACGAGACCATGATGCAAGCGGTGGCTAAGCTTACGGCCGAGAAGCTTGCCGAGTGTGTACTGGTGGGCGAAGGTGATCAGCTGCGTGACCTAGCGGCTGAACGTGGTATTTCGCTCGACGGCATTGAGATTGTTGATGTAGCGGACGAAGAGGCCAATGCAGCTTGCTGCGAGCGCTATCTGGCGCATCCCGACTGCAAGTTTAAGCCCAAGGGCGCTGCGCGCCGTATGACTCGTCCGCTTGAGCGCGCGCTCATTATGCAGGTGCTCGGCGACGTAGATGTAACCTTTGCTGGCATTGATTATGCAACGGGCGACATTATCCTGGCTGCTCAGACCATTGTGGGCCTGGCTGATGGTGTGGATACCATTAGCTCTGTGGGTATTGCGGATGTTCCCAACTGGAACGGCGGCGAGGGTGGCCTCATTGGTTTTGGCGATTCTGCGGTATGTGTGAATCCTACGAGCGAAGAGCTTGCCTCCATTGCCATTAGTGGCTGCGAGACCGTAGCTGCCTTGACGGGCTGGGATGTACGCTGCGCCATGCTTTCGCACTCCACGGATGGCTCGATGGATAACGAGCTTGTGGATAAGGTGCGTGCTGCTCGCGACATTGCGAACGAGCGCCGCCCCGACCTCAAGATCGATGGTGAGTTCCAGTTCGACTCTGCTATTAACCCTAGGGTGGCCGCCAAGAAGGTGCGCCGCGAATCTGAGGTGGCTGGACGCGCCAACCTGCTTATCTGGCCCGACATTAACGTGGGCAATATTGGCGTCAAGATTATTCAGAACCTGACGGGTGCAAACGCCTATGGACCCATGATTCAGGGCTTCAAGAAGATCGTTTGCGATTGCTCGCGCTCGGCGCCGGTCGACGAGATTGTCGGCAACGTGGTGATGAGCTGCGTGCGTGCTCAAGCGCTGAAGGAGGCGTAAGGGCATGGCTGACGAGAAGAAACCCTGGTGCGTGCTTGTTATTAACCCCGGTTCCACGTCTACTAAGGTGGGCCTGTTTGAGGGGGAGGAGCGCGTTTTTGCCGAAAACGTTGCTCACGACGCCTCAAAGCTGGCTGAGTTTACAAGCATTTCTGAGCAAATGCCGTATCGTCTGGAAACAATCCTTGAGTTGATGGACAAGCATGGCGTTGAGCTGGCAAGCATAGATGCGTTTGTTGGACGTGGCGGCGGTCTGTTGCCGCTTGAGGGTGGCACCTACGGGATCGACGATGTATTGCTGAAACATGCTGTGCGTGGCGCCAACGGTGTGAGCCACCCGGCTCAGCTAGGTCCGCAGATTGCCCACGAGCTTGCTTCGATGCATAACAAGCCAGCGTTTGTAGTAAACCCGCCTGACACCGATGAGCTTTGTGACGAGGCGCGTATGACTGGCGTGTCTGGTGTCTACCGTCATGTTCATCTGCATGCTCTGAACCTCAAAGAAACGGCCATTCGTCACGCCGCTTCTATGGGTCGCACTTATGCCGACTGCAACTTTGTGGTGTGCCATATTGGTGGCGGCATCTCCATTAGTGCTCATAAGCATGGTCGCATGATCGATGGCTACGACATTGTGGGCGGCGAAGGCCCTATGGCTCCCACTCGTTCTGGCAGCCTGCCGGTGGTTGAGGTGCTCGACTATTTGGAAGCGGGCCATACTACGGCTGAGGTGCGTGCCTTGTGCATGAAGACAGGTGGCTTTGTGGACCTGCTGGGTACCTCCGATGCTATTGAGGTTACAAATCGTGCCGAGGCAGGAGACGCTGCGGCTGTTCGTGCCTGGGACACGATGTGCTACCAGATTTGTCGCTGCATTGGTTCTATGGCTTGCGTGCTTGGCGGCAAAGTCGATGGCATTCTTTTGGGTGGCGGCATGGTGCACTCCAAGGACCTGGTTTCGCGCATTGAACAGCGTTGCGGCTGGATTGCGCCTCCCGTCGCGTGCTTGATGGCGAGGAAGAGGCTCGCGTCTATAGCGGTAAGCCTGTCTTTACGGGTTTTGACGACTAGATGCCGCTGTTAGCAGCTGCTCTTAACCATTGAGTCCCGTTTGTAACGCCTGTCCTCTTTCTTTGGTGGGTGCGGCGCGTCTCCTCTCTATCTTCGCGCCGCACCTATCCACTCGGAATTCCACTCGAATAGAAATGAGAATCCACTATGGATAAAACTAAGATTAAGTACTTGGTTGGCATTTATGCTGCCGCCATGTGCATTATGGGCATGCTGGTGCCTGTACCTATTGTCGCTTCTGTTGCTGCGGCGTTCCCGAACGAGAATATTGCTGCCATCCAGATGATTATCGGCATCATTCCGCTTATGATGGCAATCTCTGCCATGTTGGTATCTTCGCAGCTTGCGAGTCGTGTTTCTAAAAAGAAGACAACGCTGGTAGGACACATCATTGTTATGCTCGCAGGCGTTTCGGTGCTTATGTTCCATGGCGCTCTGTGGCAGGTACTTGCAGCTTCTGCAGTTATGGGCCTTGGCCTTGGTGCTGTACAAAACTCCACTGATGCTCTTATTGCAGACTACTTTGGTGGCAAGCAGCGCTCCTTTGTTATGGGTATTTACTCTACCTTTGTTGCTCTGGGTGGCATTATCTGGACGATGGTCTCGGGCATTCTTGGTGCCGATGCATGGTTCCATTCCTACGCTGCTTACTTCATCATGATCATCTTCATCATCATTGAGGCAATTTGCCTGCCTGAGGGCCACCTTGAGCCTAAGCGTAAGGTTAATGTGTTCTCCAACATGCCCAATGAGGTTAAGATCATCACCCTCATGAGCTTCATCTTTGTGCTGTGCTTCCAACTCTTTAGCTCGAATGTTTCGCTCATTGTTGTTGGTCGTGGCTTTGGCGGTACCGTCGAATCTGGCCTTGCTTCTACCGTAATGACGGTTGCTGGCATTGCTGCTGGCCTGTTGGTTGGTCCGCTCTTTGCCAAGTTTAAGAACCTCTCTATGCCTATTGCCTGGGCGGTAACGTTTGTGGGCCTTGGTATCGCACTGGTTGCTCCGGCCTTTGTCATGCTCTGCGTAGGTGGCTTTGTAATCTCGCTGGGCAAGGAGACCTACGTGCCGCTGGAGGGTAACTTTGCAGCTGGCAACTCTGCTCCTGAGGGCCGTGCCTTCAACTTGGCTATTGGCATGGCTGGCATCAACTTTGGTATGGCGCTCTCTCCGCTGGTATTTGAGGCTGTGACTTCGCCCTTTGGTGCCACGATCGATCAGAAGTTTATTGCGGGCATGATTGTGTGCTTGCTCTGCGTGATCTTTGGCGCCATTAAGTACCGCAAGCTTACGCCTGCCCAGATTGCCGAGGCTGAGCGTATGGCTGCTGAGGAGGCTGCGGAATAACTTTCAGTTTGTTTGAAAGTGTGCATGGGGTCGCTGGCGTAAGCTGGCGACCCTTTTGGAACCGAGCGTCCGCGCCTGGGCGAACGGGGTTTCCGAGTGGCCCTGTTCGCTCTGGCGAGGGCGCTCATGCGTTTGTCCCTATATCTAGGTCAAGAACTTTCTTGCGTCTTTTTTAACGATATTTTTAGCCCTGAACGGCGTTTCAGGGCAGGTTTGTTTCCCAATCGTTTTAGTGGGTTTGAAAAACTGTTTCGCAGGTCAGGCGCGTGGGCACAAAATTTGCCTTGGTAAGTTATGGTTTTCTGAAAGTTCCTGCTGGTTGCTACCACTTGCTTTGACCTGCCAAAACACTATATGTAGTAATGACCTTTATAAAATCGTCCATCATATAGTTCGGCCCTTGCCCTATGATTGATGAGCGCAACGCATTCGATTGCCCTGCTGCGCACGCGGAGATTTGTGTCCCCATGACGCGGTAGGGTTCTTTTGGATAGATTCGCACGGCTGGTGTGGCAAGGCAGACTTTGGGCTGTCAGGTTGCTTTTGGCTGTGTGAGGGTCGCAGACGGGTTTGAAGGAGAGAGGCAGTGCAATGAAGATTATCAAGCGAAGTGGTACCGAGGTAACCTTCGACATTGAGAAGATTGTGAATGCCATCCGTGCGGCCAACCGTGAGGTAAAGGAAAGCTCCCGCCTGACCGAGCGCCAGGTGATCTATGCCTCACAAAACGTTGCTGATGCCTGCGAACGCGCGGGCCATACCGTCTCGGTCGAAGAGGTTCAGGACATGGTTGAGGACGAGATTATGCGCCTCGACTGCTATGAGGTGGCTCGTCGCTACATCATCTATCGCTATGTTCAGGGCCTCAAGCGCACCAAGAATACGACCGATGACAAGATTCTCTCGCTGATTGAGTGCAACAACGAAGAGGTTAAGCAGGAGAACTCCAATAAGAACCCCACGGTCAACTCGGTGCAGCGCGATTACATGGCTGGCGAGGTTTCGAAGGACCTGGCTCAGCGTGTACTGCTTCCGGCGGACGTAGTGGCGGCTCACAACGAGGGTCTCATCCACTTCCACGATTCTGACTACTTTGCGCAGCACATGCACAACTGCGACCTGGTAAACCTCGAGGATATGCTGCAAAACGGCACCGTTATCTCGGGTACGCTGATTGAAAAGCCGCACAGTTTCTCGACTGCCTGCAATATTGCCACGCAGATTATCGCTCAGGTGGCTTCTTCGCAGTATGGCGGCCAGTCTATCTCGCTGACGCATCTGGCACCTTTTGTTGAGGTGAGCCGTCAGAAGATTCGCCGCGAGGTTGTTCGCGAGCTTACTGAGCTGGGTGTTGAGGCCCCTGAAGACAAGATTACTGGCGTGGTAGAAGATCGCCTGCGCGACGAGATTCGTCGTGGTGTTCAGACCATTCAGTATCAGGTTGTAACGCTTATGACCACCAATGGTCAGGCGCCGTTTGTAACGGTATTTATGTATCTGAACGAGGCGCGCTCCGAGGCTGAGAAGCACGACCTTGCCATGATCATTGAAGAGACGCTTCGTCAACGCTATGAGGGTGTAAAGAATGAGGCGGGCGTGTGGATTACGCCGGCGTTCCCCAAGCTTATCTATGTGCTGGAAGACGACAATGTCTACGAGGATACGCCGTATTTCTATCTCACGCAGCTTGCGGCTAAGTGCACGGCCAAGCGCATGGTGCCCGACTACATCTCTGAAAAGAAGATGCGCGAGCTTAAGCTTTCGCGCGGCGAGATGGTGGGTAATGGCGACTGCTTTACCTGCATGGGCTGCCGCAGCTTCTTGACGCCTGACCGCTCAGGCAATGGCTTTGACAACGTGGCTAACGCAGGTAACTGGGAGCCGGGCCGTCCTAAGTACTACGGCCGCTTTAACCAGGGTGTGGTTACTATCAACCTACCCGATGTGGCACTTTCTTCGCATCAGGATATGGACCGCTTCTGGGAGATTTTTGACGAGCGCCTCGAGCTTTGCTACAAGGCTTTGATGTGTCGTCACAACCGCCTGAAGGGTACGCTTTCGGACGCCGCTCCTATCTTGTGGCAGTACGGTGCGCTGGCTCGTCTTAAGAAGGGTGAGACTATCGACCGCCTGCTCTATGGCGGATACTCCACCATTAGCTTGGGTTACGCTGGCCTCTATGAGTGCGTAAAGTACATGACGGGTCACAGCCATACCGATGAACAGGGCACGCCGTTTGCCATGGCTGTTATGCAGCACATGAACGATAAGTGCGAGGAGTGGAAGGCTAAGACCGATATCGACTTCTCACTCTACGGCACGCCGCTGGAGTCCACTACCTACAAGTTTGCCAAGTCTCTGCAGAGGCGCTTTGGTGTGATTCCGGGTGTAACTGACAAGGGATACATTACCAATAGCTATCACGTGCATGTGAGTGAGAAGATCGACGCCTTTGACAAGCTGAAGTTTGAAAGCAAGTTTCAGCAGCTTTCGCCCGGTGGCGCCATCTCTTACGTAGAGGTGCCCAACATGCAGGACAACCTCAAGGCTGTTGTGCGCGTGATGCAGTACATCTACGAGAACATCATGTACGCCGAGCTGAACACCAAGAGTGATTACTGCCAGGTGTGCGGCTACGACGGCGAGATTAGGATTGTAGAAGACGACGGCAAGTTGGTGTGGGAGTGCCCTAACTGCGGTAATCGCGACCAGGAGAAGATGAACGTTGCGCGTCGTACCTGTGGATACATTGGTACTCAGTTCTGGAATCAGGGTCGTACCGAAGAGATTCGCGACCGCGTGCTTCATCTGTAGGGGAGTGCTACGCGCAGCCGATGAACTTTGCCACCATTAAATACTTTGACATTGCAAACGGGGAGGGCGTGCGCACCTCCCTGTTTGTGAGTGGCTGCCGCCGTGGTTGCAAGAACTGCTTCAACTCCGTGGCCTGGGATTTTGCTGCTGGCGAACCCTTTACACCTGCAGTGGAGGAACAGATTCTAACAAGCCTTGAACATCCGTTTTGCGAGGGCCTCTCCCTTTTGGGCGGAGAGCCCATGGAGCCTGAGAATCAGGCGGGGCTCGTAGATTTTGTCGAGCGCGTGCGTGAGGTGTATCCCGCAGGCAGCGGCAAGACTATCTGGTGCTATACGGGTGACGTGCTTGACGCTTTGTGTGACGGAGGAGCACATCACACCGAGGTGACCGACCGACTGCTCGCTTGTATTGATGTGCTGGTAGATGGGCCATTTGTACAGGAGTTGCACGATATTACGCTGCGATTCCGGGGTTCTTCAAACCAACGTTTGATTGATATGAATAAGACGCGTGTGCGTGCCTCTGAGTTGGGCGTGCCCCTTTCGGATGCTGTAGTGCTATGGCAAGATGATGCGGTCTACCGTACGCATACGATGGAATAAGGATACGCATATGGTTGATCAGCAAAAGGTTGAGCAGGCAGTTCGTTTGCTTCTTGAGGGTATTGGCGAAGACCCAACGCGCGAGGGACTTGTTGAGACGCCCGCGCGTGTGGCTCGCATGTATACCGAACTTGCAGGCGGGATGGACCAAGATGCTTCGGAGCATCTTTCGCGCACTTTTGCTGTGTCTGCAAATGACCTGGTAATCGAGCGCGATATTACGTTCTACTCGCTGTGCGAGCACCATATGCTGCCTTTTTACGGCAAGGCAACCATTGGTTATATTCCGCAAGGTCGCGTGGCAGGGCTTTCCAAGCTTGCTCGCACCGTTGAGGTGTACGCGCGTCGTCTGCAGCTGCAAGAGCGCCTATGTGCACAGATTGCTGATGCACTGATGGAGTATCTAGCTCCTGCGGGCGCCATTGTGATGCTTGAGGCTGAGCACATGTGTATGACCATGCGTGGCGTACAAAAGCCGGGTACCACCACCGTGACCCTGGCTCGTCGAGGTGTTTTTGAGACTGACCCAGCCCTGGAAGAGCGTTTCTTCCACATGCTTGGGCGCGATTAGGTAGCAGACGTGGAGAACTTTGCTTTTGCATGTATGCCGCGCGTTGAGGCTCTTTGGCGCAGTGCCGCGTTTCAGCGCCACCTGAAGCACACAGAGGAGCTTGAGGCTGAGCGTCCATTTTGCCTGCACGATGCTTCGCACCTGTTGGATGTTGCTCGCATCATGTGGATTGCCAACTTGGAGCAGAATCTGGGACTTAATCGCGAGGTGGTGTATGCCACAGCGCTTCTCCATGATATCGGCAGAGACGAGCAGTACGAAACGGGTATACCTCACGATGTTGCAGCCGAGCGTATTGCCTGCGAGATTCTGTCTGCGCAAGACAAGAACGTGCAGTTTACTCCAGCTGAGCAGACGCAGATTCGACGCGCCATTTTGGGGCACCGGAGCTTACGCGCAGATGCTTCTACTCTAGAAGAGCTGCTGTTCTTTGCGGATAAAGCATCTCGTGCGTGCTATGCCTGCGAGGCGCGTGAGGCGTGCAACTGGTCAGAGGAAAAGAAGAACCCGGCGGTTGTAATTTAGCTTCTCCGTACGGGCGATACTGAGGAGGCATGCAATATGACTAAGAAGGAATTGCCCGAGAATGCAACTCCCACTGAAGCTGCGGAATTGGCAAAGCGGTTGGGGCATGGGCTGCCTGCAACTCGTGTAGCCTTAGCGCGCGTGCGGGGTGCAGAGCTTGAACACACCGATCGCATTGTGATTGATGAGCTTGAGGTTTTTGCAAACCACGGTGTGTATCCCGAAGAAAATACGCTGGGCCAGAAGTTTTGTGTCTCGCTGGTGCTTTTTGCCGACCTTAGCGCTGCTGGCACGCATGACGATCTGGACGCTTCGATTGACTATGGTGCTGTGTGCCACGAAGTAGACACTTTCTTGCGCGAGCACACGTTTAAGCTGATTGAAGCAGCTGCTGAGGGTGTGGCTCAGCTGCTTTTGAATGCACATCCGCAGCTTATGGGCGTACGAGTGCGCATTGAAAAGCCGTGGGCACCTATTGGTTTGCCGCTGAAGAACGTGGCGGTCGAGATTGAGCGCGTGCGTTCATAGTAAAGGGTGCCAAAGCAGCGAAAGCC
>CAVJWJ010000030.1:11587-17269 GCA_963653375.1 Roseburia sp. CAG:303
ATGAGGTTGCTTGCAAGGGTGCCGGCAAGGCTCGTGTCAAAGCTGATGTCGTAGGTGCCGCTCACGGTTACTGTTACATCAGATTTTCCGCTGATGCTAGAGCCATCGGCAGCGATAGACACGGTGTTTCCTTGCGCATCCACCACGGAGCCTCCGTCTGCAACATGCAGCTCGGAGACGGTGCAGCTATCACTCACCACCCACGTGGATGTGGAGTCGACATATACGATAAGTGGGCTGTCTTGCGTACTTCCCGCGGAGTTCTCGCTGATAGACGCGCTGCCTGCCCAGGTGCTTTGCTCACAGAGATAGAGCGTGACCTGGGAGATGGTGTCTACATCAATATTGCCAAGCAAGCTTTGGTTTATGGCTGTAAAGCCCACGGTGGCACCGTTTGAGCCGGCTTGTCCCCAGCTGTTGGCATCGTTTCCTTGTGCCGTGAGCAGCGCACAGCTCTCGCTATCAAAATCGAGCACGGTGTTTTTGAGCACTACCTGCGCGCTCGTGTTGGTGAGATAGAACATCGTGCCGTCTTGCACAGCAGAAGAGAGTGTTGAGTCCACGGCTTGGAAGGTGGCGGTGTCTCCCGTGGTGGATTCGGCATCGCCTGAGGTGGACTGGTAGATGATGATGCCGTCCGCAATGGGGTCTGAGGCTGTTTTGCCGGTAATGGTGCTTGTGAGCTCGGACTCTTTGATTAGGATGGTATTCAAGCCTTCCATACCTGCAATCTGACTGCCGCTGGCGCTGCCTGTAATACTGCAGACCTCGATGTCTCCTGTGGAATAGAGGATAGGGGAGCCAGAACCTGCAGTTGCAATGGTTGAATCAACAACGGAGATGTTGCCGCCACCGCGATCGGTGGCGATGCCAGCGCAGTGGTCGCCTTGGGTGTCAATCTGCATATTGGCAGCAATGATGGTGCCCGAATAGGTAGCGTCGAGACCGCGTGAGTTGCCTGCTGAAGTAGCGATGCTTGTCTGGTTTACCAGGACTGTTGCGCTATCTGTGGCAAAGATGCCGTTAGAGCCTTCGCTTACTGCTGTGAGGTTGCAGTCGTTGACATAGGCAGCCGACTCGCTTCCTACGGCAGTGAGAATGGAGTTGACGCCGTAGAAGTTGCAGTTATCTCCATTGGTGTCGTCGCCCTCTTTGGTGAGGGTCACGGTGTCGAGTGTGAGGGTGCCGCCGGCCTGTGCCAGTGCGGCGTTCTGATCTGCCTCAGAGGCGGCGTAGGTCTCTGCGCTTGCCTCAACCTCGGTGTCATTGGCCTCAATGGCGCCCGTGTAGGTTCCTGTGTAGTCAAAGCTCATGGTGTCAGCGCCACCCGCGCCTCCTCCCTGAGGGGCGCCGCCTGCAGCGCCATTGCTGGTGGTTGCGTCATTGGTGCCACAAGCCCATACGGTTGCGGTGCCCGCGACAGCTCCGGTAAGAAGAGAGAGGCCTGCGGTAGCAAGCACAGTGCGGCGGGTGACAAGAATGGGGCGCTGGTTTGTGCGCTGCTTGGTGTTCTTCATGATGTGCCTCCTTGTTTTGCGTGGCTGACAACGCTGTTATACCGTTGCCACAAAGCCTCGCGCATCCTTAAAGGCAAATCTAAAGTACGTCTAAGCTGGGTCTTGGGTTGGTTTAAGCTTCGCTCAAAGGGTTCTGTTTGAGCTTTGCATTGATTGCGCGGTTATTGGGACACCAAGTGTCTAGCAGAGCATGAAAACGCGCGTTGTGGCTGGGTTCCGTCAGATGCACAAGCTCGTGAACTACTACCATTTCCAGGCACTCTGGAGGATAGGCTGCAAGCTGAGCATTGATGCGAATCGCACCCGTTTTAGGCGTGCAAGAACCCCATCTGCTGCGCATGGTGCGGATGCTCCAACGGGTTGCATGTAACCCCGTGCGATTCTCTGCGGCGGCTGCTACATCGGGTAGCACATGCGCGAGTTCGCGCTTGTACAGTGCCTTGATTGCCTGCGTGTAATCTTCGGGCGTGTACTCCGCGCTGGGTTTCCCCAAAAGATCTTGTGTGGGAACAGCGCGCCCCCAAAGAGGGGTAGTCTGCGGGGTTTCTTGCGCCTGTGCTGGTTGTCTTGTTGTCGCACGCGTGCGCTTGAGGCTTTTAATAATCCATGTGGTGTGTCGCTTGAGGAAGTCTTCAATACGAGCTTGGCTTGCATGTATAGGCACGCTGAGGGTAACCGTACCATCGGCACGTACGCGCAGGTTGAGATTCTTCACGCGCTTGCGAGTAACAGCAACAGCGATGCGCTCGCCGTTGTCGGCAACGATGGTGTATGTTGACACAGCGCTCATGGAGACCTTTCTGCGTGTCGATGGAGCATGAGTCGAATCTCATTCTAGCCGCACGCGCCTGCGTATAATGGACACTCGTCAAAGCCTGACGGGTGTGCGCCCGTGTTAATAAGAAAGGAACCACTTCTATGACTAGCGTTGCAGTTATTTTTGGTGGCATCTCTACTGAGCATGACATTTCTCTCAAATCGGCCGACAACGTGATTGCTGCACTTCCAAAAGATCGCTTTGAGCCGGTGTTGATTGGCATTGACCGCGAGGGCTCATGGTTTCACTACACGGGCGACGTGGCAGATATTGTAACGGGCGCTTGGGAGGAGCATGACTGCGCTCCGGTTGTTCTGATCCCGGGACGTGGCCAGGAGGCGCGCGGCGGCTTTATGGAGCTTGTCGAGGGCGAGTTCTGCGAGTTGGTAGTTGACGTTGCATTGCCTGTGCTGCACGGCCAGGGTGGTGAGGACGGCACGGTGCAGGGAACACTCGAAACCTGCGGTGTGCCTTATGTAGGCTGTGGCGTGCTGGCAAGCGCAGTGTGCATGGATAAGGATGCCTCGCATCGCCTGGCTGCAGCGGCGGGTGTTCGCTCACCGCGCTGTGAGGTACTCTACCGCGGCGCCGCTCCTGAAGACGAGGCGCGCGTGGCGGAGGCATGCGGTGGCTACCCCGTGTTTGTAAAGCCTGCCCGCGGCGGCAGCTCTATTGGTGTTTCTAAGGCCACAAACGCAGATGAGTATCGTACGGCGCTTGACGCTGCCTTTGCACTCGACGAGAAGGTTGCCGTAGAAGAAAGCATTACGGGCGTTGAGGTGGGTTGCTCTATTGTGGGTGACGTGGTTCATGGCCTCAAGATGGGCGAGGTGGACGAGATTGTGGTCCACGGTGACGGCTTCTTCCGCATTCACCTTGAAAAGGACCCGGGCGCCAATACCGAGCTGCGCTGCCCGTCTGACTTGCCAGCTGATGTGCTTGAACGCGTGCGTTGTGCTGGTAAGACGGTTTATGCTGCGCTTGGTTGCTCTGGTTTTGCTCGTGTTGACTTGTTTGTTACGCCTGAGGGCGAGGTTGTCTTTAACGAGGTTAACTCCACGCCGGGCATGACGTACTACAGCCGTTTTCCTCAGATGATGCGTGTTGCGGGCCATGAGTTTGGCGCTGTGCTAACCGAGCTGATTGAGTCTGTACTTGCAGGCGAATAGCGCGCCTTCCAGCTTCCGTACTTAGAATGCACTGATAGAGAGAATTTGAATGTCCATACCTGTTTTTGATTTGCACTGCGATACTGCTGACCGTTTGGGCTGGCAGACGCTCGATCTTCCACTGCGTCGCGCTTGTGGGCAAGATTTTTATGGCGAGGGTGATGAAGAGCACCCCAGTGAGTGCCTCTACCTGGACGATAATTGTGCGGCCATCTCGCTTGAAAAGATTGGCGATACGCCTTGGGCGCAGTGCTTTGCAACCTTTATTCCTGACGAGCTGTCGCCGGCGCAGGCCGTGCGCTTTCAGGCGCAGATCATGGCGCATATCAGCGGACAGGCTAACTTTAATCACGATACCGTGACTGAGGCGCATCACATTGCCGATATTCGTCCTGCTCTCGAGGCTGGCCGTACGGTGGTAGTCCATACCATCGAGAATGCGCGCTTGTTTGCGGAGGACCTTTCTCTGATAGAAATGCTTAAGCGTGTGGGTGCGCACATGGCATCGCTTTCGTGGAACGCCCAGGGCCCTCTGGCAAGTGGACACGACAGCCACGCTGGTCTGACTCCTGAGGGTCGTGCTGCCTTGGCCGAGATGGAGCGCGTGGGTATGGTGCTCGATGTCTCACATCTTAATGATGAGTGCTTTGACGAGGTGGCGAGCCTCACGACCAAGCCGTTTGTGGCAAGCCATTCCAATAGCCGTGCGGTGGCGAGCGTGCTGCGCAATCTTACCGACGATCAGTTCCGCTGCATTCGTGATCGCGGTGGTGTGGTAGGCCTCAATTACTGCAGCGAGTTTTTGGAAGATGGCGTGACCTCGGCTACGGCTGCTGGCGTGACCTTTGACGCTGCGGCTCGTCATATCGAGCACTGGCTCGAGCTTGATGGCGAGGATACCATTGCACTTGGTGGAGACCTTGATGGAGCTGAGGTGCCATCGTTTGTCTCGGATGTCTCAAAGTTGCCGGCGTTCCAAGATATGCTAATCGAGCGCTTTGGCCGAACGATTACGGAAAAGCTTTGCTATAGCAACGCGCTCACCTTTTTCGAGCGTGCGTGTGCATAGCTCTACAGGTATAGTAGGCACCCTGCATATGTGCAGACGCCAAGATGACTACAGAAAGAGGATTTCATGTCTAACGAGGGCAAGAAGGTTCGTGCTCACTACCGCGGTACGCTTGACGATGGTACGCAGTTTGATAGCTCCTATGATCGCGGCGAGCCGATTGAGTTCACCTGTGGTGCTCACCAGATGATCGCGGGCTTTGATGCTGCTGTGCTCGATATGGAAGTGGGCGAGAAGAAGACCGTCCACATTCCGTGCGCTGAGGCTTATGGCGAGCGTCGCGATGATCTGATCCTTGACTTCCCGGCTTCTCAGGTGCCTGATATCGATTCTATTCACGTGGGCGACAAGCTGTTTCTTTCTGGCTCTGGTGGCCAGCCGGTGCCTGTAACCGTGCTTGAGGTGAGCCCGGCGGGCGTGAAGCTTGACGCAAACCACGAGATGGCAGGCAAGGACCTGAACTTTGATATTGAGCTGGTTGAGGTGCTGGGCTAGTTTGATGCCTGAGGCGCGGTTGCAGCCCTCTTTGCTCTGAACTGCTCACTGCGCGTGTAATTCAACGGTGTGCTGTATGCCGCCTGGCGTTCTGGCTGGGCGGCATTAATTTTTTAAGTAAGGTAAACCTAGGTATACTTTTGCGCTAAAGTAAGCATACGTTAACTATGGGGTGGCTCAGTCCGTTGCTTTGACGAAGGCGCATCCCTTTGCGCGAAAGGTGCCGCTCATGCGTCTTCGTGAGTCGGGTGAAGATTACCTCGAGGCCATTTTGATGCTTCAGCAGGAGCGAGGTGTGGCGCGCTCGGTTGATATTGCCGAGCGTTTAGGCGTAACCAAGGCAAGCGTTTCTAAGGCAATGTCGCAGCTAGAAGATAACGGCTTTGTAGAGATGTTTAAGCGCGAAGTGCGTCTGACCGAGGCAGGTCAAAAGATCGCCTCGGAAATGCTCGAGCGCCATCTGTTCTTTTCTGACTTACTGGTTTCATCTGGCGTGGATCCTGTGGTGGCGGCTGAAGAGGGCTGTCACATGGAGCACTGTCTTTCTGAGGACAGCTTCCAAAAACTTAAAGCTAGGCTCAATCCATAAGGGGCCGAGCTGTAACAACAATGCGC
>CAVJWJ010000030.1:17761-20016 GCA_963653375.1 Roseburia sp. CAG:303
AAGCGGCGTGCAACATCTGCTGCAACTTCTTCGCGGTCGCCGGTGAGCATAACAGTGCGCTGCACTCCTGCTGCGTGGAGGCCAGGGATGGTCTCGGCTGCATCGGCTTTTACGGTGTCGGCAATTACAATGTGACCTGCATACGCGCCATTAACTGCAACGTGCAGGATGGTGCCCACGGTGTCACAGTTGGGGGCTTGGATATTTGCCTCGGCAAGCATCTTTGCGTTGCCTACAAGCACGGATGCGTCATCGATGGTAGCAAACACGCCATGGCCTGCGGAGTTGCCTGACTCACTTATGCGCTTGGTATCAAGTTCGCCTGTGTAGGCTTCGCGCACCGACTGCGCAATGGGGTGATCAGAGAAGCTCTCCGCAAGTGCTGCAACTTCGAGTAGGCTCTGCTCGGTCCAATTGTCTGCTGGGTGAATCTCAACAACCGAAAACGTGCCGTTGGTGAGCGTACCGGTTTTATCAAAGACTACGGTGTCTACCTCGGCAAGTGCTTCAAGGTAGTTTGACCCCTTAACAAGCACGCCAATTCTGGAGGCGCCGCCAATGCCACCAAAGAAGCTCAAGGGTACAGAAATAACGAGCGCGCAGGGGCAGCTTACAACAAGGAAAGTCAGGCCGCGCAAGATCCAGTCTGGCCAAGCTCCTGTGATAGCGCCTCCGATTACGGCAAGTGCCACGGCCGATCCGGTAACTGCAGGCGTGTAAACACGAGCAAAGCGCGTGATGAAGTTTTCAGTACGCGCTTTCTTTTCGCTGGCGTTTTCCACAAGCTCAAGGATGCGCGAGACGGTGGACTCTCCAAATGGCTTGCTGGTGCGCACATGCACAAGGCCTGTCATGTTGATGCAACCCGAGATAACCTCGTCGCCGGCTTCGGCATGACGTGGAACGGATTCCCCGGTTAGCGCGGCAGTATCGAGCTGGGTTGAGCCTTGGGTGATAACGCCATCAATGGGAACGCGCTCGCCGGGCTTGACAACAATGATGGAACCGATTGCAATCTCGTCGGGATCAACCTGCTCGAGGGTTCCGTCTGTGCGTTCGATGTTGGCGTAGTCGGGGGCAATGTCCATCATGCTTGCGATCGACTTACGGCTCTTGCCTACGGCATAGGCCTGGAAGAGCTCGCCTACCTGGTAGAAGAGCATGACGGCTGCGCCCTCTGCCATATGAGGTTCGGTGTCGGGGAAGAAGATCATCGCGAACGCGCCGAGCGTGGCAACTGCCATAAGAAAGCTTTCGTCAAAGGCTTTGCCGCGACGGATGTTATTGAACGCCTTTTCGAGCACATCGTAGCCAGCAATGAGGAAGGGAACCAGGAAGAGTGCGAAGCTCGCATAAAGGGCGGCGCGCTCTCCCAAGGCATTGGCGAGAATTCCCAGCTCATCTACCGCATAGACAATTGCAAAGATAGTGAGCGCAAGGAGGATGCGGTGCAGTTTATGCTGCTGTGATTCTTTCTTGCGGCGCTTTTTCTTGCGCGCCTTTTGATCGGTTGCCATGATGCCCTCCTGAATATATGTGCAATCGTTCATATGTTAGTTGGAAAAGTGGCCGCACAAGGCGGCCGGCGTGCTTAGCGAATGATCTCGCAGTCGGGTTCAGCCTCTGCAGTGAACTCAACAACGCGCTCCAGAACTTCGTCAAATTCGTCGTCTGCAGCCTCGAGCGTGAGCTTCTGGGTCATGAAGTTCACGGATACAGATGCGACGCCGTCGAGCTGTGACAGCTCTTCTTCCAGCTCGCGCGCGCAGTTGGCGCAGTCAATTTCGTCAAGCTTGAACGACTTTTTCATGATCGGTTCCTTTCGGCTAGCCGGTTACTCACAAATATGGCTCATGCCCTGATTGAGCATGGTGTACACGTGGTCGTCCGCAAGGGAATAGAGGATGTTTCGGCCATCGCGGCGAAACTTCACCAAGTGAGAACTCTTGAGTGTTCGGAGCTGGTGAGAGACGGCAGACTGCGAGGTTTCCGTTGCTTCCGCGATGTCTGCCACGCACAGCTCGCGGCCCATGAGCGCGTAGAGAATCTTTATGCGTGTGGTATCGCTAAAGACCTTAAAGAGGTCGGCGAGGTCGTAGAGTAGCTCTTCATCAGGCAGGTCTTCTGGCATACATTGGGTTGCAAGCTCTGTTTGGTTTGTTTCACCCATATTGACATCCCCTCATATGAACAGTGGCTCATACGTTTCGCCTCAAATTATATGAGCGTCTGCTCATATGTCAACACGTTTTTCT
>CAVJWJ010000031.1:0-19098 GCA_963653375.1 Roseburia sp. CAG:303
GCGGTTACCTCGTGATTTATCTCTTTGCTTACGCGTAGACGTACCGTCTCATCACTTACACATCAGTTACAGCGTCACTGAGATTTGTAACTGATGATGTAAGTGACAAAACCAAGAAGGCCTTAGATTTCTCCTCTCGCTGTCCTCGACGCTTCACGCCTGCGGAATTGCTCGAGGACATAATCTAAGGCACTCTATCTACTCGATATCACTGTTTACGCAGTTAAATCGGCTTGTATCAGGTCAAAAGTTCCCAGCTCAATTTGTCTAAGAGCCTGCAATAAGTACTCCTACCTTGTAGGAGTACTTGACCATATGGTCAAGCCGGACAAAGGGGGACACATGCACTCGCTCTATTCACTCGTAGATTCACTCGAAGCCGTAACGAAAGTAGCGCAAATTCTATTTGTCGTAACAATAGTTCTGCTTATCTGTTACCTCGTTGCATGGGTTATGGCAATGCAACTGATTACAAAAGCAGCACAGCAAAAGGGCTACAACGACATCAATGGCAAGCTATGGTTCATTGGCCTTTTTGGACTCATCGTCACTCCGGCAATTATTGTCGCCGCTCTGCCTGATAAAAATGCGCCTTCAAAATCTGTAGAACAAAAACCAGTCAAAGAAGAACTGCCTGAAATCTAAGGGAGGGCACCATGGCAAACTACAAAATTATCTTCAAGCTACAAAAACCTGAAATACCTTGGGAACCTGGCTGCCCCATCATGCTGACAGCCCTACAGGTTTCTCGAAACTCCGAAACATCCGAGGCATGGTTTCAGGTAAAAGCTTTGAATGTATCCGATAGCTTTATTGGATCCATTTTCGGAGAGCTAAAAATTGGTTACTCGGACGGCACAGAGGAAAACCTTACTGTTGAATATCTTGATGCTGACATTGAAGCTGGTAATGAATTAGCACTCAAGCCGCATAAACTCCCACGTGGCGACGTGAAATCCTGCGCGCTGTCCGTATCGCGTGCGGAAGGCCAGACTCAGAGTTGGGCATCTTCCAGCGAGCCAACTCCTATTCCATCCCGAAAAGAACTTGCACTATCCCCACGTGCGGCCGAGCAAAAAGCTCGTAATTTAGGAACAATGCCTGCGGATTTAGCCGTACTCGGCAAAGTGCAGAATCATGACAACTGGTGGGTCTGCGCATGTGGAGAGGTTAACGTACAGCGAGATACTTGTTATGCGTGTGGCAAAAGCAAAGATCTGCTCCTGGATAACGAGGATGAAGAGGTACTGCTTACCCAGGCAGATAAACATGATGACGAGCTATTTAGTGAAGCAGTAAAGCTACAAGAACAAGGAACATGTTCTTCCCTGACTGAAGCAATCGAGAAATTTAAATCCCTAGAAGATTATGAAGGGGCTAGCAATCACATATCAGAATGTAACGCCAAGCTCGCTGCAATCAAATTCAATGAAGCTGTAAAACTACGGGAACAAGGAACGCGTTCTTCGTTGACTGAAGCGATTGAGAAATTCAAATCTCTCGGAGATTACGAAGGGGTTAACGATCACATATCAGAGTGTGAAGCAAAGCTCGCCACAATCGAAAAGAGACGTACTAAGATTGGAATACTCGCAGCCGCTTCCTGCGTAGCAGTTTTCATCATAGCCTTTGTTCTTTACTCTACGCTTACGCCTCAGGGCAAGGCAGATAGCCTATACAGAGAAGGCTCATATGCTGAAGCTCTGAAACTCTATCAATCGGTTAACAACAATGATCAATATGCTGACAAGATAAGCAATTGTCGTTATCAGTTGTTCCTTAGCTACTTACTCAAAGGCGCCTACACCTACAGCAACAAACAAGAAGGTTATGCTGATAGTAGCGAAGACGATTATACCGTAAAAGGGTCACCAAACGGTGATATCACTTGCACCTATATAGACCGCTACATATCCTACTACCGCTCTGAAGACCCCAAGGGTCGAGAGACGGCCAGATGGACCCTAACCATTCATTTCGATAAAACAGATGCTGATCTTTCCGCCTCCGCATACTCTAGCTTCGAATACTCTAGTGCATTTAGCGAAACAGGCTCGGGAAAACTTAAATTATCTTCTTATACATATGACACGAAGCCAACGTATGACGATTACTCAACGGACTGCGACACAACTTTTGACTCAATAATTAAAGGTGATTACGCAGATGCCGATATAGCACGCATGATTAAAGAGGGTTTAGCTCCTGCCCTCGAAGCTAGTGGAACAGGAGCCACGCTCGCAGACCTTGGATTCACCAATCTCTCAGAATCCTAGATTAGAGAGGCCCGTCGCATAACCGCGTGATAGTAACGAGTGTGCGGCTCGAATCCACCCAGTCAAGGTTTCTTTATCTGCGACGCATACAGCTCGCTTTGCAGCAAAAGTAGCTCTGTCTAAGTTTTAAGTAAGAAAGACCTCAGATTATTTCCTTGAGCGATTCCACAGCCGCGAAGCGGCGAGGACAGCGAAAGGGAAAATCTGAGGTCTTCTTAGTCAACACAGCATCCTCGCGATTCCGCAGCCCAAAGGGCGGGAACCAACGAAGGAGAGAATCTGGGGTCTTCTTTCATTAGAGCTTCTAAGGTTCAGCAATCACAAAGGAGAAAGGCTGAGCTCTTCCCTTAAGCGCAACTACCGCACCCTACGGACGCGGGGTTCCGCACTGAGGACAGAACCTGCCATCATTCTTGGAACCGCACTGAGGGCAGAACCAGGTCGCAGACTGAGGCTTAGGCGTGCCACACTCCGTGCAGAACTTACCCGTGTTGGACGTACCGCAGCTGCAGGTCCATGCCTCAGCTGCAGGAGCCGCAGCGGGAGCGGCACCCTGCGGAGCTGACACCTGCTGTTGTGCAGCTTGCTGCTGACCCATGGCAAACAGCGTGTTGGTATCCGCGCCACCCATGTTGCCAACCATACCAACGCCCATAAAGCCCGCACCCACGCCAGCAGTGTTAGAAGCAGCTGCGCGCATGGCATCGCTCTGAGCGCTCACGAGACTCGCAGCCGCCATCGTTGGGTCGCGCATGACCGCAGACTTCTGCAGGTCCTTGATCATCTGCTCGTCTTCTTTAGAGGCAGCGATGGAATTCACACCAAAGCTCACAACCTCAATGCCGCGCAGGTCGCGCCAGTCGGCAGAGAGCTCCTCGTTCAGAATGTGCGCGAGCTCCGTGGTGTGCGCGGGAATCGCGCTGTAGCGCACGCCCATCTCGGAAATCTTGGCAAACGCCGGCTGCAGAGCCGTGAGCAGCTCACTTTTCAGCTGGCTGTCGAGGTTATCGCGCGTGTACTCGTCCGCTGCGTTAGCACAGACGTTTTGGTAGAACAGCAGCGGGTTGGTAATGTGATAGGAGTACTCGCCGTTGCAGCGTACCGAGATATCCACATCAAGGCCAATGTTGGTGTCCACCACGCGGAAGGGCACAGGGCTTGCCGTGCCATACTTGTTGCCAATGATTTCCTTCATGTTGATGTAGTACACACGCTGGTCTTTGCCTGCGTCGCCACCAAAGGTAAAACGGCCGCCAATCTGGCTGAAAGTCTGCTTAATCTTCTCGGCAAAGGTTCCTTCACCTGCAAAAATGCTGGGTTCACTACCCGAATCAAAGGTGAACTCGCCCGGCTCAAGCGACACCTCGATAATCTTGCCGTTTTGCACGATGAGCATAGCCTGCCCCTCGTTAACAGCAATCACAGAACCGTTTGAGATAACATTCTGCTCGCCCTTGGTGTTGGAGCTGCGCTTGCCCGTGCGCTTCTGACCCTTGCAGGCAAGTACATCGGCAGACAGCGAATCGCAGTAGATATATTCCTTCCACTGATCGGCAAGAACGCCGCCCGCGGCTCCTACTCCAGCCTTGATAAGTCCCATTGGTCCTCCCCTTTCAAAGAAGGTTGCTCAACTATCAGATAGGACGCCTGGCGGCTAATCCTTTTTCTTCTCGTGGTGGATAACGCGCCTGGTGGTGTGCGTGTAGTGGTCGCCCTGCGTGGTAAGGTCAAAGGAGCCAGCCTCCACGTAAGCATCAGCTTGGCTTGCACAGACCGCCGTGTGCATCTGCCCTACCAGCACAACGCCCACAATGACCGTCACCAGCAGTGGCACAGCAAACAGCAATAAGAGGCTCCAGAAGGTCTCACCACTTTCAAGCATGCTTGAACCGTCCATGAAGTACCACGCCGCTGCAAGAAGCACGCCAAACGTTACCGCACAGATACCAGCGAGCTTGGGCTTGGAGACCGGCAGGTCGCCCACCATGCGTCCCGTTTGACCGTTCATTGCAAACAGGTAGTTCTTACCCTCCCAGATAGTGCTGAGCATCCACACAGGAAAAAGAGCACACTGCGCCTCTTGAAGACCACAATCCACATCAGAGGACATGCAGGTCACCGTGTCGTATCCGTGTACAGTGCCGCGCAGGGCACTCTCCATACTGTTGGTTACACGCAGCTCGGCACGCGGACGGCACGTCTTTGCGTCCTCGTCCCAACGATTGGTAAGAAATCCCGGCAGGTAGGCAACGGAGAATTGTTTAAGGTCTGCATAGTCAAACGGCTCAATGGCATCCATGTGGCCATCGGGCATGCGACTCGAGCCATCTACCGGAATGCGCTCGAACTCCATGGAACCCGCGCGATTGCAGGTAAAGTGATCGGTCTCGATAATCTCGTCGTCGCCGCGGAAGTGACGGCGCTCGCGCGTAGCCTCAAACACAGCACTGCCCGAAGCATCGGCATCGTAGAGCCAAAACGGCACGTAGACGCCTTGGACTTCCTCGATATGGTTTTCACTCTTAAAGCGTTTGGGGAGCAAAACCTTGCCCTTGTAGTGACCATCGAGCGCCGAGACCGCGTCGGCGCGCGCCAGCTTAAAGGGAATTACAACGTCGGGCGAAAACTGGCCGGAGAGTCGGCCCGGCGCCACCGCAGGGTTGCCGCAATAAGGGCAGGTGGAAACAGCTACCGTGCCATCGGAGATGAGCTCTGCGCCGCACGAAGAGCAGATATAGGTTTCGGCCTGAGCAAATGCATCACTCGTGCTCGCGTCGTCGGAGCCAACCGCAGCAGCGTCGGCCACAGCATTCACAGGCGCGTCGTCCGCGCTCACAGCGACCTCTGTTTCTGCAGCCTCGCGCGCAGCCTGAGCTGCCTCGGCTTGTGCTTGTGCAGCCTCGGCCTCCGCCGCGCGTTGCTGCTCTGCATAAAGAGCCTCTACCTCGGCTACTTCAAAGCGCGAGTCGCAGTAGTCGCAGACAAGCTTGGCCTCAGCGCCGTCGTAGCGCAGAGGACCGCCGCAGGCAGGGCATTGATAATTGACGCTCTCGATAGGCATGGCGCTTCCTTACGCGTCGCACGCGGATCTGGCAAAACGCGCTCACAAAGGAGCTAGAATCGCCAGAACACCACAAAAGGGCAGATACAGCAAGCGCGGAACCCAAGGCACCGCGCAAGTCATCGTGCGTCCCATTGTATCCTAGCCAGTAGCACCCAATGCCCGCGCAAAGCCAGTTAGAGCACGCGAGAAAGAAAAGACAACGCCAGATCAAACCACGGAGCCACTGCTGCACGGCGCGCTGCATCGCCATGACCAGTGTTCGCGTTGGCCACCGAAAGGCTGTGTCCGCCACGATCGAAGATATGCAGCTCGTGCTTCACACCAGCCTCGGCCAAGCACTGGGCATATGGGTAAACCTGCGCCATAGGCGCCGTATCGTCGTCTGCTGTGCCCCAGATAAAGGTAGGCGGAACGTTGCGGCTTACCTGGTAGGTGGGGCAAATGGCGTTCAGGTGGCCCTCAATCTCTGCGTCCGAAACATCAGTGCCCACCAGCACGCGAGCGTAGTCGTACAGCAGGTCGCGACCCGTCTTGCCACCCGTCTTGGGAACGCGCAAATCGATGCGCGGATCACTGCAGCGGCGGTTGAGCAGATAGGCAAAGTCGAGTGCCGGATAGCACAGCACTACAGCGTCGGGACGAATTGCCTCGGCAGAAGCATGGACCAGGCCTGACAGCGTGCCCTCACGCCAGGTAGCCGAGAGGCTTGCGCAAACAAAGCCGCCGGCCGAGAAGCCGATGGTCACCACGCGCGAAGGGTCCACATGCCACTCTTTGGCGTGGGCGCGCACCGTAGCCACCATGAGCGCAAGATCAGCCTCAGGAGCGGGATAGGTTACATCGCCCGTGGAGCTTGTCACGTAATCGAGCACAAACGCCTGGTAGCCAGCCTGCAAAAAAGCGATAGCCACCGGTTCCTTCTCGTGTTCACCCACGTGCGTAAAGCTTCCGCCACCACAAATCACCACGGCAGGGCGCAGCGTGTCTTCCTGCTCGGGCATAAGATCTGCCAGGTAGGTGGTATAGGTTGCAGGGTGCTCCGAGGTGGCCTCGTCTCCCCAGAGTGCATGCTGCTCAATAATCATAAATGCTCCTTTACGCATGGCACAGGGCCGCGCGCATTCCTACGGCTTCGGTTGTACACAAGCTAATGTAGCACGCGCTGTACGCTAGAATGGTGAACCGTGAAACCAAGAACAGAATTGCCCGCCGGCACCATTGCACGGTGCCCCGCGAGCCTAGTACGAGGAGGTCTCGTGAAACGTACCAAGATTGCTCAGATTCACGCCGATGCCGCAACGCTCGGCGGCACAACCATTACGGTTGCCGGCTGGGTTAAGTCTGTCCGCGACATGAAAAACTTTGGCTTTGTAACCCTCAACGACGGCAGCTGCTTTGCTGACCTGCAGGTTGTTATGAATCGCGACGCTCTTGCCAACTACGACGAGATTGCGCACCAAAACGTCTCCGCTGCCCTCGTGTGCACGGGCACTCTCAAGCTTACGCCCGAGGCTCCGCAGCCCTTTGAGCTCACTGCCGAGAACATTGTGGTTGAAGGCGCATCGGCTCCGGATTATCCACTGCAAAAGAAGCGTGCGACGGTCGAGTTCCTGCGCACCCAGCAGCACCTGCGTCCGCGCACCAACCTTTTCCGCGCGGTCTTCCGCGTGCGCTCCACCGCTGCAGCAGCCATCCATGAGTTCTTCCAGGGACAGGGCTTCCTCTACCTCAACACGCCCATCATCACCACGAGCGACTGCGAGGGTGCAGGCGAGATGTTCACCGTGACCGCGCTTGACCCTGCTAACCCGCCGCGCGTGAGCGCCGAGGCTGCAGCCGCCAGCAACGGCAAGCTCACTGAGGGCGATGTGGACTGGAGCCAGGACTTCTTTGGCAAGCACGCAAGCCTCACCGTATCTGGCCAGCTCAACGCCGAGAACTTTGCTATGGCCTTTGGCGACGTGTACACCTTTGGCCCCACCTTCCGCGCCGAGAACTCCAATACCACGCGCCACGCCGCCGAGTTTTGGATGATGGAACCCGAAATGGCTTTTGCCGACCTCAATGACTACATGGACAACGCTGAGGCTATGCTTAAATTCGTTATCCGCGCCGTTATGGAGCGCTGCCCCGACGAGCTTGCCATGCTCAATAAGTTTGTGGACAAGGGTCTGCTTGAGCGCTTGGAGCATGTTGCCAGCTCTGACTTTGCCCGCATCTCTTATACCGAAGCTGTTGAGATTCTCGAAGCCGCTGTGGCAGATGGTCACAAGTTTGAGTACCCCGTGAACTGGGGTATTGACCTACAGACCGAGCACGAGCGCTTCCTTACCGAGGAACACTTCCGCCGCCCGACCTTTGTGACCGACTACCCCGCCGAGATTAAGGCGTTCTACATGCGCGCCAATGACGATGGCAAGACTGTCGCCGCAGCCGATTGCTTGGTACCAGGCATTGGTGAGATTATCGGTGGCTCTCAGCGCGAAGAGCGCCTCGATGTGCTTGAGCGCCGCATTACCGAGCTGGGCATGAATCCCGAGCAATACAAGTACTACCTCGACCTGCGTCGTTATGGCAGCTGCAAGCATGCTGGCTACGGCATGGGCTTCGAGCGTTTGGTGATGTATCTCACGGGCGTAGGCAACATCCGCGACGTCATTCCGCATCCGCGAACTGTGGGCAACGCAGAGTTCTAAGGGTTACTCAACCTAGTCGGCCTGCTGTAGCACTAAACCTTACCCCTCAAGTCGACGGGTGCCGCCCTAAGGCGTACACCCGCCGCCTTTCGTGGCAATCTTCAGCACTACAGCAGGCCGTTTCCATTGTTGATATGACACCTATAAAACGTATTTAAAAGGCCTCAGATTTCCCTCAATGAACTGCAAATAGATGCGCACTCATAAGCCGGAATGTCTCTGTATCCCTCTGAAAGATGTCTGGAGCGTAGCGACCAGCTTTCAGAGGGATACAGAGACATACACCGGCTTTACGAGAGACATGCTGAAAGTGCAGAGCAAGAATGAGAGCGGAGAAATCTGAGGTCTTTTATGCCCTACTCGTACTTGAAGAAGCCCTCACCGGAAGACTCGCCAAGCTTGCCCTCGTCAATCATCTTCTTAAGCACGGCAGCCATGGCCTTAAAGTTGTACGGCATCATCATCTTCTTGAGCAGCGGGCTCACCAGACCCGGCACTTTCTGATACTGCAGCACAATGTTGTACGCCGTCTGAATGCCCACCGTGTCAAACACGCGGAACGGTCCCTTGGGCGCGCCCGTACCGCGTGTCCATGCTAGATCGATGCTCTTGGGATCCGAAACGCCCGACACATACAAATCAAGACCCGAGAGCAACCATGGCACCAGCATGGAATTTAGCAGGTAGCCACTCTTCTCCTTATTAACCGGCAGCGCCAGCATACGAATCTCATTGGCAAACTCAATCAGCTCGTCAAAGTAGCGCTGCTCAGTCTGTGCCTGACACATAACCTCGGTCATGTTGTTCTTCCAAATGGAGTTGGCAAAGTGGAGCGACAAGTACTTTTGAGGGCGCCCCGTGTACTTGGCAAACGTGCTAGGCAGCAGCGTAGATGAATTGGTAACCACCACGGTTTTCTCGGGCAGAAGCGGCGCAAGCTTCTGGTAGAACTCAATCTTGGCCTGCGTATCCTCAGCCATCGACTCAATTACCAAATCAGCATCAGATACAGCTGCAGCCAAATCGAGCTCGAGCTTAAGGCCTGTGTATGCGCGCTCAACAGCTGCAAGCGCAGCCTCTTTATCAAAAGGCTCGTCGCTATTGGCAATACCGGCGCACCAGTCTCCCGTGCCGTCTGCCATGCCCTCGATAGCTGCAAGATATTCCTTATGCACGTGGTCGATCTTGGGCTTGGTGCGGCCAATGGAGCCCTCGCTGCGCAGCCAGATTGTTACATCAAAACCGCAGTACGCAGCCTGAAAAGCAATCTGGCTTCCCAGCACGCCACCGCCAGCAACAACAACCTTCTGGTAACTCATGGCAATCCCCTCGTTTGGCTTTAATAGCGTTACGCACCATTAAAAGGGAACCTTGCCAAAGCGCACGACCATCTTTCGGCAGATGGCCCGCAAACACAGGAGTGGTGGCACCGGAAGAGCAAAGCTCAACCAACGCCACCACTCAAGCAATTGCAGTCACGCGTATTTAGAGATTGCGACCCAAACGCTCAGCCACCTCAGCCACAGCATCCTCGCTTACCGCCCCGCACGATGTGCAGGAGTCGTCCTCAGGATGATGCGGACGCATCTGGCCGGTTACCTCGTCCATCTTGAGCGGAGCAATGTGCTCCATGGTAAAGCCCTTGCCTGCGCGCAGATTCTCCTTGGCCACACTAATCATCAGCTTAATGCGGTTGAGCTGGTTGACCTCAGAGGCGCCCGGATCGTAGTCAACGGCCACGATATTGCTCTCGGGATGCTGGCGGCGCAGCTCCTTGATAACCGCCTTACCCACCACGTGGTTAGGCAGGCATGCAAACGGCTGCGTGCAGATGATATTGGGCGCGCCGTGGTCAATCAGATCAAGCATCTCGGCTGTAAGCAGCCAGCCCTCGCCCATGTTGTTGCAGAGCGAAAGCACGTGCGAAGCCTTCTCTGCCATGGCAGAAATACGCTCGGGCGCCTCAAAGCGCTGCGACTTCTCCAGTAGCTCCTCCACGGGCTTGCGCATCCAGTCAACCGTGCCAATGAGCGCATCCATGCTGGCGCGCGTAACCGCAGAGCTTCCCAGCTCGTCCTTTTGCAGGCTTGCGTTGCTCATGGAATACAGGAAGAAGTCGAGCAAGCCCGGCACCACAGCCTCGCAGCCCTCGCTCTCAATCACCTCAACCACGTGATTATTGGCCGTGGGGTGGAACTTAACAAGAATCTCGCCTACCACGCCCACACGCGGCTTTTCGCCCTCGCCAATAAGCGGCATATTGTCGAACGCCTGGATAGCCTCGGATGCCAAACGCGTAAAGCTGCGGCGCGTAAACTTGGGCGCAAGCTCGCGTGCGCGGTCCATATAGCGGTCGAACAGCCTGTTAGCAGCGCCCGGCTCCGCCTCGTACGGACGGCAGCGGTAGAGCATCTGCATCATCACGTCACCAAAGAGCACGCAGTACACAGCGGCCTTAAGCATGGCAGGCGTGAGCTTGAAACCAGGGTTCTTCTCGTCGAGTTTTACAGCCGAGAGCGAAATAACGGGAATCTCAGGGTGGCCTGACTCGCGCAATGCCTTGCGGATTAACGCAATGTAGTTGGTAGCACGGCAACCGCCGCCCGTCTGGCTAATGAGCACGGCGGTCTTGGTTAGGTCGTACTTGCCACTCTCGATAGCCTCCATAATCTGGCCCGTGACCAGGATGGACGGATAGCAGATGTCGTTGTTCACGTAGCGCAGACCTGCCTCTACGGCACCGCGGTCAGTGGAAGGCAAGAGCTCCAGGTTGTAACCGTTTTTGCGGAAGACCTCCTTGATAAGGTCAAAGTGAATGGGTGCCATCTGCGGACACAGAATGGTGTAGCCTTCTGCACGCATCTGCTCCGTAAATGGAACCTTGGTCCATGCCGTGGAGTTTGCGCTGCGCTGTGGGCGGATATCGTACTTATGCGTGGCAAAGACCTGCTCGTCATCAGAGGGCTCCACAGGCGAAGCGGCGCCCAGCTCAAAGGTCTCACCTGCAGCCTCAGCGTCGCGGCGGCGCTCTGCCTGCTGATCTTTGAGCGCAGCCATAAGCGAACGCACGCGAATGCGCGCAGCACCCAGGTTGCTTACCTCGTCAATCTTGAGCACGGTATAAATCTTACCCGAGGCCTCCATAATCTCTTGCACCTGGTCGGTGGTAAGAGCATCAAGGCCACAGCCAAAGGAGTTCAACTGAATGAGGTCCAGGTCGTTGCGCATGGTGACAAAACGTGCCGCAGCATAGAGGCGCGAGTGGAACATCCACTGGTCAACCACGCGAATGGGGCGCTCCGGCTTAATGAGGTGCGCCACAGAGTCCTCGGTAAGCACAGCAAAGCCAAAGGAGCTAATGAGCTCGGGCAGCGAGTGGTTAATCTCGGGGTCGTTGTGATAGGGGCGGCCTGCCAGCACAATGCCGTGCCCGCCGTTCTCCTCAATCCAGTGGATGGTCTCCTCGCCCATGGTCTGGATTTCCTCGTGGAAGCGCGCGTCCTCCTCATACGCAGCGTTAACGGCGGCGTCAATCTCGCTGCGGGTGAGCTTGGGCCCGCGCACGCGTCCGCGGCCAGCCTCGGCATCGGCCACACGGTCGCACGCCAGTACCTGGTAGAGGCGGCGCTTGAGCTCAACCTTGTCGTGATAGGGCACAAAGGGATACATGAACTCGACGTTTTGCTCAGAGAGCTCGTCGATATTGAGGCCCAGCGCCGTGGGATAGCTCATCACAATGGGGCAGTTATAGCAGTTGCCTGCCGTGGGGTCTTCCTTGCGCTCCCAGCGCACGCACGGCATCCAAATAAAGTCGACATCGCGCGCGATGAGGTTCATCACGTGGCCGTGGCTCAACTTAGCCGGGTAGCACACGCTCTCGGACGGCATAGACTCGATGCCTGCCTCGTAGGTCTTTTTGCTCGACTGGTCCGAAAGTACAACAGCAAAGCCCAGCTCCGTGAAGAAGCGGTGCCAGAACGGGTAGTTCTCGTACATATTGAGCGCACGCGGGATGCCTACCGTACCGCGCGGAGCATCCTCGGGGGCTAGGCACTCACGGTCAAAGAGCAGCTCATTTTTACGCTTGAAGAGGTTAGGTGCACTCGTCTTCTTCTTTTTGTGACCCGCGCCGCGCTCACAGCGGTTGCCCGTGATAAAGCGACGGCCACCACCAAAGTCGTTGATGGTGAGCTGGCAGTTATTGGAGCAGCGGCCGCAACGAGCATGCTTCTGCGTCACCGTAAGGCCCGCCACTTCCTCGGCAGAAAGGATGGTGGAAACGCCATCTGCACCAGCGCGATCGCGAGCAAGCAGAGCTGCGCCATAGGCGCCCATGCAGCCAGCGATGTCGGGGCGCACGGCGTTGACGCCGGTGAGTTTCTCGAAGGCGCGCAGCGTTGCGTCGGACATAAAGGTGCCGCCCTGCACAATGACACTCGAGCCAATCTCGCGCGAATCGCGCAGCTTGATTACCTTGAACAGGGCATTTTTAATGACGGAATACGAAAGGCCAGCTGCAATATCGCCTACCGTGGCGCCTTCCTTCTGCGCCTGCTTTACGCGGGAGTTCATAAAGACTGTGCAGCGGCTGCCCAGGTCAACAGGGTTTTTGGCACCCACAGCAGCTGCCGCAAAGGCGCGCACATCCATGTCCATCGACACGGCAAAGCTCTCGATAAAGCTGCCGCAGCCCGAAGAGCAAGCCTCGTTGAGCATGATGTGCTCAATCACACCGTCCTTCACGCGCAGGCACTTCATGTCTTGGCCGCCGATGTCCAAGATGAACTCCACGCCCGGGAGGAACGCCTTGGATCCGCGCAGGTGTGCCACAGTCTCAATCTCACCGGAATCTGCCTTGAGGGCCTCAATGAGCAGTGCCTCGCCATAGCCTGTGGTAGTTACGTGGCCAATGGTGCAGCCATCGGGAATGTGCGCGTAGAAATCTGCCATGATGACCTTGGCGGTGCCCAAAATGTCACCGTTGTTGCTGCCGTACCAGGTGTGCAGCAGCTGGCCGTCCTCACCAACGAGCGCCGCCTTCATAGTGGTGGAGCCAGCGTCGATACCAATGAACACGCGACCGGTGTAGTTCTCAAGGTCACCCTTGGGCACAACCTCCTTGGCATGGCGCTCATGGAACTCCTCAAGCTCTGCATCGTTTGCAAAGAGCGGCTCCAAGCGCGCCACCTCAGAACCCTGAGTGTCGCCGAGGTTATCAATTGCTTCGACAAGCTGCGAGAACGTGGAGAGCTTGTTGGACTCGTGCGCCATAGCCGCGCCAGATGCCACAAACAGGTGGGCGTTCTCGGGCACAATGCGGTGCTCCTCATCAAGCTCGAGCGTGATGTAGAAACGGCGGCGCAGCTCTGAGAGATACTGCAGCGGGCCACCGAGGAACGCCACGTTGCCACGAATAGGGCGGCCACACGCAAGGCCCGAGATGGTCTGCGTTACCACGGCCTGGAAGATCGAAGCCGCAACATCCTCGGGGCGCGCGCCTTCGTTAAGCAGCGGCTGCACATCGGTCTTAGCAAACACGCCGCAGCGACTGGCAATGGGATAGATGGTGGTTGCGTTCTTGGCAAGCTCGTTTAGGCCACTTGCGTCGGTGTGCAGCAGTGTTGCCATTTGATCGATAAAAGCACCCGTGCCACCTGCGCAGGTACCATTCATGCGCTGCTCAATGCCGTTATCAAAGTAGATAATCTTTGCGTCCTCGCCGCCCAACTCAATGGCAACGTCGGTAGCAGGAATAAGGGTCTCTACCGCGCGCTTGCTGGCGATAACCTCCTGCACAAACTCCAGGCCAAGCCACTGGCTGAGCAAAAGACCGCCCGAGCCTGTAATGGCGCAGGTCATCTGCGTATCAGGCAAAAGGGGAGCCGCACCCACAAAGAGGTCACGTGCACAGGCGCGCACGTCGGTATGGTGGCGCTGATACTTAGCGTAGACAATCTGGTTGTTGTCGTTGAGCACCGCAAGCTTCACCGTCGTGGAGCCTACATCGATACCAAGATGAAGCTGGCCGGTTGCCGCCTCAGGATTCCACAGCGCGCCCTCAGGTACTGCGGGTGCTGGTGTCTCAGATGCGTATGCTTTCTGATTCATGTCCTCGTTTAGCATCTCTCTCCTCTTTTACTAGTTCTGCTCGACGGCGTCTTCGAGCTGCAAGTTCATAAGCTTCGTGCCGTAGGCGGGCACGCTAATATCAATCGGTTTGCCATAGAGGTCGCCCGGGCGCACAAAGGCGATAACCGTCATAATGCGCGCCATAGTCTCGGGCGGCTCAGCCAAACCATTCTCAAACCAGCGCTGTACCACGCCCACCTCAGCCGAAACCACAGAGGCTAAGTAATAATCAAAGAACGTGCCTTGCGCCAGACCGAAGATACCCACCTGCATACGCTCAGATACCTCGTCGCGCACAAGATCAATTAACTTCTTGATAAATGCAGGGTCGCCGCCCGGGCCCAAAAGCGAGCCAATCAGCTCTCGATTATCTGCGAGGTAGCGCAGCAGGTCGATCGCGCCCGGCGCAGGCTCGAGTTGCTCGATGCTTTGGTAAAGCTCAGGCAGCGTTGATGCACTAATGGCACGCACGCGGCGACGAATCTCCTCAAGCACGCTGTCTTCAATCTGATTAATAAAATCGGGAATGTCGCGGTAATGCGAGTAAAACGTTCGGCGCGTCAGCCCTGCTCTGTCGGTCAGAGTGGCCACGTTCAAACGCGCAATGTCCTCGCCACCCGCAAGCTCGTGCACCAGTGCCTCACGCAGCGCTGTCTGAGAGCGCAGTGAGCGACGATCACACTTATCGGTTTGCGGCATGTGTCTCCTTCTATGCGTTATTACACACACCGAGCATTATTGCACACACTGTGCAGAACTTTTTGGCAAAACACCCCGGGAGTCTGCCTAGTTTCTCATGGTCTACATATGTCTTGCTTGTCAGCGCTTACTTACCAGCGCGAACCGTTGCTCGAATATGGCGCGGCACAGCGTGGAGAACGCAGTCGCCAATAACCGTACCAGCAGCGCGTTTTGCTTCGTCAGTGGCGTTGGCGGTAGCAAACGAGTGCTTAAAGCGCTCGAGCATGGCAATATCGTTTCCGCCGTCTCCGTACACCGCTACTTCATCTTCAGAAAAGCCCAGGTAATGCGCAAGCCATGCCACGGACTCGCCCTTATTGCAGGTGCGTTCAGTTATCTCAAAGAGAGCCGGATTAAACGGCGCGTTAATCACCGTGTCAGTATGACTGTCCAAAAACGCATGCAGTTCACGGCAGAGATCAGGGTCGGGCACGCGGCAATTAATCTTGCACACCTCGTGCTCCAGAATCTGCGCTAGGGACTGCTCGTACAGATGCGTCGTAAAAAACGTTGCTTGCACGCGCATGCCACGCATCAGAATGCGACGCCAGGGCGTATCGGTCTTAAAGCCCGCCTCGCGCATCTCGCGCGAGCCACTGGACAAGATGCCCTCGCAAGTCACACAGTCAAAGCAGATGCCAGGAAAGGCTTGCACCAGCTCTTCCACAAAAGCAGGATCCACCGTATAGCGCTTGAGCACCTCACCATCGCGCCCGCGAATAATGGAACCATTCGCGCACACCGCCTCGATGGTATCGGACTCAAAGCCGCCCTTACCATGCCACACATCAGTGCGTCCCGTTGCTGCTGCCACATGCGCGCCAGATTCAATAGCCTCGCGAACAGCTGCAAGGATCACCGCGTCGGTAGTGTGAAAGAGATTGAGCAGCGTGCCGTCGAGGTCGCTCGCAAAGAATTTAATCACGGGGTTCCCCCCCCCGCGGCAGCGAGCTCGCCAGGCACAGCCTCAGAACCCACATGCATCTGAGAGCTCACCAACGCTTGCACGTATCCACGTACGCGAGCCAGCACATCCGCGTCTGGCGCGTCGGGGTCAGAGAGCAAATTAATGAGCCCGTGGGCAATAAAATCAGCCAAAGTTTGTGGCGCATCAAGCTGAGCATTATGCAGCTGCGCCTCACGTTCAAGTGCACAGGTTAGATGCGGCACCAGCAAGTCGCACATGCGCACAGAGA
This sequence comes from Roseburia sp. CAG:303, assembly GCA_963653375.1. Lineage (GTDB taxonomy): Bacteria > Actinomycetota > Coriobacteriia > Coriobacteriales > Coriobacteriaceae > Collinsella. Next base: position 16,103 of record CAVJWJ010000031.1, read on the forward strand.
GCTCATCATGAAAAGCGCGGTTGCCTGCTTTGTGAAAAAACTCGTGGTAGGGCATGCGTTCTTCTTGCGCAAGCGCATCGAGCAAGGCATCGAGCTTTTGATCAAACGTGAGGTCGAGCGCATCAAGCGCACTGATGCCTGTCTCCACGCAACGATGCGCGTAAGAGTCCAGCACCTCAGCAAAAAGCGTCTGCTTGGAATCAAAATAGTGATATGCCAACCCCGGCGTCACGTGCGCAGCGTTGGCAATATCACGCATCGACGTGGCCGAAAAACCACGCTCGACAAACAGGCGCATCGCAGTATCGAGCAACTCGCGGCGACGCTCATCCGGCGCCTTAACCGTGCGCACACCCGCCATGCGATGCCTCCCTGCTTGCCCCAGCCGCCCAAAAGCGGCAAACAATGTACAAACCCCTCTGTACAGTGATGACTATACGCCCCGTTGAACAGCAGTCAATAAACGGCGTTCAACGGTTTTGTGCAACAGGCAAGTTTTCATAGTTTGCCAAGGCAAACCTATCCTTGCAGGCAACACGAGCAAGGGCGGATGCGAACACGGGCGCTTGCTTAGGACTTTGGCGTGTTTGAGCGAAACAGCTCTAGAGCGCGTTCCTTGAGGCGTGTAGCACGGATAACACCCTCGTAGGGAAGCATGCGCAAATGCGGAAAGGCGTCAAAGAAGCGCAGGTCAGAGCGCGAAATGGAGATGCGCCGCGCAACAGTGCGCAGACCCTTTGCGCCATCCACAATAAACGACGGGATTTCCACGCGATCACGCAAGGCGTCCATCACCGCATCCGAAATCTCAACTAACCAGCCATTGACAGCACGCCCGCGCACATGCACTTGCTGTGCAGAGTCGAGTGCCTCAGCCGGCACGCGCTCCAGCAGGGTATCGGACGTACCCTTGAGCGAATCGTTAATGCGATCGGCCAGCTCGCCACGCAGCTCTTCGAGCGAGGCAGAAAGCCTGCGAAAACTCGCCATCGAAAACGCCGCATCCACCGCGATAAGCGCTACAATAGCCACAGCCACAAACCGGAGCACCCACACAGGCATATCAGCACAAAAGGCAAGCAGGGCCGGCTGAATCCACTGGCAGATAGCAACGCAGGCAGCGCCAAACATCAAAAAGCCGTAGAGGCATACGCGCCCCTGAATGTTGAGCGGCATGTCAGTGTAGTCCCAAAAGCGCGCGTGCGTTGTAATCTCAAGGAGCACACCTACCAGGTATTCAACCGCACAGCACAGCACGCCAGCTGCAAAAAAGAGCGTAACTGGGTCCTCAATACCGCGCAGAGCAAACCAGCAAATCAGCGCACCCACGCCATAGATGGGACAACACGGGCCCAGCAAAAATCCGCTGTTAGAAAAGGAGCCGTGGTTGAGCATGGCGCAGACGGTTGACTCCCACAGCCAGCCACAAAACCCGTAGACCGCAAACGAAAGTACCAGCGCCGAGACGGGCGCCGCAGGAATACTAACCGGGCACCACATTGCGGCGCCCAAGGTAAACGTTGCCACCGCAGCAACGGTAAGCACGTTTCTCATGCGCGACCTTCCCCATGGGTACGGCGCACACGCGGCAGCCGGCCCTCCACCGTCTCTTTAAGCGCGCAGGCTTTGTCTGCTAGGCACACAATCCAAGCTTCACGGCAGGTTGGCGGCACCGGTACCAGCGGAAACATATGGCGCTCGATGATATTGCGCTCAATTGCAGTTAGCTCAAAGTCTTCCTGAGCACGACGGCTCGCTGTTGCGGGATGCGTAAAACCATGGAGTCGATGGCTCGGATCGGGGTCGTGCCAGTCGTAGAGAAAATAGTCGTGCAGAAGCGCACCGCGCACCAAGGCATGGGCATCGGTTGCAATACCTGCACGCGCCAGCACCTTTGCCATGCGCGCAGAAGTGCGCGCTACCGAAAGCACGTGCTCGTACACCGTAACGTCCCCATGTTGGATAAAGCCGCGCGTTTGCCCCAGCCGACCCTCCTCTTCAAGACGGACAGCAACGGCATGCACATAGCTCTCGGGCTCCTCAATGCGTATGGAACCACGCGAACTCGGCTGTTTTCTCATCTCTAGCACCTCCCTCACAAACCTAGGAGCTTAGAACAATGCCCTCCATTATGCCCGCGCCTTGCGCCTGCGCACAGGATAGGCAAAAAGATATGGAGAACTCGCCCTGTCGCTCGTAGGCGTCTGGTAAGTGTATCGGGGGGTTGCTAGCCTGAACCACGTTGAACAAATCAGTCGTCTCACAGAAAAGGAGCGTTTTGTGAACGCCGCACGTCCTGTCCCATCCATCTCGCCTGCACGCGCACGCCTCTGCATTGCACTGCTTACTCTTTTGGGCTTCTCGCTCGGATGCTCGGAGTTTATTGTCATTGGTATTGAGTCTGAGCTTGCTGCCGAGTTCAACGTAACGCTTTCCACTGTAGGCCAGCTCATCAGCCTCTTTGCCCTGCCCTATGCCATCATGACTCCGTTGTTGGCGCTTTCTACCGGACGCTTTAAGCGCTACCAGCTGCTTCTTGCCTACTCCGTACTCTTTTGCCTGGGAAACGTAATTTCTTCGGTTGCTCAGAGCTTTGAAGTATTGCTTGCTGCGCGCATTCTTATTGGTTCGGTTTCGGGAGCCCTGCTTGCCGTGGGCGTAACCTACATCCCCGAGCTCACCGACCCCAAGCGCATGCCCATCATTATCTCGGTGGTTTATGCCGCGTTTTCGATAGCCATGGTAATTGCCACCTCGGTAGGAAAAATCCTCGCCGATACCGTGGGCTGGCACGTTGCCATGGACAGTACTTTGGCGCTCGCAGTAGTTACCTGCGTAGCCCTTGCCGTATGCATGCCGCGCACCGGTGCCACCGATGAACCCGCCACCTTTGGCGAACAGGCGCTCCTTCTTACCGAGCCCTGCGTTATTTGCGGCATGTTTATCTTTGTCTTTGGCGTTGGCTCGGTTTACACCTTCTACGGATACGTAACGCC
>CAVJWJ010000032.1:0-18472 GCA_963653375.1 Roseburia sp. CAG:303
AGGAACGTGGTGCTCGTAGGCCAAGGCGGGGTGGGCAAGACCTCGCTCGCGGAGGCCATGCTCCACTTATCTGGCAAGACCGCGCGCTTAGGCGGGCACGACGGCACCAAGCCTACGCTCGATTACGACGCAGAAGAGGTCAAGCGCGAGTTTTCCATTTCAACATCTATTGCGCCTATCGACTGGAAGGGCGCCCGCATTAACGTGCTCGACGCTCCTTGCTATCCCGACTTTATTGGCGATGCCTATGCAGCCATGAGTGTGAGCGAGTCTGCCCTGTTTGTGGTGGATGCCGAGGCTGGCCCGCAGCCTACCACCGTTAAGCTGTGGTATGCGGCCGAGGACCTGCGCCTGGCACGCGCTGTCTTTATTAATCGTATCGACAAAGACAACGCCGACTTTGACACCTGTATGGGGCTTTTGCGCGAGCGCTTTGGTATGCGCCTGGGCGCGGTCACACTGCCGTGGGGCACGGGCGATGCTTTTAACGGCGTGATTGATCTGGTGCGCATGGAGGCACGTCACTGCACGGGTACCGCGCAGGAGGTTTGCGAGATTCCCGAGGAGTATCGTGCTGCTGCCGAGGCTGCTCACGAGACCCTTTGTGAGCTTGTGGCTGAGGCTGACGATGACCTGATGGAGAAGTACCTTGAGGGTGAGACCCTCACACAGGAGGAGATTGAGGGCCTGCTTTCGCGCGCCATTGCAAAGCGCCTCTTTGTGCCTGTCTTTGTGGGTAGCTGCATCAAGGAGCAGGGCGTCAATTCCCTCATGGATGACATTGCTACCTACTTCCCGGCGCCAACCGACTACGGCGAGATGCCGCTCATTGACGGCGACTCGCTCAAGATTTCCTCTGAGGACGACCGCCCGGTGGTCTTTGTTTTCAAGACGCTGAACGATCCATCTCAGGGTCGCATCTCCTTTATCAAGGTGCTTACCGGCACTATCGAGCCAGGTATGGAGCTGGTGAACGCGCGCACGCGCAAGGGTGAGCGCCTGGCGCATCTCAACGTAATGTGTGGCCGCGAGATGACCGACGTGGGTCACGCCTACGCAGGCGACATTGTGGTGGTGCCCAAACTCACCGCCGAGACGGGCGACACGCTCTCGGTCTCCGGCAAGGTTGAGGCTGCGGCGTTTAAGTTCCCTAACTCGCAGTATCGCATTGCTATTGAGGCTGAGAACCGCGGCGACGAGGAGAAGCTCTTTACCTTTATCGATCGCGCGTGCGAGGCAGATCCCACTATGCGCATTGAGCGCAACGAAGAGACAGGCCAGACCATCATTTCCGCTGTGGGTGAGGCGCAGGTATCCGTGCTGCTCAACCGCCTGGAGGAGCGCACTAAGGTAGTGGCTCGTCCGGTGCCTATTCGTATTCCGTATCGCGAGACGATCCGCCGTGTGGCAAGTGCCCAGGGTCGCCATAAGAAGCAGACGGGTGGCGCAGGCCAGTTTGGCGATTGCTATCTGCGCGTGGAGCCGCTGCTTGATGGTACAGACTACGAGTTTGTGGACGAGGTTGTGGGCGGCCGCATTCCGCGTGCACTTATTCCAGCCGTTGACCGTGGCGTGCAGGAAACCATGAAGGAAGGCGTAATCGCAGGTTATCCGCTTACGGGAATACGTGTTGCCTGCTACGACGGTTCGTACCATCCGGTCGACTCCAACGAGATGGCGTTCCGTGCAGCGGCGCGCATTGCGCTTAAGAAGGCTTGCGAGGATGCCGACCCCGTGGTGCTTGAACCCATGGAGAACATCACGGTGACTATCCCTGAGAGCTATGCCGGCGCTGTGATGGGCGATGTTTCGGGTTCGCGCGGCCGCGTGACGGGAATGGATACCAACGACCGCGGCGAGACAGTAGTCACGGCTACGGTTCCTTACGCTGAGCTGGTGGATTATGCAACGCGTCTGCGCTCGCTGACGCGCGGCACGGGCGACTTTACCATGGAGCCCGCTGGCTACGAGCAGGTTCCCTACGATGTGCAAAAGCATCTGGTGGAGTTCTATGAGGAGTCGCGTGCTCAGGGCAGGTAGATACTTGAGCATGCGCTTGCTGTAGTGTCTGGCTTGCTTTAGAGCAACCTTGTATGAGGTTTCCTAGCTCCAGATGACTCACATATGACGAGACTGAAAGGGTCTGATTCTGGAAAGTATCCAGGTCAGGCCCTTTGTTTGTTTACTTGGGGCTCCGTGCGCAACATGGAAAGATGGAACTTCCACAGTAACATTACGCATATGTTACTTAGTTGTAACAGAATCGATGATATTATGAGCCGCATTGTAGGAGGACTATCCCGGGGACAAGTAGGAGAATTCGGGCGTTAGTATGACCGAGAAAAAGCGCGGGATCACATACGACGAAAAGGTGCGCAAGCGCGCCGTCAAGATTCTAGCATCAGGTGCGGGCCACCGTCTGCTGGCCACGACCCTCGGTATTCCAGAGGCCACGGCTCGACAGTGGGCGCGTGCCTATGCGGTAGGAGGCCAAGCGGCGGTTCTAAACGCTGGTGCCAAGCATCGTGTTTATCCCTATGAACTCAAACTTTCTGTGGTGAAAGACCGCTTGGAAGGCGGACTTTCGGTGCGCGACGTGATGATTAAGCATGGCGTGCCAAGCGAGTCTTCGGTAAAAACCTGGTGCCGCCAGTATCGCGAGCAGGGCCCGGAGGCGCTGATAGATCGCCCGCGCGGCCGCAAGCCCAAGCATCCCAAGGACGAGGAATAGCTGTCGAGTTTCAACGAGTTAGCCATTTGGGATAGTAATTTTTCAGCTCTGTCTACGGTCCGAGTAAGAAGGTCTTAGATTATTTCCCTGAGCGATTCCGCAGCCCGAAGGGCGAGGACAGCGAAGGGGAAAATCTAAGACCTTCTTAGTTAACGTAGCTTTCTCGCGATTCCGCAGCCCGAAGGGCGAGGACAGCGAAGGGGAAAATCTAAGACCTTCTTAGTTAACGTAGCTTTCTCGCGATTCCGCAGCCCGAAGGGCGAGGACAGCGAAGGGGAAAATCTAAGACCTTCTTAGTTAACGTAGCTTTCTCGCGATTCCGCAGACGCAAAGCGTCGAGGACAGCGAAAGGGAAAATCTGAAGCCCTCGCAGTTAACGTAGCATTCTCGTAGCGTTCTTGTGCGGGCTGGGCTTAAGCCTCGGCCAATATGGCCTGCAACGTGGGGCCATCCTCGGGGCAGGGCTCGGCGCCGTTCTTCCTGAGCATCCTGTTTTCTTCGCCCTTGCCGGTGACAATCACTACGGCCGGGCGCGTAGTTTCGCGCATGCAAGTGCGGATGGCTTCCACACGGTCGAGCACAATCTGCCAGTTGTGATTGCCCTGTTTCTCAACAAAGTGCGCAATAGTTTGGCAGATATCTGCGGGGTCTTCGGGGCCAGGATCGTCCTCGGTAATCACAATGCGGTCGGCGTACTTGCCTGCTGCGATGCCCATGGTTTCGCGTCGGTCGACGCCCTTGCCACCAGTGGCGCCAAAGACCACGGCCAGCTCGCGCTCGGGGTAGTTTTCACGCAGGTCGCACAGCATAGTCTCCAGGCTCATACCGTTATGAGCGTAATCGACCACGCCAATAATGTTGCCGTCAGTGCTGGGGTAGAGCTCCATGCGACCGGGCACGCGCAGGTGTTCAAAGCCATGGATGATAGCTTCCTGCTCAATACCCAGTGTCTCAGCGCACGCGATGGCTGCAAGCGCGTTGGATACATTGAACTTTACAGGTGTGGAAATCAAAATTTGTGCCGTAAAACGAGGCGTATGTACCGTGGCTGTAATGCCTGCACTGCCGTGTGTAAGAGCCTCGGCATATACGTCTGCCTGTGGATTTTCGAGTGAGTAAGTCACAGTGCGCTCGCATATCTGTGCAGCCTCGAGCACGCGGTCTAGATGGTCTATGTCCAGATTCACGACGGCGCAGCGGCACTGGGAGAACAGCTTAAGCTTGCTTGAGAAGTAGTCCTCAAAGGTGGGGTGCTCGATGGGGGAGATGTGATCTTCGCCAATGTTGGTAAATGCACCCACGGCAAACTCAATGCCAAAGGTGCGGTCGTACTTGAGCGCCTGGCTCGAAGCCTCCATTACCACGTGCTTGCAGCCACCGAGCGCGGCGTTGCGCAGGTGGCGCTGCAGTTCAAACGATTCGGGCGTGGTGAGCTTTGAGCGGCCGTGTTCTACGCCGTCGTTAAAGTCGATGCTCGAGAAAAGCGCTGGCTCAGGCTGGCCCGTGAGCTGTGCGTTGAGTTCAAGCACGCTTTTGAGATAGTAGGCGCTCGTGGTTTTGCCTTTGGTGCCGGTAAAGGCGCAAACGCCCAGCTCGCCAGAAGGGTGGTTGTAAGCAAGGTCTGCCAAGCAGCCTAAGGCACGGCGAATATTGTTTACTGCAATGTGGGGGATGGCCACCTCGTAGTCTGTCTCAGATACGTAAGCCACGGCGCCCTGTTCGATGGCATCGAGTAGGTATTCGCGATGAAAGCGCGCGCCTTTGCAGACAAAGAGCGTGTTTGCCTGCACGAGCCGTGAGTTGTCGATGGCAAACTCGATGGTTGGGCTGTCTTCAATCTGCGGCGTCGCAACAAGGACGCCCGCGGCGCGCAGTGCCTCGATATAAACGTTGAGCTTATGGGCTGTTTGAGTATTTTGAGGCATCGCGTGCGCTCCTTATTGCTGATGCGAACTCGCTCAGGCTGCGGTCGCTTGTTTTCCATGGAGCATTATAGAGTGGCGGGTCTGCGCGTGTGAATCTGGCGGCTGGATTCCTTGCATTGAGGGTCTTTCCTGCGCTGCCAAAACGGTTTGTATCCATAAAAAAGTTGCATGCGGGTAACTTGAACGGTCGTAATCACGTACAATGAAGCCAAAAGTAAGTTCTTTCTAACTATTGGGGGAACCATGACTGACCGCGAACCCTATGTATGCGTCCACGGCCTGCGTAAGCAGTATGGTGAGGATGAAGCCCGCGTAACGGTGCTCGATGGTGTTGATACCACAGTGTATCGAGGTGAGATTTGCGTCATGCTGGGGCCTTCGGGCTCGGGTAAGTCGACCTTCCTCAACTTGATTGGCGGCCTTGAAGCAGCCGATGCCGGCAGTATTGAGGTTGATGGCTGCAACCTGTGCGCGCTTAAGAAGGGCGAGCTGGGGGAGTATCGTCGCCGCGAGCTTGGCTTTGTGTTCCAGTTCTACAACCTGGTGCCCGACCTTACCGTTCGCGAAAACATTGAGGTCACAGCTCATCTTTCCAAAAAACCGCTGCCTATGGATGATTTGCTGCGCTCGCTAGGCCTCTACGAACACCGCAATAAATTCCCGCGCCAGGTTTCGGGCGGACAGCAGCAGCGCTGTGCTATTGGTCGTGCTTTGGTAAAGAACCCGGGTCTGTTGCTTTGTGACGAGCCCACGGGTGCTCTTGATTACAAAACGTCCAAGGAAATCTTGCAGCTTATGGAAGAAGTTAATCGCACGTACGGCTGCACCATCGTAATCGTTACGCATAACTCCGAGATTGCAAAGATGGCCAACCGTGTGCTGCGCCTGCGCGACGGCAAGATTGTCGAGGATGAGGTCAACGAAGCGCCTCTCACGGCAGCCGAGCTTGTTTGGTAGGTTGCCATGAATCCGCTGATTAAACGACTCCCGCGTGAGCTCAAGCACAATCTTGGTAAGTATCTGGGTATTTTCCTGCTTATGTGCGGCTCTGTTGCGCTTACCTCAGGCTTCCTTCTGGCCGCGCATTCCATTTCGGTCATCATGGACGGCATGCGCGATGAGTACATCATTGAGGATGGGCGCTTTACTACGAGCTTTGAGGCAACGGACGTCCAGCTCAAAGCAGCTGCTCAAGCGGCTGATTCCAAGGGCGGCGTGGACATCCACGAGAACTTCTCCATCGATGCCGCGCTCAAAAAGACGTCGGGCGACGATGGCACCAAGCGCACGCTGCGCACCTACACACATCGCACGAAGGTTGACTTGGCTGCCTACTGCGAAGGCGAGGTGCCTAAGGCAGACGATGAGGTGGCCATTGATCGTGTCTTTGCTACAAACAACAATCTAGTGGTGGGCAACACGGTCAAGCTTTGTGGCCGCACCTACCGCATTGTGGGCATCATGACTCAGCCGGACAGCCAGGCGCTGTTTCCCAATAACTCAGACTTTACGGTGAACACGCTCACCTATGGCGTGGCCGAGGTTTCCGAGGCAGGTTTCGCAGCGCTCGAAGAGGCGGGCGGCGCTCCTACCTATGTGTATTCCTTCTGCTTTGGCGACCGCGACCTCACGGTGGCTGAGCGCACAGACATCGAGAAAGACATGGTGAGCGCCCTTTCCGACGCAGGTGCCACCGTGGACGAGCTGATTGACGCCGATGCCAACCAAGGTATTGGTTATGCAGCCGACGATGTTTCTGGCGACTCGGGCATGTGGTTTACGCTCCTCCAGATTATTGTGGTCATCATGGCGTTTGCTTTTGTGGTGCTGACCTCGGCAACTATCGAAGAAGAGAGCGCGATTATTGGCACGCTGCTAGCGAGTGGCTACCGTCGCCGCGAGCTTGTGCTGCATTATCTGCTGCTGCCCTCCATTGTTGGCGTGCTGGCGGCAGGCCTTGGCACCACACTCGGTCTCACGTTCTTTACTGCGCCCATGAAAGATCTGTACTACGGCTCTTACAGCTTGCCGCCGTTTTATGTGAGCTGGGACTGGTCCATCTTTGTGAGCACGGCCGTGGTGCCCGTGGTAGTGCTGGTGGGAATCACGTTTATTGGCCTGGTGCGCAAAATGGGGAAGACTCCGCTGCAGTTTTTGCGTCACGAGGCAAGCGGTAAGTCTGGTACCAAGCGCGGTTTTGCACTGCCTGAGCGCCTGAGCTTTACGGCGCGTTTCCGCCTGCGCGTGTTCCTACGCAACCTTGGTAACTTTGCCACGCTCTTTTTAGGTCTGGGCTTTGCTTCATTGCTTTTGCTCTTTGGCCTGGCTGTTTTGCCCACCATGCAACACTTTGGAGACAACCTCAAATACAGCCTGGTAGCTGAGCATCAGTACACCCTTAAAGCTCCCCTTGAGCTCGATGGCACCGATGAGCAGCGCGAAGCATGGGCCGCTGTGGCAACGCTTCAAAGCATTGATGCTACCAAGATTACGGCGATGCAAGACGCGGCGGACGAGCTTGAGGATGCGGCGGATGCGCTGAAAAACGAGCCAAGCCTTGAGGCTATGCAGCGCGCGCAGGACGCGCAAGATGCCTTTTATAGCAAGGTTGATGACGTGGCTGCAGAACTCAACATGACGCGCGACGACGTGATTGACCTTGCAAAAAAGATTGAGGACATAGACCTAGATGACGAGGATGTGCACCCGGTTAATACCACCGACAACGGTGTAGCCAAGATTGCTCAAGCAGAAAAATATGCCGTCTACCAGCTGGAATACGACCGCGGAGGCGACAATGGCGCTGAGACCATTACCGTCTATGGCGTGCAAGAAAACTCAAGCTACTGGGACGACCTTAACATTGGCGATGGACGCGTTGTAGTGGGTGCGGGTCTGATAGATAAGTTTGGCTGGGTTGCGGGTGACACCGTCTCGCTCTTTGACAAGTATGAGGACGAGTCGCGCACGCTTGAGTTGGCAAACACGGCGTATAGCTGGGGCACCGCATCAAACATGAATGTGTACATGAGCCTTACGGACTTCAACACATTCTTTGACAACGATGTCAACTACTTCAACGCCTACGCGAGCGACGAGGTCCTAAAGCTCGACTCGCGCTATTTTGCTAGTGAGGTTACGCCCGATGATATGCAGGCGGTGGGCGACCAGTTTGTTGGCATGATGAGCGACCTTATTGGCATGATGGTGGGACTCGCAGTCTTTATCTTCTTGCTGTTTATCTACCTGCTTACCAAAGCGGTACTCGATCACTCGGCGCGTTCCATGAGTTATATGAAGGTCTTTGGGTATCGCGATCGCGAGATCTCAAAGCTTTACCTGCGCTCAATCACCATTTGCACGGTGGTTTCGCTGGTGGTGTTGCAACCGCTCATCATTGCGGCACTCACAGCAATCTTTAAGTCCATGCTTGCGAGCTATAGCGGCAACCTCGAGATTTTTGTGCCTATGGAGTGCATTGTAGAGACAATCCTTGCGGGATTTGCGTCTTACCTAGTAGTGGCGCTATTGCACATGCGTTCTATTAAGAAGGTTTCGCTTGCGGAGGCGCTGAAGGTTCAGGAGTAACGTTTGAGGGCAATACGTAATCAAGGTGCGTAAGCATCGCGTTAACGCTGCGCGCCGCCGTCTCGCGTCCAAACAGGTAATTTGCTATAGTGATGCGAATTACGTTTTGGAGGTCTTGCAGGCACATGCCCGATTCGAGCGACAGTTCTAAGCCGCGGTCCGATACCGCGGCGCTTCCGCACTACACCGTTGGCGAGGAGATTATGAACTCCGTCACCCACGGAGTTGGCTGTCTGCTGGGCATTGCTGGCCTGGTGCTCCTTATTGTGAAGGCTGCGCTCTCGGGAGCGCACTCCGCGTCGCTTGTCTCGGCGTTGGTGTATGGCATCTCAATCATTCTTGAATACCTGGCTTCTACGCTATACCACGCCATTCAGCCCGCGCCGGCTAAGCGCGTGTTTCGCATCATTGATCACAGCTGCATCTACCTGCTCATTGCGGGTAGCTATACCCCATTTTGCCTGGTCACGCTCGAGCAAGATGGCGGCGATCTGCTGTTCTTCGCCATCTGGGCACTTGCTTTTATAGGCATTGCGTTTGAGGTTATCATGCGCGAGCGTCAGCCGCGCTGGCTCACAGCCATCATCTATCTGGTGATGGGCTGGCTTGTGGTATTCCGTTTGCCGCAGTTGGTGGTTTTGCTTGATCCGCTAGCCTTGGCACTCTTGGCCATTGGTGGCGTGTGCTACACGCTTGGCGTGCCCTTCTACGTGGCCAAAAAGATTCGCTATATGCACAGCGTGTTTCACCTGTGGGTGCTCGCTGGCAGCATCTTCCAGTTCATGGCGGTGATCCTTTTCGTAATCTAGCTTTTGTGGGTGCTCGCGCGCCCCGCTACACCGTCTGTACCGCGCTTCCTTTGGAGGTTTAACTCGTCCCTATGGACATAACTATTAGCATTATTACTACGCTCGTGCTCACCATTGTGAACGGTTACTTCTCGATGTCCGAGATGGCGCTTACCACGGCTAAGCGCGCTGTGCTCGATCACGATGCCGAGGAGGGCGACAAACGGGCTGCTCTGGCAGCAAGCCTGGCCTCGGACTCTGGTGACTTTCTGGCTACCATTCAGGTGGCCATCACACTTGTGGGCTTTGCATCTTCGGCGGTGGCCTCGACCAACCTGTCCGACCCGTTGGCTGCCTGGCTTTCGAGCTTTGGGCTGGCGCCGCTCACAGCCATTGCGGGCGGTCTGGCACCAGTGCTCATCACACTTATTGTTTCTTACCTTTCCATTGTTGCAGGCGAGCTGGTGCCTAAGCGCATTGCCCTGGCCAATGCAGAGAACGTGGCCAAGCAGGTGGCAGGACCGCTTTCGGTGTTCAAAAAGCTTGCACGCCCGCTCGTGTGGCTCACCGGAGTTTCTGCCGAGGGCTTGGCGCGCCTGCTGCGCATTAAGAGTGCTGATGACCGCCAGAACGTTTCTGAAGAAGAAATCAAATACATGATTAACGAGCAGGACACCCTGCTTGACGAGGAAAAACGTATCATTCACGAGGTCTTTGACCTGGGTGATTCGGTGGCGCACGAGGTTATGGTGCCGCGCGTAGACACCACTATGTGCGAGGACACCGATACCGTGGCCGAGGTCATGAGCGTTATGCGCCGCACGGGCTTTTCGCGCGTGCCGGTGTTTCACGAAGATCAGGACAACGTGGTGGGCATTGCTCACATCAAGGACCTGCTTGAGCCCATGATGAACGGCGGCGAGCGCAAGGCTGTGCGCAGTTATCTGCGCGATGCCACGTTTGTGCCTGACACTAAGGACATCTTGCCGCTGCTTTCCGAGATGCAGACGGCTCACGAGCAGATGGTTGTGGTGGTAGACGAGTACGGCGGCACGGCCGGCATCATTACCATCGAAGACATCGTGGAAGAGATTGTGGGCGAGATTGAGGACGAGTTTGACCCCGACAACAAGTACCTCACGCGCCTCTCGCGCCGCGAATGGCTGGTAGATGGCCGTTTCCCCTGTGATGACGCGCTCGATTTGGGCTGGCCCATCGAGGAGGGCGACGACTACGAAACCGTGGCTGGTTGGATTTTGGACCTGTGTGATTCCGTACCGGATATCGGCGAAGTCTTTGAAGTTAGCGGCTACAAGTTTAAAGTTCAATCTATGCGCGGACAGCGAATCTCGCTCATTCGCGTAACGGCCCCCGAGCCGGACGAGACCGAGGCGACCGCGCCTGAGGCCGACGCCAACGAGTAGGAAGAACGGACGCATATGTCAGAGCTGTTCGAGATCAAAAAGATCACAGTAGGCGAGGAGAAGCTGTGTGCGCAGGTTACTGTGGCAGACGGCCTGCCCGTCATGACGTCGGAGGACATTGAGGCCACCGCGCGCGTGTATTACCTGGCTCCCGCCATTGCGAAGCATCTGTGCTTGGGCGACGCGGGTCCGGAGTTTCAGGACTGCATGTCCAACACCGAGGTGGCGCACCTGCTTGAGCACTTGAGTGTTGAGATTATGCGCGAGACTGGTCTTGCAGGCGAGGTTTCTTGTGGTCGCACGCGTCGCATTCCTGGCGAGGAGCGCGCCTTTGAGGTGGAGCTTTCTTGCCCGGATGATGCCCTGACCATCGGGTCGCTTTCTTCGGCCACCTTTATGATGGACTGGGCGTTTTTGCACGCCGATGCTCCGGCGCCGGATTTCCCAGGCACGGTAGCAGCCCTGCACAGCTTGGTTTTGGGCCTGCGCGGCGAGGAGTGCGGCGTTGAGGATTCTGCGGCTGAGAGCGTGGATTACGCCGAGGCTGACCCGTATGCGCAGGCAGGTGCAGCAGTTATCGATACTGAGGGTGCAACGGTTGCTGCACGTGCTAACTCCGCGGCTGTCTTTGGTGGAGCAGCTGCTGGTCCGGCCTACGGTACGTACGCAGACGACGTGGAGGAAGACCCCAACGCAACCGCGCAGCTACCAGTTATTACCGAATAACGAGCAGCGATCGAGCTCGCTTTGCGCGGGTATAATGAGACGACATTTCTGAATTCTCTCTTTGGGAGGAACAAACATGGGCAAGCTTTTTAATTTTGCAGCTGGTGCATTTGTAGGCGCTGCAGCCGGTACCGTTGTGGGCATTATGCTCGCTCCTCGTGCGGGCGCCGAGACGCGCGCCATGGCCGCCGATATGGCCAACGACGCATGGGACTCCGCGCGCGACATGTACGAGCAGGGTGTTGACCAGGCTCGCACTGCTGCTTGCGACTTTGGCCCCATGGTCGACGCTACTACCGACGACCTGCGCGCCAAGGTTGATTTGGCTCGCGAGCGCATGGATCAGCTCCGTGAGCAGCTGAACGACGCTATGGCTGGCGGCACGGTTACCCCCGCAGCGGACGTGGTTGTCGAGACGGTTGAGACGCCGGTTGAGCCCGAGGTTACCGCTGAGCCCGAGGCTGCTGCTGAGGCACCTGCCGAGCCTGAGGCACCTGCGCAGGCATAAATGCTCGTAGCTGATATCCAGGGAAAGCGCGTCTATCGCGTACCCGTTGCCGAGAAGCGCACTGATAAAAACGGCGTTGCCAAGGAGCCTAAGAAGCTTGGGCGTGTGCACTTTCCTGTGTTTGTGCCCGATGGTCATCGCGTAGTTGGCTACATGGTCAAGCTGCCCGATATTGTTGGCATGGTTAAGCAGCCGGATAAGTTTGTAGCCCTTGACGCTCTTGTTATGTACGAGGGCGTGCCTTGTGTGGTGGACGCAAAGGAAAACTTTGACACTGCTGCTGCCAAGCGCTTAGGCATTGACCTTGACCAGTGCCTCATCTGGACTGGCATGGACGTGCGCACCAAGTCGGGCAAAGCGATTGGCTACTGCGCCGATGCTGCGTTTGACTCCAAGACCGGTGAGGTGGAGTATTTCCAGCTTACGGGTGGTGCTGCTTCGAGCGCGCTGCTTGGTGATATCAAGATGCCGGCAGACTTGCTGTTGGGCTACCACGCAGGTGCGATGGTTGTAAAAGACGAGGTTCTTGAGCTGGGATTTTCTGGCGGAGCTGCCGCTAAGGCTGCCGAGGTGAGCGTTACTGTGGGAGCCCAGGTAAAGAAGGGCGCCAAGAAACTCGATGACAAGGGTTCTGTAGCTATCGATAAGGGCAGCCGTGCGCTTGGCAAGCAGCTGGGCAAAACACGTGGCATGTTCAAGTCGTTTGCTGCAGAGTATAAGAAGGCCGCCGGTACTCCGGCCAAGAAGAAAAGCGGTACCAAGAAGTAAAGGACGGGCCTGCGCGCCCGCGCGACATATAGGGGAGAGGGATACACGTTGCCTCATTACACCACGTCCTACTCCGCGAACAAAAAAGGGCCTACCAGGCATCGTGCCGCTGTGCCGGGCGAACAGCTCCCGCGTGCACGTCAGCGCGCTCAGCATAAGCCGGGCGTGCAGTATCTGCGTCATTCTCAGGGCTTTGGACACAGCAACCGCGGGCGGCGTATGAACACACGTCCGCGCAAGCGCAATCCGTACGCGCTTATTGGTGTGGGTGTGGCGTTGCTTCTCTTTGTTGCGAGTCTCATTTGGTATGCCAACCGCAATGTTGATGTTGAGCTCAACGGCTCCACAGTGCAGGTGCGCATCAACTCCAGCATTCAGCAGCTTATTGACGCGCAAGAAATCAGTGTGCGCGCGGGCAACCTGTTGGCGGTGGACGACAGTGTAATCACTAAGCGCGGTGGCGAGAAGTACTCCGTTAAGCTGGGCAAAAAGCAGATTGATAACGACAAACTCGACTCTACAAAGCTTACGGGTGGCGAGAAAATTACCATTACCAACGGGCGCGATGAGTACGAGGACCACGACATTAAAGCCACAGATATTCAGCCGTCGTTGACCTTTGAGGGTTCAGGTCCCATTCAGTATGTAAAGACCTGGGCCGAGCTGGGTCGCAGCGAGGTGTGGACGGGCAAAACCACAGGCAAGACCTACGACCGCGGTGTGGTTAAGGAGCCGGTTGATGGCGTGGTGGTCTGCTCGTCGGTAAAGCCCGACTCTGGCAAGTACGTGGCGCTGACCTTTAATGGGGCGCCGAGCAGCTATACTGACCAGATTCTGACCATTTTGGAAGAAAAGGGTGCCACGGCAACGTTTTTCCTTACTGCAGAGCATGCGGCGGAGTATTCCAAGCAGGCTAAGGCCATTATTTCTGCTGGTTGTGAGGTTGGAAGTCTAGGCACCGATGGCACCTCGCTCGATAGTTACACAGGCACGAGCCTGCGCAATGAGGTTTCGCAAGGTTTGGGCAAAGTGGGCCAGGCCACGGGAACTTCGGTGACTATGCTGCGCTCCGCGGGTGGCAGGCTTTCGGAAGAGCAGTGGGCTTCGTGCATGGACCTGATGAGCGTGGCGGTGGCCTGGAGCATGGATTCCGGTGACTGGCTGCTGCAGGGTGCCGATACCGTGGTTGAGACGGTTGCAGGCGGTGTGTCCAACGGCAGCATTGTTGCTATGACCGACAACGACGCCACGTCTGCGCAGACCGTAGAGGCGCTGCCTGACCTGCTTGATCGTCTGGCCGAGGACGGCTACAAAGTGGTCTCGGTAGGAGAGCTTATTAAAACCAACAAGGAGCTTTCGAAGGAAATTGACTTGACCGAGGTGTCGATGCCTAAGAAGGCTGTGCTGCCTACCATTTCTACGGCAGATGCTACGGGGTCGTCTGGCAGCGATTCGGATACTTCGACAACTTAGTGTTTGTGTTTGGTTTTGATAGTTAGGCGGGTGCATTTGTGTCCGCGCCCGGTGATAGACTGGGGTCCGAACGTACGAGATGCAGAAAGGGTTTGTTGTGGCTGCATCAGAAGATAATAAGCAGGTTAACCAAGAGCATGGCGCATCGCCGGCGGCGGGTTCGCAGGTAGAGCATGCTTCGCGAGTGGGGGCAGCTTCTCACCCGGTGGCTCATACGACAAATCATGCAGTAAAGCATCAGCCTACCCGTTATAAGGCAACGGGTACTGCTCCCATTTGCGGGGTTAACACGTCTTCTTACCAGCGTAAAAAGACGCTGAAGCAGGCAATGAAAAAGGCTTCGCACGAGGCGGCTCAGCGTGCTCCTCATACGGCGCAGGAGGCTCAGGAGCCAGAGCCGGTCCAGCAGGCAGGTGTGAGCCAGCAGGCAACAGCTGCCAACCAGCAGGTACAGGCAAACCACCAGGCCCGCGCGAATCAACAGGCACATGCAAGCCAGCAAGCGCACGCGGACCAGCAGACGCATATGGCGCAGCAGGTAGATCCCGCCCAAGCGCAGGCAGCTCAGAAGGAGCATGCGGCTCAGGTGCATCATGCTCAGGCGCAGGTGGCCCATACAGCTGGGCAAGGACACCCCACGCAGGCTCGTGCAGCGCAAGCGCACCCAGCACAGCGCACGCGCACGGTGCAACAGGCTCGTTCGGTAACGCAGTCGGGCTATGAGCCCCCCATTCCGCCAGCGTATATTCCGGTATCGAGCACGCCGCACAAGCATCGCGACCGTAGCCCTGTTTCTATCATTGCCTTGTTTGTCCTGGTACTCGGCATTGGTCTGGGTATTGGCTGGACGTTTTTCTGGCGTTCGGTAGATATCACGGTAAACAACGAGACCAAGCAGGTACGCATCGGCACATCGCTTGAGACCTATCTGGCTGGTAACGACTACTTTGGCGTGCACGCTGGCAAGCTGCTTTCGGTGGGAGGCAATACACTTTCTGACGATGGCGGCGACCGCTGCTCTGTCACGCGCAACGGCGAAATCGTGGCCGTGGCAGATTTTGGCTCTACCAAGCTTGGCGACGGGGACACCATTACGGTTGCAGATGGTGCCGACGCAACCGAGGAGTACACCGAGGAGACTGTGGACATTGCTCCGGGTATCACCAAAGAGGCCGGCGGCTCCATTCAGTATGTCTCGCAGTGGGGACGCGCGGGCAAAAAGAAGGTCTGGACGGGCAAGCAGTCGGGCGAGACGGTGGACAAGGAAGTAATTGAAGAGCCTACGCAGATGGTAGTGTCTTCGCGCACGCCCGAGCCTTCTGACGGCGGAAAGTACATTGCGCTTACCTTTGACGATGGTCCCTCGAGTTATACGCAGCAGATTCTGGATATTCTGGCCGAGAAGGGCGTGAAAGCTACCTTCTTTAACCTAGGTACGCAGGCAGAATCGAACCCCAGCCTTACCAAGGCAGTGGTTGAGGGCGGCCACGAGTTGGCGAGCCACACCAATCAGCATCAAAACTTGCCTACCCTGGGCAAAGATGACTTGCGCAACGAGATTACCAGCGCTTTTGATAAGCTTTCGGCAGCTTCGGGCCAGACCACCCAAATGATTCGTGCACCCTATGGTGCCTTCACGGATGTTGAATGGGCGCGTTCGGCAGACCTCATTAGTTGCAATGTAATCTGGAACATCGACACGCTCGACTGGAAGCTCCCGGGTGCTTCGGCCATTACGCAAAACGTGCTTTCGCATGCGTTTAACGGCGCTATTGCCCTTATGCACGACGGCGGCGGCAACCGTTCGCAAGACGTGGAGGCGCTGCCCGACATCATCGACGGTCTCAAGGCTGCGGGCTATCAGCTGGTAACGGTAAGCGAGCTGATGGAGAAAGACGGCAACTTCCCTGAAGACGTGGTGAGGGGCACCGTCAAGATGCCTGACGATGCGGTACTGCCCGACGTGTAAGTGATCACCACATGCGACAGCGAGCATTCAGATGCTCGTGTCTCGTGCGACTGAGAGAGCGATTGCTCTCAGACCAGCTCAGCATCTCTTTGTTAGATACATATCAGCTTTTGATATGCCGTGCGCAAGCATGGCGAAAAATGGGTGGAGTCTTCCAAACTCGATGCTATAGTAGTTGCGCTATGGCTACAGGCCGCGTGCTCGTTGGCGCGCAGCCGCAATTTATGCAGGGCTTACAGAAAGGCTAAAGGTGAAATCTAAACCTCGACCTCACAGTAGCTAGCCCCTGCGGGTGCCTCTTGCTGGCCAGGTGGCAGCGGAGATGCGCGCATGGGGTATTGCAGCACGGCGTTTTGCCGCGTGCTGCCAGCTACATACGCAATTTTCGCTTACGAACGGCTGGATAGGAGCACTATGAACTATCTTTCCGAGATGCTCAAGCTGCCTGTAATTGACTCCACAGGCGAAAAGATGGGCATCGTCAACGACTTTGGTATCGCCACGGGCGAGGTCTTTCCTCGTGTAACCGCGCTGGCGTTCCAAGGTCCTTCCAAAACTCCGTTTATGATTTCGTGGCGCAAGTACGTCGATCACTTTGATGACGACGGCGTGTACCTGAAGTACCCCTCCACCGATATTCGCTTCTCGTACCTGCAGCCTTCTGAGCTGCTGCTGGTGCGCGACATCATGAATAAGCAGATTGTGGACACACAAGGCATGAAGGTCGTGCGCGTAAACGACATCAAGCTTTCTGCTTCGGGCGAAAATCAGCTGCGCCTGCTGGGCGCCGACGTGGGTGCACGCGGACTGTTGCGTGCAATTCATCCGGCGCTGGAGCGCGTGGTGTGCCGCGTGGCTAAGGCTATTGGCAAGCCACTGGGCGAGGACATCATCGCGTGGTCTTACATGGACCTGCTTGAGCGCAGCACGCAGCAGATTAAGCTTTCTGTTTCGCACAAGACCTTGGGCGAGCTGCACCCGGCAGACATCGCCGACATCATCGAACAGCTCGATCCGCGCCTGCGCGGTCAGGTGTTCAACCAGTTGGATACTGCACAGGCGGCCGAGGCAATCTCGGAGCTGGACGACGATGAGCTTGTAGCCGAGATGCTTGAGGGCCTCTCCGACCGCGACGCGTCTTCGATGCTCGCCATGATGGACCCGGACGACGCAGCCGCGCTCATCGAAGAGCTGGACTACGAGAAGGCCGAGAAGCTCCTGCGCCTGATGGGCGTAAAAGAGGAGAAGGCCATTCGTACCCTGTTGGGATACGAGGAAGACACCGCTGGTCGTATTATGACCTCGGAGTTTGTGGCGCTTCCTGCAACCGCTACCGTGGCCGACGCTGTTGAGGCAATCAAGCAGCTGGACGAGGACTTTGAGAGCGTCTACTACGTGTACACCACCGACGCCGAGGGTGCGCTTTCGGGTGTGCTGTCACTGCGCGCGCTGGTGGTGGCTGAGCGCAACGAGCGCCTGAAAGATCTTGCCTATCGCGACGTGGTATGGGTTGCTCCTGACCTTGACCAGGAAGAAGTGGCCGAGGAGATGTCTAAGTACAACCTCGCTGCCATTCCGGTATGCGACGAGAATCGTCACATCTTGGGCATTGTTACGGTCGACGACGCCATGGACGTTATGACCGAGGAGCACCAGGAAGATCTTCAGATTGCTGGTGTTGCCACGGGTGGCGAAAACACCACGGGCGAGGCCACAGGTGCTATTGCATGGTTTGTGCGCCGTCAGTATTGGATTGTGATTTGGGCCGTGGCGTCGGTCATTATGGCTTCGATTTTGGATACTATTGCTCACCGCAACACGCTCTTCCTCTATCCCATGTGCGCGATGCCCGTGGTACTGCTTGCAGCTACGCGCATGGTGGGCTTTGTGAAGAATTTCTTCCTCGAAAACGACGATGCAGACGAGGAAAAGCGCCCCTACGTGTGGTTCTGGCTGCAAAACACGGTGACTGGTCTCATTCTGGCACTGGTGATTTACCTCTGCGGACAGCTGGTTGCCACGGCTGCCTTTACCGATGTTTCTATCTGGCCTGCGCAGATGTTCATGGCGTGCTTTGATGTGGCTGCGGTAGTCACGCTGCTCTCGTCCATGAGCTCGGTTATCTACCTCAAGGTGCTCTACTGGAGCGACGAACACGACAAGCCGGTCTCGGGTACGGCGATGCAGCTTACGGCTGTGCTGGTTTCGGCTGTGCTGTTTTCGGTGCTGTGCATCGTTGTGATGTGCTCGATTATGGGGGCATGATGCAAGGCAAGACCAAGCAAAAACTCACGGCGGCGGCCATCTTTGGTGCAATGGGTCCAGGCCTTCTAGCTGCTCTTTCGGGTAACGACGCGGGCGGTATTGCTACCTACTCAAGCGCGGGTGCGTCGTACGGCTATCAGATGCTGTGGATGCTCCCCGTGATGACGGTGCTCTTAATTGTGACGCAGGAGACTGCGGCGCGCTGCGGTTGCGTAACGGGTAAGGGCCTGGCTTCGCTCATTCGCGAGCGCTTTGGCGTGCGCAAAAGCGTGCTTGCCATGGCGGCCCTGCTGATTGCCAACACGGC
>CAVJWJ010000033.1:0-5989 GCA_963653375.1 Roseburia sp. CAG:303
TCGATGCAATCCAGATGTTCGGCTGTTTTCTTGAGCTTGTGGTTTGATGGATTTGCCGGGGTGTAGTCTGCTACAGCTGCAGCCAAGATCGCAATGGTTGAGGTTTCAAACGCCTGAGATGCTGCTTCGAACATTTCTTGCGCAGTAGTGACGCGAATGACGTGCGCTCCGGCGGGAACAGGTTCGTTTGAAGGTCCAAGAACTAACGTGACTTCTGCTCCCATCCGCACAGCAGTGCGCGCAAGTGCAATGCCCATTTTGCCACTCGAACGATTTGCAATATAACGCACGGGATCTATAGGCTCGTGTGTTGGACCTGCGGTGATGAGTATTCTCTCCCCTGTCAGCGCATCAGATGCTTCAAGGGTGGCTATGGTCTCTTCTGCAATCATGGTTGGCTCTGGAAGCCTTCCAGAAGCAACTTCGCCACAGGCTAAGTATCCTGAATCGGGTCGAATAATCTTGACACCGCGTTTTGCAAGCGTTGCTATATTTTCTTGCGTAGCTGCGGCTTCCCACATGCCTGAGTTCATTGCGGGTGCAATGATGATGGGTGCCCGTGTTGCAAGAAGCGTGGTAGACATCAAATCATCAGCAATGCCGTGAGCCATCTTTGCCACTATATTTGCCGTTGCGGGCGCTACCAGTACTACATCAGCCTCTTGAGCAAGAGAGATGTGGTGAATGGGGTCGTGGGGGTCATCAAAAAGCCCTACAGCAACTGGCTCATGAGAAAGAGCGCGGAAGGTAGTGGGGCTCACAAATTGCGTAGCATGCTCAGACATGAGCACTTTTACGCGGTAGCCGGCCTTCTGAAGTAAGCGAAGAATCTCACATGATTTGTAAGCCGCAATGCATCCCGTGACGCATAGCAGAACCGTTTTGCGCTCCCCTGACATAACGTCTATTCCTCCTCATCGCTTGAGATAATAAGGAGCCTGTGGCAATAAGGGCATTCGCAAATTTCATCAGCATGCTTAAGATCTGCCATGGAAGAGGCCTGCAGAGAAGTGCGGCACACGCTAGGGATATTGCCATTGAGCTGTTCAATAGCAAGGCCTTGGAACTTCTTGGCAGCCTGCTCGTAGGACGTGCAGAGATTGCTAGGAAGTGATTCGAGTAGATGTGTACGCTTGGCCTGAGCTGCGTCAATTTCCTTTTGAATTTCGGCAGCGTGAGTGCGTGCAGCTTTGGTGTCGCTCACAATCTCGTCTTCCATTTGCTGCGTACGTGTTTTGAGCTCGTCCTCAGCTACAAGCACCTTATCGAGGAGCGCTTGCTTCTCTTTGCGGTCAAATTCAATCTTGTCGAGCTTCTTAGCGATGGTGGAAAGATCTATTTCAAGCTGCTGAACCTGCTTGTAGTCGCTCATATCGGTGTTGCGACGTGCCGTTTCAACACCTTCGTTATTGGTTTGTGCCTCGTTTTGCAGCTCTTCTAAATCGGATTCAATGTCCTTGCGCTGGGCCAACAGCTTTGTGGAATTCGATTTGAGTTTGAGATACGTTTTTCGCTTGCGTGCGAGTTCTGCAATTTCAGGGAGAGACTGCAGAAGCTCTTTATTGCGCATGAGCTCCAGGTCGGTTTTTTGCAATTCGAGAAGCGTGGATGCTGAGCTCATGAACAATCTCCTTTTGTAACCGTCCACCATTGGTGCGAGTCACCCATTGTATCTATCAGTGCACTGGGGATACCTACGTCGTGGGCAGCTTTTGCCAAGATTTCCACGAATGGCTGTTCCGAGCGGTCGTGACCCAGCAAGATAACAGCGAGTCCACGTAGGCGTAAGTCCTGGCAGATGTGGTAGCCAGCCTCGCCGCAAATAATGGCATCTACATTGTTGGCAAGCGCATATTCACCAAACTCACCAAGTGAGCCACCAAGAAAAGCAAGGCGTCTAATAACGCGCCCGGAAGATCCCCACACACGCGGAGAGCTATCAAAAGCGCGAGCAGCTTGAAATGCGAGCGTTTTAAGTGGCGTTTCTGCAATATTGCAAATGGAGCCTAGACCAAGCTCATCAGGCTCTTTGGCATGCTCCAGTGATGTTATGGCTCGGTATCCCATCAGTATGGGTGGCAAAGCGCGTGCCTCGAGAGAGCGATCGAGATTAGTGTGTAGGGAGATGATTGAAACGCCGAGACGGGCAGCTTCGTACACAGTGGCTGAAGCATAGGGTCGAGACGGTGAGGCAGGCGCAAAGCAGTTAGGAGCTTTGATATAGACCGGGTGATGTGTGAGGAGCACGTTAGCATGCTGCTCGGAAGCATATCGAACGTTTTCTACTGTAGCGTCAAGCGCACAAACAACGCCGGTAACCTCTGCCGATGGGTCTCCTACAGAAAGTCCTACATGATCCCATGGCTCTGCAGAGCTGGCAGGAAAACGTTCGAGCAAAAGCTGTTCAAGTGTTGATATAAGCATTACAGGTCCTTGAGTACGGAATCGAAAGCTTCAGCGAAGGCGTCTAAGTCTTGGGGATTTACGCGGTCATCGAAGGAAATGCGCAACGATCCCAAGGCTCGACGTTGAGGTATGCCCATAGCGAGGAGCACGTGGCTTGCATCGAGGTCTGCGCTCGTGCAAGCAGATCCAGCTGAGACTTCAAATCCCCTTGCATCGAGCTGCAAAATCAGCTCTTCAGAGTCCATACCATCAACGGTTATGGAGACAATTCCTGCAAGATGCGCTTGTGTTTGATAGTTTCCAATTGTTGCAGAGACAGCCTTGTGGGTGCAAAGCTTGTCATAAAGCGCGACGGAGAGCTCAGTCAAGCGTTTTTCCTCAGCTGCTACTTGGGGTGCAAGTTCTTCGGCTGCTGCAGTTAGGGCAAGAATTTGACGCAAATCTTGTGTACCGGGACGACGTCCAGACTCCTGGCCTCCACCAAAGAGGCGGGGGCGCAAGGGTGTGTTACGTGCAAGATAGAGCGCGCCGACTCCTACAGGGCCTCCAATTTTATGACCTGCAAGCGAGAGCGCGTCTACGCCCAATTCGCCAACATCAAATGGAGTGTGTAGATAGCCCTGAATGGCATCGGTATGGAAATAGGCGCCAAACTCGTGTGCAACAGAAGCAAGGGAAGCAATAGGTTGAATCGCTCCCGTTTCGTTATTAGCAAGCATGATGCTTACAAGAGCAACGTCTGTGTCCATGGCTGCGCGTAGGGCAGACTCATCAATTACGCCTGAAGACGTGGGAGTAATGAGCTGTGTGGAAAATCCAGCAGCATGCAGGAGTGGAATATTGTCGAGCATTGAATCGTGCTCAATGGCAGAAAGAATGACACGCGTGCGTTTGCGGTCACGCTCCCGAGCTCCCTCTGCGATGCCCATGAGAGCCAAGAAGTTGGCTTCTGTTCCCCCGCTGGTAAAAATGACTTCGCTGGCACGCACCCGTGAGCCAAGCGTGTGAGCTAGCGTGACGCGGCAGCGCTCGAGCTCTTGAGCAGCTTGACGACCAAGTGAGTGGAGTGAATTAGGGTTAACCCCTGCTAGAGGGCTTGTATCGTAGACATTCTGCGCAGCACGTGCTGAGGCTCTCAGAGGTGTAGATGCTGCATAGTCGAGATTGATATAGGTTTGGTTGGTGGATATGAGCACAGTTGATTTACGCCTCATTACTTAGGAGAGCGAGATTGGCCTTGTCTTTTAGCTCCTGAAGCGCGGTTGCAGGGTTAGGTTTACCAAGCACGGCTGAGCCTGCAACTAGTACGTTAGCACCAGCGCGAACCACCTTCTCGACGTTGTCCATGCAGACACCGCCGTCTACCTCGATGAGGGGGGCAACCTGATGCTCGCGGCATAGCGCAGTTAGGGCTTTAAGCTTGGCATAGGTTCCCTCAATGAACGTCTGACCACCGAAGCCAGGATTAACGCTCATAAGGAGCACCATATCAAGATCTTCGATAATGCTATCGAGAACACATACTGGAGTTGCTGGGTTAAGGACAACTCCAGCTTTAATGCCCCGGTCATGCAGATGACTTACGATGCGATGGAGATGCGTTGCTGCTTCGTAATGCACCGTAATGAGGTCTGCACCGGCATCTGCATACCAGTCAATGGATTCTTCGGGATTAGAAACCATCATGTGAACATCAAGTGGCACATCACTTACCGCCTTGGTAACACGGACAATTTGAGGGCCAAAGGTAAGGTTTGGTGTGAAATGCCCGTCCATAACATCGATATGTATGAAATCAGCCTCAGCAATGCTTTGGAGGTCTCGCGCAAGATTTCCCAGGTCAGCTGAAAGGATGGAAGGTGAGATTTTTATAGAATCAGGCATTATGCTACTCCCCTATTCGTCGATACCGTAGAACTCTTCGGTGGGAACTCGATCTACAAGTGTTTCCAGGGCATTTTTCATGCTTGTTCCATGCCAGAGTGCTCCATTGAGCGCGAATGTCAGTGGAACGTCTACGCCTAGTTTCTGCGCAAGCTCAGAGGCACTTTTGGCCGCATGCGCGCCTTCTACAACCATGTGTGTTTGGTTTTGATAGTCGGTAAGCGTGGTGCCCTGAGAAAAGGCATACCCAAAAGTGCGATTGCGTGAGTGTTCAGAAGTGCAGGTGGCAACAAGGTCTCCCATGCCGGCTAGGCCCATGCAGGTAATAGCTTCGCCACCTCGGGCGTGAACCAAGCGGCTGATCTCAGCCAAACCACGCGTCATGATGAGAGCAAGCGTATTGTCACCAAAGCCAGAGCCAGCTGCGATTCCGCAGACAATAGCAATGATGTTTTTAATAGCCCCGCAGGTCTCTACGCCAACTATGTCTCCGGAGACATAGATTCGAAACTCTGGTGCTAAGAGAATGGTTTTAAAAAACTCGGCAATCTGGGCATCTTCTGCGGCAATGACGGCTGCAGAGAGCTGTCCTAAGCAGACCTCTTCGGCATGATTGGGTCCTGAGAGTGCAGCAATGCGCTCGGGATGTCCACATTCGTCGCCAATAATCTCGCTCATCAGAAAGCCCGTCTGAGGCTCAATACCTTTGGTGAGGCAAAGAATCGGCGTTTCAGGTGCTATAAAGGCTGAAGCTTCTGCCGCGATAGCTCTTAAGTGCGTAGAAGGAACGCCAAAGATAACGGCGTCAGCATTGGCAAGTGCTTGGGCAATGTCATTGGTGGCAGAAATCGTACTTGGTAGATGGTAGCCGGTCAGATAACGCGGGTTGACATGGTTTTCATTTATGCCCTGAACACAGGTTTCGCTGTGTGCCCACATGCACACGTGATGACCATTGTTGGCAGCAAGTCCAGCTACCGCGGTGCCCCAGGAGCCCGAACCAATCAAAGCTATGTTCATGATTCATCATCCATTTTGGAGACGCGCTTGGAAAAAGACAGCTTGGATTCCTTGCCATGCAGCAGTTTTTTGATGTTGCCTCGATGCGCCCAAACCACTATGACGCCCATGAGTGACATAAGAAGCTTGCAGGTAAGCGATGAGTACGGGAACGCTAGAGTAACTGTCAATGGAACGCAAGCGGCTGTGACAATTGAGCCAACCGAAACATATTTTGTTATTGCCACTAGCACAATAAAGATGGCGAGATGCAAAAGGGCTAAAGGCCAATACCAGCCAAAAAGAACGCCGACGCCTACTGCTATGCCCTTTCCACCTTTGAAGTGAAGATAGGGCGAAAAAACATGTCCGCATAGACATGTCAGAGCAATCAGGGCTAACGTCCAATCGGCAGGGGCGCCCGGAGCAAGCTGTGCGGTGTTTCCGTTAAAGAAAAGATTAGCCAAGATAAGACGCGAGACACAAACGCAAAGCACGCCTTTGAGCACATCAAAAAGAAGCGTTGCAGCAGCTACCTTGGGACCAGCGACACGCAGAGCGTTTGTGGTTCCAATATTGCCCGAACCAGCTTGTCGAATGTCTCCCTTGCCAGATATCTTGGCAATAATGAGGCCAAAAGGAATGCCGCAAATAAGAAAAGAGACAACAAGACACGCAACGGTGGGAGCAATGAGCTGCA
>CAVJWJ010000033.1:6898-8817 GCA_963653375.1 Roseburia sp. CAG:303
CTGTGCCATGGCCATGAAGTGCAGAGACGGGAACGGGGTCGCCCACGCCCAAGGAATAGAACTCCCAGAGGCGTTCTTGTTCGCGCGCGGGATTATCAAGCTTGTTTACCAGCAAAAAGGTTGGTTTCTTTGCTCGCTTGATCATGCGGGCAACGCTTTCGTCCTCTTCAGTTACGCCGATAGATCCATCGACAACAAAGAGGATAACATCGGCTTCTTCGGCAGCGGAAAGTGCTTGGTCGCGAATGGAAGCGGAGAAAACGTCCTCGCTCTTCATAGGCTCAATGCCACCCGTGTCAACGAGCGTGAAAGTATGCCCACACCAATCTGCATCGTAATAAGAGCGATCGCGCGTGACGCCACGACTCTCGTGAACAATGGCATCAGAGGTTTGAGTAATACGGTTAACGAGGGTTGACTTGCCTACGTTGGGGCGTCCGACGACGGCGACGATGGGCTTCATGTATCTCCTTGTATACGGGGCCTCAGCTGAGGCCGAGCACGCTTTCCAGTGATTCGAGCAAGTCTTGCGGCATGGTGGACACAATGTGTACCTGTGCTCCTCGCGAGACCAGCTCGTCGATAATCTGCTCTCGATGATACTCGTCCAAAGTCATCGAATCTGCGTTGAACATGATGCTTGGGATAAAGAGCATAACGTTAGTAAGATCTTGCGGTGTTTGTTCTAGCAGGTCTCCGGCGCAAATGAGACCAGTGACATCAACATTGCCGCCAAAATAACGGTTTTTGATGGCTAGAACTTCGCCTGTAAGTGGTTCTGCCGATACAAAGCCTGCAACAACATCGCGCGCGGCAGCTCCCGAGATAACAAGGAGCTGTAATTCTTGACGCTTGAGTTCGCCTGCTATGCGGTTGAGGCGCTCATGCTCTTCTTTGAGTATGCGTGCAGTATCGTCCATATAGCTACGAATCATGCCAATGCCATCGTAGTACTGCGGATACCCATCGTAGAAATCTGCCTCTGGTGGATCAAGCTTTGCATCGAGGTAGAACTCATCTGACATTTGGAAAGTGTGGCGGCCAAAGCGCTCGAAGGCACGGTCTTGGTAAGGTCTTACCAACTCAATAACGCTTCGCGCGGCATACATATCATCAGAATACGAGGTAGTAAAGCGTTTCTGATGCTTGGTAAATCCAAGAGGGACAATGCCTAGGCTTGTGATTTGCTCGTGGTCTTCGCAGTAGCGCAGAGTCTTTTCAAGCTCTTCCCCATCGTTGAGACCCGGGCACAGAACAATCTGCGCATGAATCTCAATACCTGCTTCCATAAGGGCTTCAAGGGACTCAATGCCACGAGCGGCGTTTTTTCCCATAAGCTTTCTGCGAACATCGGGCGATATGGCATGAACTGATACGTTCATGGGACTCATGTCGTGCTCAATGATGTTCGCAATGTCATCGTCTGACAGATTGGTCAGAGTAACAAAATTGCCCTGCAAAAAGCTGAGGCGGTAGTCGTCATCTCGGATGTAAAGAGTTTCGCGCCCGCCCTTGGGCAGCATGGTCATAAAACAAAAGACGCAAGCATTTACGCAGGTACGCATGCCATCAAAGATGGGGCCATCAAACTGAATGCCCCAGTCTTCTCCTGGAAAACGCTCCAGCTCAACGGGAGTGACGGTGTTATCGCTCGGGTCAAAGACATCGAGATTTACCGTGTCTCCATCGCCTTCCCAGAGCCAAACAATCATGTCAGTTAAGGGCTTGCCATTTACGGCAAGAATACGCATGCCCGGCTCGATGCCTACATCGTAGGCAGGCGAATCGGGGCGAATTGTTGTGATGAGTGCGCCTACTCCCGGCTGATTGTCGTGAGAACGCCCATAGTCTGCGACTGTTTTGGCGTAATCAGGAATCGTCTGGTCCATGAATTATGCCGTAAGTTGTTCGATTGCCTG
>CAVJWJ010000033.1:9070-18123 GCA_963653375.1 Roseburia sp. CAG:303
GTGTTGTAAACACGTAATTCGTGCACGTGAGGAAGCATGAGTGAAACTACTTGCTGCAGACGCTCCTCGGTCTGGGTTGTTTGTACAACAAGTCCCACGCGGGCGCGCAGATTAACTGAGGTAAGTTCGTCGGGAGATGAGATTACAAAGGCATCGGGGGCTGCGTGCCCTTTGATTCCCTCAACTTCTGGATGTCCCGGTTCACCCAAGATAACTACTTGGTAACCGCCTTTAACAAGTTCGTCTACCGCATCGTGGGCTCGTTTAACAAACGGACAAGTAGCATCAATGACGGTAAGACCTTTTTGCTCGGCTTCAATGATTGTCTGCGGGGGAACACCATGTGCACGTATAACAAGCGTGCCACTATCTGCGTCTCCAATTTGATTTGCGAGGCAAATGCCCTGTTCTTCCAGCTCAGCTACAACAATGGGATTATGAATAAGGGCTCCCAAGGTATAGACAGGCTGAGGAGAGTCTTTGAGGGCGCCTTCTGCAAGTCGTAGGGCTCGTTCAACCCCAAAGCACACACCTGATTTTTCGGCGATTTCGATGATAGGTTTGTCCATCATTTCCTCCCCGGGTGTTCTTGTTGCAGTGCGTCACGCAGTGCATACATTCTATCTATTGAGGTAGTTTCTACCCATTCACTCTTCTCGCGTCGCTTAAGCTCAGAAGGAGCATCATTAAAGGATACTGCTTCCCCCACTGCCATCCAGCAGGTAAGGGGACGGGTGAGTTTGGAGCCTTTGGGTGTAAGGTCGCGGAATCCGCAGACTGCCATAGGCACAATAGGTGCCTTTCCCATACTGGCAATTACAGCAAAACCACCATGGAGTTCGACGGGCTGGTCATCGGTTCGAATGCGAGTGCCTTCAGGGAAAATAAGGATGTCTTCCCCGCGCTGCAGGGCATGCTGTGCACGACGTAACGACTTGATGTCTGCAGTGCCGCGCTCTACAGGAATGCCACCTGCGCGCGAAAAAGCCCACTTAACAATGCCTGTGCTATTGAATTCAGATTTAAAAATGGGACGAACGCGGCGCCCGCTCTTCCAAAGGTGAGAAACAATAGCAATAACCTCGGCCATCGAAGTGTGATTGCAGATGATGACGGCACCCTTATCTGCTTGGGGAACTAAGCGTTCGGGATGCTTGATGCTCCAGCGCCACATGAGTTTGGAAAAGACATACAGGATGGCCAAAACTACACTGTAAAGTGCGCGAGCAGGTGCAGGAAACTCGCGCATTCCGGCATCGTAGAAGTCTTCTGGTGTTGAAAATTTCTTGCTCATCAGTTATTGCTCCGCATCAATGAGCGCACAGATTTGACTGCAAACTTCTTCGATCGTATGGGAGGAAGAATCAATCTTGTGGGCGTCTTCTGCTGCTCGAAGAGGTGCTACTTCGCGGCTTGAATCAAGAAGATCACGACGCTCAATATCGGCTAGGGTCTCAGAAATCTGGCGCTCAAGCTCCTCGGTAGAGACCTGCTCTCCGTTAAGGCGCTGTAGAACTCGGCGACGTGCGCGCTCTCGTGGATCGGCAGTAAGAAAGACTTTTACCTCTGCATAAGGGAATACAACCGTTCCAATATCACGACCTTCAGCCACAACATTGCGACCTTCTGCAAAAGCACGCTGGCAACGCTTCATGGCATCGCGTACGCCCGGGTAGGCTGAAACCTTAGACACAATGCGATCGGTTTCGGGTGTGCGTATGTCTTTTGTGACATCCTGTCCGTCTGCAATAACGTGCATCAAGCCATTTTGTTCGCAAAATTGAATGTCAGTGTTTTGAGCAATGTTTACCACTGCGGCTTCATCATCAAGGTTGATATTGTTAGAGGCGCATACAAACGCCACGGTACGAAACATGGCTCCGGTATCCAGTTTGTCAAAGCCGCGACGCTCGGCTATGAGTTTGGCGATGGTTGATTTACCAGAACCGGCGGGACCATCGATAGCGATAATCATCGAGATATCTCCTTTATCGTTTGAGAGCATCAAGTTCGTTTTGAGTAAGAAGGCGCCAAGACCCAGGAGTTACATCTGTAAGATCTAACGGGCCAAATGTGGAGCGGTGCAGACGCAAAACTGGATGGTGTATCTTTCCGAGCATGCGTTTGACCTGGTTTTTTCTGCCTTCGTGGATAATCACACGAACAGCCGTAGTATGCGCAGGAAGACCGTTGGGAGCAACTATTACTGCATCCTCCTCGGCAATAATCTCGCACTGCGCGGGTTGGCAGGGACCATCGTCAAGTACCACACCCTGCCTTAGAGGTTTAAGCTCATGGTCATGAACAGTTCCGTCAACCAATGCGATGTAGGTCTTATCTACATGAAAAGAAGGATGTAGAAGATGCTGGGCTAGGTCTCCATCGGTAGTGAAGAGCAGAAGTCCGGTGGTGTCTCGGTCGAGCCTTCCAACAGGAAAGAGCCCGGGGTATTTATCGGTGGGCACAAGAGACGCCACACAAGGACGCCCTTGGGGGTCACGCATGGTAGTCACATAATTGGCTGGCTTATTGAGCATGATGTAGGTAGCACCAGCAGCAAGTGAGACCTCAATGCCATCGACAGCAACTGTGTCAACGAGCGGGTCTACCTTGCTACCAAGCTCACGAACTACCTGGCCGTTAACGGTAACTCGTCCGGCGGTCATGAGGTCTTCTGAACCGCGTCTACTGGCTACACCAGCACGCGCCAAAAAACGCTGGAGACGCATGGGAACAATACGTTGTTCTTCCATGTGTTACGCGTCCTCGTCCTCGTTGACTGGTTCATTCACATCGAAAGCCGAGGAATCGGGCTCGTCCTCAATGAGTTCGCGCTCTTCTTCAAGATCTTCGTCAGTCTCTTCGAGCGTCGACTGGATGGAGCGGCCCGAGAGACGCTCGCGAATGAATTGGCGAGACTGTTCGTCTGGGGCAAACTGTTCAAGATCTGGAAGATCCTTAATACTCCTCAAGCCAAACTTCTCGAGGAACGCAGAGGTTGTTCCATAGATGATTGCCTGACCACGCTGGGGGTCGCGCCCAAGCTCGCGTACTAAGCCCTTGTCGACAAGAGACGAGATAACACCATCGGAGTTAACACCACGGATACCCTTAACAACCTCTCGGGTTACCGGCTGGTGATAGGCGATAACAGCCAACGTCTCAAGAGCGGCTTGAGAGAGGCGTTGGGTGTCCCAAGAAAGTACCAGTGCTTCTACCTGATTGTGATAAGCGGGATGGGTAAAGAGACGCCAACCGCCAGCAACTTCGCGCAGTTGGAAGCCGCGGTTTTTTTCCTGGTACTCAACCTGAAGCTCAGCCAACAGAGATGCTACCTCGCCGGGTGTTGCTTCGAGCACTTGCGCTAAAGCAGATGCGCTGACAGGGTCGCTTGAAACCAGGAGCATGGCCTCAAGAGCGCCTTTTAGGGTTGAAGACTCAAGGGTCTCAAGCTCACTCATTTATTGCTCCTTGGTCTGAAGTAACGGGTTCATCGGGATGATATTCAGGCGCGCCTTCTACACGATCAATTTGAATCGTGCCAAAAATCTCGTCTTGGCTTAGCGTTACAGAGCCGCGTTTGGCAAGCTCTAATATGGCAAGGAAAGTGGCCACAAGCTGCTCTGTTGTAGCTTCTCCGTCTAATAGTTCCCTAAACGTCATATGAGGCTTAGACATGGTAACGCGATCAACAGATGCCACCGTAAGCTCAAGTGGCACGCGGTGCGGTGCTACATGCTCTGCTTCTAGCAAAAACGTTTCGCGTCGCCCGTCAAGATCGGCACATATAACAGCAAGGCCACGCAATGTAATGCCCGAGAGATAGTCGGGCATGAGATTGAGAAACTCTGGATCAGGCCCGGCTACACGGGGGTGCATGCGGCTTTCGGCTTCCATGCGTGCTCCCAAAGCAGCTGCCGCGCTTTTGAACTGTTTGTAAGCAATAAGTCGTGCGATAAGCACTTCTCGTAGAGCATCGCCATCAAGGTCGGCGTACTCGTCAAGCTCGTCATCTTCTACGTTACGCGGACGGTCGGTATCGTCAGGAACAAGAGAGGCTGCCTTAATGTCAAGCAGTGTTGCTGCTACCAGCAAAAAGTCGCTCGCTACATCTAGATCAAGCGCTTCGAGTCGGTTTACTTCGGCTAGGTACTGTTCAGCCACTTCAGAGATTGAAATGGATCCAATATCAACTTTTTGACGGCTCACAAGCTGTAGCAGCAGGTCAAAGGGGCCAGAATAGACCTGTGTGGATACACGATAGGACACGGACTCCCCTTTCCTGACTACTCGATCATGGAAACCCCTAGTTTACCTTAGAGTGGGCTCAAGATGAACTGGAAGAGGATACGTGCCAAGGGGTACACCGTGAAATCGAAATAGTATCCAATGAGGTCTATGTGGAGTATGGTGGGAAGAAAATAGAGAACAACAATGAGTATGGGCATCGCATAGCGCTGAATGCGGTAGTACTCCTGAAGTGCCTGGCCTTTAAGCAGTGGAACAATAATGGACGAGCCATCGAGTGGTGGTAGTGGGATAAGGTTAAAAAACGCTAAGGAAAGGTTCACGATGATGAAGATAGATGCGGCGTCAACAATGAGCTGTGCCGTATCAATAGTCATAGTCTGACCTGCAAAAGCAAATGCGAGATACGCGATAAGACTTCCTACGCATGCGAGCAGAATATTCGAGGCGGGTCCTGCTAGAGCAACCAGCAGTTCATCGCGCTTGGGATGTTTGAGATTTCCCAGATACACAGGAACAGGCTTAGCAAAGGCAAACACGGGACCACCTGCTGCAAGCATCAGGATGGGTAATAGTACGGTGCCAAACGGGTCAATATGATTAAGTGGGTTGAGTGAAACGCGCCCACGAGCAGAGGCGGTTTTGTCTCCAAGCAGATATGCCACCAGAGCATGTGCGCTCTCATGAATCACGATACCAATAATAAGTGCCAGTGCCTGCAGTATGAGCTGCTGAAAATCCATATTGTGCACCTTTTATCGAAGCTTGCGTGAGGCAAGCTGAAGCGCGTAGTCAAGCAGTAAAAAGATGGCTGCAGTGAGCGCAAAGTCAAACCGAAAGACTCCACCCATGGGCGAAGGGATGAGCCCGTAGCCTGCAATAATCGAAGGCAGAGCGCCTGCAAGGTCAAAAACGATATCAACGAGCTTAAGCTTGGCAATGAGCCCCGGAAAGCAAAGCATGATGGTAAAGATGCACAGAACAATACCGCACAGGCGAGCAATGATGCTCAGTACGTTGCATGCGATGGCTCCAGCTTTACGCACATCCACGCTCGGTCTCCTCTTCAATCTTTGATGTAAGCTCCAGCCACTCATCTTCGAGCGCGGGCATCTCTTGTTTGAGTGCGTTATATTCCGCAAGGGCCTCGTTGAATTTCTCTTGATCGGCGTAAAGCTCCTCAGAGGCCATTAATTCCATGAGCTCGTCATAACGTTTGCGGTCTGTTTCGAGTTTCTTTTCCACCTCTGCCAGGCGCTTTTTGGTCCCCTTGAGTTTTTTATTGAGTGCTGCGCGGGCTTCAGCCTCTGCGCGGCGCTGCTCCTTGGTTTTCTTACCGCCTTCACGCGGTTTTTCATCCTCCACGGTATGAGTCCTACGCAAGGTGCGCGAGCCGTCAGGTGAGGGGCGTGAGGGAGCAGTTTCCTGTTTAGGCTGCTCAGGAGCACTGGCATTGGTGCGCTGAGCTAGCTCTTCGCGTTTGAAGAAGTAGTACTCGTAATCGCCGTCGTATACCGTCATCTTGCCATCGCGAATATCAATCACGCGGTTGGCAACCGAGCGAACAAGATGTTCGTCGTGACTGATAAGCACAATAGTGCCAGGGAAGCGCTTAAGGGCGTTTTCCAGCATATCCACCGAATCGATGTCCAAGTGGTTTGTTGGCTCGTCAAGGCAAAGGAGGGCTTCGGGCGCAACAAGCATTTTGGCCAGCGCCAGACGCGCCTTTTCTCCGCCTGAAAGCACGCGAACCTTTTTCTCAATGGCATCGTTATCGCTAAAAAGGAAAGCGCCTAACAGGCTGCGCTGCTGTGGAACTGTCCACTTAGGCGTTACGGTATCTATCTCTTGAAGCACGGAGTTGCTCTCGTTCATGCCTTCAAGAGCATGCTGAGCGTAATACGCAATGCCTACGTTGGTTCCCAGGTCGCGCGAGCCAGTAGTTGGCGCCTCGATGCCTGCAATCATCTTCATGAGAGTGGATTTACCTGCACCGTTTGGTCCAACGAGTGCCACATGGTCACCACGATAAAGCTTAAGGTCAAGACCACTGTAGATGTGCTTTTCGCCATAAGACTTAGAGACGTCTTCGAGCGAGATAACCATATCGCCCGAGCGTGGCGGATCGGGGAAGTTAAAGTTGATGTGCTTGTGGCCCTCAGGAAGAATGACCAGCTCACTTTTAATCTGCTCAATTTTGCGAATGCGTTCTTGTGCTTGCGCAGCCTTTGTCGGCTTATAGCGAAACTTGTCTACAAACACCTGCATGTGGGCAATATCTCGCTCTTGAGCTGCGCGTTTGGCGCGCATTTGCTCTAGATTGTCTTCGCGCTGCTTGAGGTATGAGCTGTAATTACCCGTGTAGGTAGTAATACGGCGGTTTTCGAGCGCTGCCACGTGATCGACGCACGAATCCATGAACGTACGGTCGTGGCTCACGATAAGCACAGCGCCGTCATAGTTTGAAATAAACCCGCGAAGCCACTGCACGCTTTCGAGGTCCAGGTGGTTGGTTGGCTCGTCCAAAAGCAGCAGGTCGGGGTGGCGCAGGAATAGCTTTGCGAGAGCAATGCGCATCTGCCAGCCGCCGGAAAATTCGGAGCAGGCTCGGTTAAAGTCCTCAGGTCTAAAGCTCAGGCCTGAAAGAATCTTTTTGGCATTGCTTTCAAGCTCGTAGCCACCCAGGTGTTCAAAGCGATCTTGAACGTGGCCATACTCCTCGAGCAGGGCGTCTACATCGCCACCTGTTTCGGATACCTCGGCAATTTGAAGTTGAAGAGCTTGGGCACGCTCCCCCATCGCAGTTATCTCATGGGCAGAGGCAACTACTTCTTCCAGAATTGTTGAATCTGTTGCAAGATCAGTTTCCTGCTCGAGGTAGCCAACCTGGGTTCCCTTTGCAAACTGAATGCTTCCAGAATCGGGTGAGTCGCTACCCATGATGATTTTGAGCAGGGTTGTCTTACCGGCGCCATTAGGACCAACGAGCGCATAGCGCTCGCCCGCGTTTATCTGAAACGAAGCGCTGTTAAAAAGCGAACGGGCGCCGAAGCTCTTTTCGATTTTGTCTACCAAAAGGATCATTCAGATAACCAGCCTTGTGACGTTTTTTGACAGGCGCTCACGGCGCAAACTCTGGCAGTATACCGCATGGATGTGAAAATCGTCATGACGCATGTAATGACCTGCGAAAACGGTGTCTTTTTTCTTATCTACCAAGGGTTTATCAATGTCGAGCTTTGTAATTGTTCTGATGCTTCGCTTGCGTATTCGTATCTAAATTACAAGTAAGTGCCTCCCAGAACTTTCTAGCGAGAGGTTCGTACGCTGCTTCAAAACGATCTTGCGCCAACCCAAGCGTGTCTAACAGATAACCAGGCTCATGCTTATATTCCCGCAGACCTCTTATATAGAAATCTCTCAGGTCTTCTGTAACGATAAATGGCGTGATGTGATGTCGCAGGCATTCCTTAAACATTACCAACCGACCAATCCTGCCGTTTCCGTCTGAAAATGGATGGATGGTCTCAAATTCAAGATGGAATTCGGCAATAGATACAAAGTCTTGACTGTCATTCGACTCGTATGCATCAATAAGCCTATCAATGAGTCCAGGAACATCTTCTGGTTCGGCGGCTTCTACATCATCCCATGCACCACCGATTACATTAGAGAACTGCTTAAACTTACCGACTGCCATAACAGGAATTCGAGCGTCAGAGGTACCTGCTTTAAGAATGGCATGCAACTTGCACAGATATTCTGCAGACAGTTCTTCTTCAAACGTATCTAGAACATAGTCGAATGCCTGGAAATGGTTTCTTGCCTCAACAATGTTATCTACCTCCGCTGTGCCAGAAAACGCATTCCTGTCAAAGATCTGAACTGTTTGGTCGTGTGTAAGGGTGCTGCCCTCAATGTGATTGGAGTTGTAGGCAAAGTCGCACTGACATGCTTTATAAACGCTTCCATCGATGTGATTCTCACGTTGGTAGATGAGAACATCGGTGAGTTTATCGAACATGTATCAGCTCCTTAACAGAACGCACACAGGCTCTTTCGTCTGACATACGTATAGTTTACAAAGAATCTGCTGCAGGCATGTTGAGGTTGGGTTCTTCATCTGACCGATGACCATCTAGACCTAGACGAAAACCGCCTACGCCTGCGAATAGCTCGGCCACCCTAATGTTGCTCATCACGTTTCTCCAATCGCTTCTGTGATGATGGATGGTAGTCAGTGATCCAACAATTAAGACCTGTTGTCAAGATCAGAAACCAACTATCTTCAGTGTCTTCTTGTCAGTTATGCTCAGGGAGAGGGACAGCATTACGCGCTTCTGGGTAAAAAGAAATCTGCCAGAAGAATCACAAGTTTATGTAGTATGTGGTTTTTGAAGTATCTAGAAACCGAAGCTACTTGAAGGCGCCGCAGCTTTGACACCTGTAACCCGTTGTAACAACCTCGTCGTATGCCTCTTGGTCTACAACTGTTTGCTCAGGTGTAACCATAACCTCTTCGTTATAGGCGTCCTTAATTAGCACTTGAGCATCATGGAACCCACCACAATTTCCACCATTTACTAGAGAATTTTTAATATGACCCCAAGGGTCGTCTGTTATATCTGCGCCACATTGATTGCATATTTCACGAAGATCATACTCCGCACTATGGTGTACCGTCTCATAAACAGCAGGAACAGTATGAGTAATTGCGTCATGGTGAACTGTTTTTGTAACCGCTACCCAAGTATGGGTATGTGCCGGCTTGGAGTCAGTCTTGCTATCTGACTTGCTATCACTCT
>CAVJWJ010000034.1:0-17977 GCA_963653375.1 Roseburia sp. CAG:303
CCATTGGAGCGGCACAGCTCATGGCAAAGCGCTTCATGGAGAGCGTTTAGGTCGCGTCAATCAATGCAAACTAATAAGACCAGATGACTTGCCTCGCAAACGTCCTCGCTCGCCTGCGCTTGAGAGTCTCATGCGCATAGCTGCTGCGGATTGTTTGCGAGACAAAGTCATCTGGTCTCATATGCCGTTGCTCTTATTTTGGCACGGCAATTACTTGCGTCTTATGTTCTTAAAGACAAGACATATCCAGCTCGGAGGTATGCCTTGAGCTGTGAAGCTGCACGGGAGTAGGCAAGTTCCAGCGCCTCATGAGCTTTATATCAGTAGGAAGCTTTGGGGTTTAGTTGATACAAGTTCCGCACGAGCCGGAGAGCACCTAATGTGCTCTCCGTGCGAGCAGGACTGTCCGCAGTAGCAACTAAACCCCCAAAGATTCCCTGCTTACAGGTCACTAGGCAGGGCAATGTGGCCGGCAACAGCAGAAGCTGCGCACACGGCGGGAGAAGCAAGGTAGACCTCAGAGGTGGGGTCGCCCATGCGGCCTACAAAGTTGCGGTTCGTCGAAGAAATACAGCGCTCCCCTGCAGCCAAGATGCCCATGTAGCCACCCAGGCAGGGACCACACGTAGGAGTCGAGACTACACAATGTGCGTTGATAAAGACATCCATCAGGCCCTCGTGCACGCACTGCAGCCAGACCTTCTGCGTAGCCGGAATCACAATGCAGCGCACGTTCTCGGCCACCGTGCGGCCGCGCAGCACCTCAGCTGCAGCACGCATGTCCTCAATGCGGCCATTGGTGCAAGAACCAATCACTGCCTGGTCAACAGCAATATGGCGACTCTCTGCCACCGGATGCGTATTGCTGGGCAGGTGCGGCCAAGAAACGCACGGCTCAATCTCTGCCGCATCAATATGAATTACCTGCTTATAGGTAGCGTCTGCATCCGGGTGATACTCAACAGGCGTACGACGAGCACGAGCAGCCACATACTCGCGGCACTTCTCGTCCACCTCAAAGAGACCCGCCTTGCCACCAGCCTCAATGGCCATGTTGGCAATGGTCAAGCGGCCCTCAACGGAGAGCGCTTCGATGGTCGAACCTGCAAACTCCATGGCACAGTAAAGCGCGCCGTCCACGCCAATCATGCCAATGATGTGCAAGATGATGTCCTTAGCAGTCGCACCCTCGGGCAGCTCGCCATCAATCACAAAACGAATCGTCTCGGGAACCTTGAACCACGCGCGGCCCGTTGCCATACCCACGCCAGCGTCGGTAGAGCCCACGCCCGTTGAGAAGGCACCAATGCCGCCATAGGTGCAGGTATGCGAGTCGGCGCCAATCATCAGGTCACCCGGCACCACAACGCCCTGCTCCGGCAGCAGCGCATGCTCAATACCCATGCAACCCTGCTCAAAGTAGTTGGTAATGTGATGCTCGTGAGCAAAATCGCGCGTTACCTTGGTCTGCTCAGCGCTCTTGATGTCCTTATTGGGCGAGTAATGATCGGGCACCAGGCAGATGCGGTCGCGGTCAAACACGCCAGCGCCAATCTCACGCACAGTCTTAATGGCAATGGGCGCCGTAATGTCGTTGGCGAGCACCAGGTCAAGGTCACACTCAACCAGCTGGCCAGGTACTACCTCATCCAGGCCTGCATGTGCAGCCAGAATCTTTTCGGCCATAGTCATGGGACGTGCCATGAATTCCCCTCTCAAACGGTTGTCGTTGGTCTATTTGCCCTCTTTGGCGCGGGCGGTCTGAATCATGCGGTTAACAGCGTTTACGTAAGCCTTAGCGGACGAAACGATGATATCGGTATCAGCGCCGCGGCCGGTATAAATCTTGCCGTCCTCAGCCGTAATACGCACCGTTACCTCGCCAATAGCGTCGATGCCGCGTGTAATGGCCTTAACGTTGAACTCGGAGAGGTCACCATGCACGGCCACAACCTTGTCCACAGCCTTATAAGCAGCATCCACAGGGCCGGTACCGGTCGAGCACACCACGTGGCGCTCGCCCTGCTCGTCCACAATGGTTGCCGTAGCAGTGGGCACCAAGGGATCACCGCAAGAGACCTGCAGAGCCTCCAACGTGTAGACGGCCTTAACCTCGCGCTGACGCTCCTGAACCATCGACTCCAAGTCCTCGTCAAAGACTTCCTTCTTCTGGTCGGCAATCTCAAGGAAGCGTGTATAAACGTCGTCAAACTCGGCATCCTCAAAGGTGTAGCCCAGCTCACCCAAACGATGGCGCAGTGCAGCATGACCAGAGCGCGCAGAGAGAATAATCTCAGAGCCCGCAGCGCCCACATCGGCGGGGTCAATAATCTCGTAGGTATCACGCGCCTTAAGCACGCCGTCCTGATGAATGCCAGAGCTATGAGCAAACGCGTTGGCGCCCACAATAGCCTTGTTGGGCTGCACGTTAATGCCGGTAATGGAGCTTACGAGCTTGCTAGCGCGTGTAAGCTCGCGAGTCACCACATCAGTGTGCGCGTCGAGAGCCTCGCCGTGCATCTTAATGGCCATAACAACCTCTTCGAGGGAGGTATTGCCCGCGCGCTCGCCCAAGCCGTTGATGGTGCACTCAATCTGCGTAGCGCCGTTTTGTACCGCGTCGAGCGCCAGAGCCGTAGCCATGCCGAGGTCGTTATGCGTATGCACCGAGATGGTGACATCCTCAATACCATCCACACGCTCACGCAGGTCCTTAATGCGCGTGCCAAAGTTCCATGGCATGTTGTAGCCCGTAGTGTCAGGGATGTTCACAACGGTTGCACCAGCGCGCACCACAGCCTGAATAATGCGAACCAAGAACTCCTGATCAGAGCGGCCAGCATCCTCGGCATAGAACTCAACATCATCCACAAAGCTGCGTGCATACTTCACCGCGTGAACAGCGCGCTCAATAGCTTCATCCTCAGTGAGGTGCAGCTTATCGCGCAGGTGAGAAGGAGAAACGCCCAGACCAGTGTGAATGCGAGGACGCTTAGCGCTCTTCAGAGCCTCTGCAGCAACCTCAATATCCTTGTCTACGGCACGCGTCAGGCCACATACCGTGCAGTTGTCGCCCGCAATCTTGCCAATCTCGTGCACCGACTTAAAGTCACCCGGGCTCGAGATGGGAAAACCAGCCTCAATAACATCTACGTTCATGCGCACAAGCTGGCGCGCAATGATGAGCTTTTCCTCGGTGTTCATGCTTGCGCCAGGTGACTGCTCGCCATCGCGCAGGGTGGTATCAAAGATCGCAATCTTACGGGTCATGGTTCCTCCTGAAACTCAAAGCCGAAACTCGACTGTTTACGACACATAGGGCTCTACAGGAAGCACGGCCTCAGAATAGAAAAACACCCGAGAGGTACGTCCCGCAAAGCGGTGGACAGATACGCACTCAGGTGCTTAGTAGGTCTAAAACGAAATCCCCAAGCGCGCAACTAGGCTAGTGGCGCGAGGGTTAGAAGCTGTGTGTAGGAAGTAGGCTTCACGGAACGAAAGTCCTTTCGTTTGACAACGGCAGAAAGTGTACCAGATTGCAAGGCGCGTATAAAACCCTTTCCGTAAACGGAAAGACCCGGCTCGCAAACGCGAACCGGGTCTTTCATGTGTACGTACATTGAGCGCAAAAGAATCAAAAGCTACTCTACTGGCTCAACGGCATAGTCCCAAACACCAGGAACACTTGGCACGAACAACTGAATGGGAACCTCCCCCGCTAGACCAGCACGAGCACCAGCAGCAAGCGATTCCATCTCACGTTCACCAGGAAGCACAGCTACGGGAGCAATAAACCCAAGACGTCGTTCAAGCTCGTCAACAATAAAGGGATCGTTTGCCATACCACCCGTAAGCACTACAGCATCGACGTCACCTTCAAGCACAGCCGCCATGCCTGCAGCATCCTTAGCGATCTGATAGCACATGGCACTCAGTACTTCGCGAGCGTACTCATCTCCAGCCTCAATCTTTGCTTCAATAGCACGCAAGTCAGTCTCGCCTAAATATGCAGCTAACCCAGCTTCGCCATTAACGTGGCGCATCATCTGGCGTTCGCTATAATCACCCGAATAGCACAGGTGCACTAGTGCACCCACCGGAACGCCATTGCAACGGTTATTTGAGAAACAACCGTCGCCCTCAAGCCCATCGGTACCATCCACCATACGCCCTTGCTTATGAGCCACACAGGTTACACCGCCGCCAAGCATCACAGTCACAATATTGGTCTGCCCGTATGCCTTACCCTGCGAGCTTGCCCATGCACGAGCCTGCGCACGGGCGTTCAGAGCCTGAAAATGACTTTCTCGCACAATCTCAGGCAGACCCGTATAGCGTGCCAGCTGGTCAAACTCATCGGTTGATGGCGTGTCTACCGTTAACGGTAATGCATGTCTCCCTGCACAGAAATCCAGCACGATAGCCGAACCCAACGAGCAAACATGCGTGCCAAAGATACCCGATAGGCCCTGAGCTGCCATAGCAGGCGAAACCAGCCAAACTCCACCTGCGATGGCTTCGGTCTGCGGGCCACGCGTCACAATGGCATCCAGTACATCGAGCTCCAAGCCATGCTTCTCCATCCAAGTCAAGATTGTCTTTTCTCGCAATAGCTTTTGATCAAAGACAGACTCAAAAGAAGCAAGCTCAGTCGAATCGTGCGAAATTGAATCACGTACTAGACAGGTCTCGCCCTCCCAATATGCAACCTTGGTAGAAGTAGAACCTAAGTTGATGCAGAATATCCTGCTTTCCGTATTGCTCATGCTACTTACCGTCCCACACAGACGCAGAAGCTACCTGTAAGGCCGCCATGAGAATCGAGTAATACTTAGCGTCAATGTCATCAGTCCTGCTATTCATAACAACAGGAACCTTGGCGCCAAGAAGACCTGAGGCAAATGGATAATGGCCAAAGAAATGCGCACTCTTATGCAGAACATTTCCCGTTTGAACATCCGGAACCAAGATGACGTCAGCTGCGCCCGCAACTTTAGATTCAATACCCTTATGTGCAGCAGCTTCTGCATCAAGCGCATTGTCGAGCGCAAAGGGACCATCAACCACTGCGTGAGTACCCCAATCCATAGAGGCAAGCTCACGAGCGTCCATGGAACTTTGCACGGTGGGCTCTGACTTCTCCACAATCGAAAGCGCAGCTACCTTCACCGGATCAGCCGCAACAATACGCGCCACCTGAATCAGATTTGCACAAATAGCCTGTTTTTCTTCTAGCGTTGGCGCAATGTTAACAGCGCAGTCACCACAAACAATCATGCGATGTTTGTCGACATACTCAAACACCGTGTACTCATTCACCAAAGAATTGGGTTCTACCAGACCACCAAAACGCACAGCCATAAGGAAACTCGCGGTCTGCATGCGACCCTTCATGGGAATGTCTGCCTCGCCCGAAGCAACAAGACTCACAGCCGCGCGAGCAGCACGCATCTCAGTAGTGGCCTCGACAATACGGT
Organism: Roseburia sp. CAG:303; assembly: GCA_963653375.1. Classification (GTDB taxonomy): domain Bacteria; phylum Actinomycetota; class Coriobacteriia; order Coriobacteriales; family Coriobacteriaceae; genus Collinsella. The sequence goes on from CAVJWJ010000034.1 coordinate 5,478, forward strand.
AAGAATCCTGCGACTCGCCCAGAGCAGCCAGGGAGGCACAAATAGCCTCAGGCTCACCAACCAGAACCGCTTCAACCACGCCTTCACGCCGCGCACGTACCACAGCTTCAAGAGCAATACTGTCCTCGGCACCTGCAAGCACAATGCGTGGTTTTACAGATAGGCTGCGTGCCGCTTCTTCTATCTCAGCAAAACTATGCAGCATAATTCGCTATTCCTTCTCGTTCAGATGGCCATCACGCAATGCGTTAAATGCTGCAGAACCACTGTTGGTTTCTTTAGCCTCAGGTGTAGCATCACCAATAGCAACCGACCATGTATCAAACTTGCCGCGCGGCAAACGGCAGAGATGCGCCTCAAAAGGCACCGAATCACGTAGCTCTTCGAAGTTCTCTTTAGTCACTCCAAAGATGTAGCACGTAGTAGACGGCCCTTCTTCAAGCGTGATGTCAGCCGTAAAGAGCGGAGCATACTGCGCCATGTCTGGCATGGTGAAAGCATCACCTACCATGAAAATCTCGTTGACAGTAACCTTGCCCGAAAGCTCAATCCATTCCGTCTTAAGCGAACCACACGCATTGCAGGTGGGGTACGGCGGAAACTCAACAGCACCACACTCAGAGCACTTACGGCCTAAGAATCGACCTTCAGCAATAGCATCAAAGAATGGCTTTACTACTGGATCGGGACCAATCTCGCACACATCAGCCGGCTTTACCTCTCTAGGCTCCCCTGCAGCACGGAACAAATAGGCAGTCTCAGACTGACCAGCGCCCCATCCACGCATTACGGCTGTACGCGGAGCCTTTGGAATCTGGCGCTCTCCGGCCTGGCCGCGCATCTGATATACGCACTCACCAATAGTTGCCATACCAGTAGCACCATAGGCATGGCCATAGCCCAAATGGCCGCCATCAGTATTGACAGGTTTTTTACCAGTAGACGAAATCTCGTGATCGCAGAAATACTTCCATGCTTCTCCGCGAGGAATATAGCCAAAGTCTTCCACAACCTGCAGAACATCAGGCGTTCCATCAGTAATCTGCATGTAGTCAATCTCTGCCGGGTCAAGCTCTGTTACCCGGTAAAACTCACGCGCCAACTCGCTGGTCATCGTAGGCGTGCAGGCAGAAGTGCACAACCCGCGGTCATACTGTACGTAGTTGACCACCTCAACAGGCATCTGGCGATAGCGATCAGCTAGTTCAGTTGCACACAGGATGATAGCCGCTGCACCCTCTGTAAGCATTGGGAAGGTAGTAACGCGCAGGTGCTCAGTAAGCTTAGGACTAAAGCGCGATGAAAGGTACTCAGAGGCGCTCTCAAAGCCGCGCTTCTTTGCCACGTCATCCCAAGTGTCCTGCGTATAAGCCTTGGGATTCTTCGCGGCCTGCTCTCGCATAACAATGGAGTACTCGTTCATGGCTTCGTCAACCTGCTCGGCCGTAGCACCCGTAGCACGCATGTAGTAACGCGCTGAGTCGTCGCCCAGGTTGGCCGAACCCTGCCAACGGCCAAATGCCGTGTCCTGGCACGAAGCACCCGTTGGTGCATCGCGGCCAAACAGCTCGCGATACTGGCTCTTGGGGAAGCGATAACCTGCCGGCATGTCAGGAGCAGTAATGTGACGAGCAGAATCGGCATCCACACACATCACAAGGTCATAGCGACCCGATGCCACCGAATCGATAGCCTCATTCAGGCAATCAAACGGCGTTGCACAACCCTCACTCTGGAACTTGCTTGGCTTACCGCGCAAGCCCATAAACTCACCCATGCCTAGGTTAGGCGAAATAGAATCTGCATTACCATCGGTTGCCGAAACCTGGCCAACAATAAGCTTTTCAACTTCCTTGGGCGTTACCCCTGCGTCGGCCATAGCCTCCTTCGCTGCCCATGCCGCCAAATCTTGCAAAGACATGTCTTTGAGTTCCGGGGTATCCGGATCGTCCGCGTCACCAAAACGCGTAATACCTACACCAATGATAGAAACGGAACGAGAGAGTGCCTTCTTTGTCATGATATGCTCCAATCCTTTGGCTTGATACTCGACTACCCTGGACTACTTGCCCTGCGCCTGAGCAAGAGCGGTTACGTAGTCCACCGTGGCAGCCACCGTGCGCGTCTCAGTCTGAAAATCGTGGTACTCAATCTGAATGCCAAGCTTGTCTTCGAGGTCGGCGATGAGCGGGAAATATTCCATCGACTTCGCCGTCAAATCCTCCCGCAAACGCGTCTCTGGATGCTCCGCAAAAAACGCGGCATCTCGGTTAAAAACCTCCGCCATGCTTTCGTAGAGAACCTCGGCCACCTGATTTCTGTCTGCCATTTGCTGCTCCTTTACTCGCAGACGACCCAACATGGCACGAGCATAGAAGGCTTATAAGAGGCAACTCGGAACCTATGGACACCATCAAAAGCGTGTCCGAAACGCCGGACATTACAAGCTCAAATGTCCGCCTAAAAAGAGTTCAGCAGGTGATAATTAATGCTGTGCCCAACGTCAGGAGTACCTATGGCCAACGTTTCTAAAACCGAGCAAGCAATTTTTGATGCATATATCAAGCTGATGGAAAATCAGCCCTTTGACAAAATAAGAGTCAAAGAGATTACAGAATGCGCAGGCATTGGACGTTCAACGTTCTACGATCATTTTGATTCAGCTGCAGCGGTGCTAGAAACCATTGAGCGCGATATCTACGCAACCTTTCCCGATGGCGCGCAGGCAGCTGCAGATACCCAGGTGGGTGAAGATGTACGTGAAGCTGCAATTCGTCTTGCCTGCCGACATCTTCAACTTAATGCAAAGACCTATCGGGCTCTCTGTGGTCCCAACGGCGACTATGCGTTTCAGGCACGCATGGCTAAACGCAACCAACAAGTCATGGAAACTATCATCGCGCAAACACCCTGCAAGCGTAGTGAAGGTGAAAAGCAGATTGTGATACAGGCTATGGGTGGCATGCAATGGTATGTACTCAAATGGTGGGCAGCACACTCCGATGAAGTATCAATAGCAGAGCTTGCCCGTATGTTATCCAAAATCCAAAGTGCCGTTGTTGCTCAGTTGACCTAGATACTTAGCTACATACTGCATTTACGCGACTGTCAAAACTGTACGCGCAGATGGATGAGCTTCAAGCGTCCAGCTCACTGCCTGAGCGGCATCTTCAAGCGCAAATGTCCTTGAAACAAGTGGCTCGATCTGGGCACACCCCGCAAGCCTGACCGCTTGTGTAAGAGCATCGGTCTTTACCAGCGCATCATGCGTTACAAAAGTAAGGTGTTTACCGCTGCCAAAACCTACTAGCGGCCCCAAAATACCCGCAGCGGCACCTTCGCCACCTACTGCCACATAGGTTCCTCCTGGATTTAAAAGTGCTTTAACCTCTTTAAAGGAAAGACGCCCATTTACCCCAAGCACCGCATCAAAAGTGCACTGACCAGAAATCAATTTGGTAGGGTCACTCTCTACCATTGCACCAGAAAGACACCTGGACAGCTCTGTTATTCTGCCAGCACGTACAGCACCTGTTACATTGCACCCCATCGCATAAGCCAATTGGCTACAAAGCGTACCAACGCCTCCCGATGCTCCCCAGACCAATACGCTTCCTCCCACAGGCACATGTGCACGCTTCAACGCGCCATAGCTCACAATGCCAGCTACAGGCAAACACGCAGCTGCAGTAAAGCTCAGATTTCTTGGCTTAAATACAGTTTGTCCTGCCTTTACCACAGCGTATTCAGCCCAACCACCAGAAAGGTTCGTATCGGCGACTACCTCGTCTCCTGTACAAAAACCTACGACTCCTTCACCCACCGCTACTACAACGCCGGATATCTCACCGCCAGGAATACTTCCCTCAACATGCATGACATGCTTAAGCATAAAAATTGTCTTAGGATCCTGGGGAGCCATACCGCCGGGAAATCTCGTAAGCACCGAAGCGTCAATCGTTGATGCACAAACACGTACTAAAAGCTCCCCTGCTGCCGGCTTTGGCGTAGGTACATCCTGAAGCTCTAAAACATCTATAGCGCCAAGTTCTCGATATACAATCGCTCGCATAATATCTCTCCCGCTCTGCGTTCTGTAATGAAGGCGAGTATACGAAGAACGACACACTCACACCGCATGAACCGGACACAAGCAAATAAGATGTCCGCCATAGACCTAGCAAATCAATATGTCCAATTAAGGAAGCTAAAGATGCTTTTCCAATTTTGACAAAAAGACCCGGCTCGCAAACGCGAACCGGGTCTTACAAGCACCTATGTACTAAATGCTACTCAGCAGCAGTGAAGTTGCGCTGAACAGAAGGATCGACCTTCACGCCAGGACCCATGGTGGTGCTCACGGAGATGCTCTTTACGTACTTGCCCTTAGCAGAAGCAGGCTTAACGCGCAGGATCTCGGTGTACAGAGCGCCATAGTTCTCAAGCAGCTGCTCGTCCGTAAAGGACTTCTTGCCCAGGGGCACATGGCAGATGCCATAGCGGTCGGCGCGATACTCAACGCGGCCAGCCTTAAGCTCAGAAACCATCTTGGCAACGTCCATAGTAACGGTGCCAAGCTTGGGGTTCGGCATCAGACCACGGGGGCCAAGGATCTTACCAATGCGGCCAACCTTGGCCATCATGGTGGGGAGAGCGATAGCAGCGTCGAAGTTGATCTCGCCCTTCTGGATGTCGGCAATCAGCTCGTCGGAACCAACGATGTCGGCACCGGCCTCACGAGCCTCGTCAGCCTTAGCACCCTCAGCAAACACAGCAACACGAACAGTCTTGCCGGTGCCGTGAGGCAGGGAGATGGAACCGCGGATGTTCTGGTCGGCCTTACGAGTGTCGATGCCCAGACGGAAGTGAGCCTCAACAGTCTCGTCAAAGTTAGCGCAAGCGACTTCCTTAGCCAGCTTCACAGCCTGTGCGGGCGTGTAGAGCTGAGTGCCGTCGACCTTCTCCGCAGCGGAGCGGTACTTCTTACCGTGCTTTGCCATATCAATTACCTCCTGTGGTCAAACGGGCACGTGCCCTCCCACAATCAACGCGTGCCGAATTGCACGCAAACGGGCGCAACAGTTGTCACGCCCGAAATTACCAAACGAAAATCGCTACTCGGCGATGGTAACGCCCATGGAGCGAGCGGTGCCGGCGATGATCTTCTTAGCAGCATCAATGTCGTTAGCATTGAGGTCCGGCATCTTGATCTCAGCGATCTTGGTGAGCTGCTCCTGAGTAAGCTGACCAACCTTGTCGGCCTGGGGCTTAGCGGAACCACTCTTGAGCTTGAGCTCCTTCTTGATCAGGTGAGCTGCCGGAGGAGTCTTGCAGACAAACGTGAACGAGCGATCCTCGTACACCGTAATCTCAACCGGGATGATGTCACCCTGCTTGTCCTGCGTAGCGGCGTTGAACGCCTGGCAGAACTGCATGATGTTGACCTGAGCAGCACCCAGTGCCGGGCCAACGGGAGGAGCGGGGTTAGCAGCGCCAGCAGGAATCTGGAGCTTAATGACGGTGGCAACTTTCTTCTCAGCCATGTCAAAACCTTCCTAAAACACGAATGTGTCTACAGTGCCAATATGTTCAGCGCAAACCCGTTAGAAGCAATCCGCCGGTGAGCAGCCGGCAGACAAAGCGTGGATGCGTCAAACTGCCTAAGAAATAACGGAGATCTGATCGAAGGAAAGATCGACCGGAGTCTCACGACCAAAAATCATCAGCATGACCTTGACCTTGCCTGCCTCGGCATTAACCTCGGAGACCTTACCGTCAAAGTCGTTCAGAGGACCAGAGATAACGCGAACCGAAGTGCCAACTTCAATGTTGACGGTCGTGCGCTTAGGAGCAGCGCCCTTGTCGGTCTTGCGCATCATCTTGTTGTACTCTTCGCGGGAAAGCGGAGCAGGCTTGCCGTTGCCGCCCAAAAAGCCCGTGACGCCCGGAGTGTTGCGGACGCAGGTCCATGCGTCGTCGTCCATCTCCATACGAACGAGCACATAGCTCGGGAAAATCTTGGAATCCTTGGTCTCACGAGCACCGTTCTCTTTAATCTCGGTCACACGCTCGGTGGGAATCTCGATATCAAAGATGCGATCAGACATGCCCATGGTCTCGATGCGATGCTCAAGATCGGACTTAACGCGGTTCTCGTAACCAGAATAGGTGTGGATGACATACCAGCGCTTGGACATGCTAACCCCTCAATCCAGAGAACAGCACCAGAGCCTGGCCAATGCCGGCGTCCAGCAGGGCGATAACAACGCCTACAACAATCAGGGAAACGCAAACCGTGACGGAATAGTTGAGCAGCTCCTTCTTGGTGGGCCACACAACGCGCTTCATCTCGGAGCGAACAGAAGTGAAATAGTTCTTAATACGACCAAAGAATCCAGGCTTCTTGTTCTTGTCCTTCTTCTTGGCCTTAGCGGTCTTCTTAGCAGGAGCAGACTGCTTTGCAGCCACTTTCTTGGCCTCAGGCTTGGAAGCAGCAGCGTTTGCTTCCTGCTGCGACTTCTTCTTGGTCTTCTTGTTGGCCATGAATGCTTACCTCCGGCACAGACCTACTTACTGTAACAAACCGTAAGCCCCACTAAGGAGGCTTACGGACTAAAGACTGGCACGCCAGGAAGGACTCGAACCCTCAACACTCGGTTTTGGAGACCGATGCTCTACCAATTGAACTACTGGCGTATGTACGAGAGACTAGCGAGTCTCTTTGTGCACGGTGTGCTGACGGCACCAGGGGCAATACTTCTTGATCTCCATGCGATCAGGGGTGTTGGCCTTGTTCTTGTTCGTCGTGTAGTTACGACGCTTGCACTCAGTGCAGGCAAGTGTAACGAGAGTACGCATGTGTCTTTTTACCTCCAAATACCGTACCTCACGGGCACGGTGGTAAAGATTATCATCTGCATTACGTTTCTGTCAATGCGATATGCGTCTCCACGATATATTTGCAGATCCGTCACACAACCCCTTCACGGGTGCCGCATCGACACAAAAACCCGGCTCCCCCGAAGAGGAACCGGGTTAATGGAATCAACAGCTAGAGTAGCTAAAAGTTACTCAATGATGGTGCTGACGATGCCCGAACCAACGGTGTGGCCACCCTCGCGGATAGCGAAGCGCAGGCCCTCCTCCATAGCGATCGGGTGAATGAGGTCGCCCTCGATGGTGATGTGGTCGCCCGGCATAGCCATCTCGGTACCCTCAGGCAGCTTCACGGTACCAGTAACATCGGTGGTACGGAAGTAGAACTGCGGACGATAGCCATCGAAGAACGGGGTGTGACGGCCGCCCTCGTCCTTGGTCAGAACGTAGATCTCACCGGTGAACTTGGTGTGCGGGGTAACCGAACCAGGCTTGCAGAGGATCTGGCCACGCTCGATGTCCTCACGCTTAACACCACGGAGCAGAACGCCGACGTTGTCGCCAGCCTCGCAGAAGTCCATGGACTTACGGAACATCTCGATGCCGGTAGCAACGGTGGAAGCGGTCTCCTTGATACCAACGATCTCGACGGGGTCGTTGAGCTTGAGCTCGCCGCGCTCGACACGACCGGTAGCAACGGTGCCACGGCCAGAAATGGTCATGACGTCCTCAACAGCCATCAGGAAGGGCTTGTCATTGTCACGAGCAGGGGTCGGGATGTACTCGTCAACAGCGTTCATGAGCTCGCGAATAGCGTCAGCCCACTTCTCCTCGCCGTTGAGAGCGCCCAGAGCGGAACCACGAACAACGGGGATGTCGTCGCCGGGGAAATCGTACTCGGAGAGGAGCTCACGGGTCTCCATCTCAACGAGGTCGATAAGCTCCTCGTCGTCAACCATGTCGCACTTGTTCAGGAACACGACGATGTAAGGCACGCCGACCTGACGGGCAAGCAGGATGTGCTCACGGGTCTGAGCCATCGGGCCGTCGGTAGCAGCGATAACCAGGATAGCGCCGTCCATCTGAGCAGCACCGGAGATCATGTTCTTGACGTAGTCAGCGTGGCCCGGGCAGTCAACGTGAGCATAGTGACGAGCAGCGGTCTCGTACTCAACGTGGGCAACGGAGATGGTAATACCACGCTCGCGCTCCTCGGGAGCCTTGTCGATGTTCTCAAACGCAGTGAAGTCAGCCTTGCAGCCCTCGGTCTCAGAGAGAACCTTGGTGATGGCAGCGGTCAGCGTGGTCTTGCCGTGGTCGACGTGACCGATGGTGCCGATGTTAACATGCGGCTTAGTGCGCTCGAACTTTTCCTTGGCCATGAAGCCCTCCTCTTTCAAAGGTGTCCTGCCGGACGTGCCTTTATACCTAAGTGGCCCCCCTAAAAGGATTTAGGAGAGCCACCTTGTTACCTGGTAGCGGTGACTGGATTCGAACCAGTGACGCCACGGGTATGAACCGTGTGCTCTAACCAACTGAGCTACACCGCCGGATGGAGCCTGCAACCAGACTTGAACTGGTGACCTCTTCGTTACCAACGAAGTGCTCTACCGACTGAGCTATACAGGCAAACGGGTGGGAGCTATAGGATTCGAACCTATGTAGGCAAAGCCAACGGGTTTACAGCCCGTCCCCATTAACCACTCGGGCAAACTCCCAAACGTTTTGTTCTTGTTTGTGCCAGCCTTGCGGTGTGGCACGCGCTCGAACGAAAGAGATAGTACGACTCACCCCGAAACGTGTCAACGAGAATCCTGTAATACACGCGCCCGGGCGTATCTATTTCACGCTTTCCTGCGGTTTTGGCACTTTAGCAGGATAAAGCCGTGAACAGGTTATGAAGAGAGGGGCTTGTGCGAGTGAGTTAATCCAGTTCATTCAGCCGAACACCCCTGAACTTGCCTCTATTATTACTGGCTCTTCCCGATACCAAACTCATCGAGCGCGCGGTATTCGGCGCTCAGTTCTTGGGCCAGCTCCTCCTTGCTTGGAAAGATATAACTGCGGCGATGCATCCAACTCAATTCGTGACGCAGTGCGTCACGAATTGGAAAAGCAAGGAAATACTGACGCATATAGCACAATCAATAGGCTTCCTCTGGAATGCAAAGCAGCTTAAATACATATAGGAGTAAGCGCTCTCGTCCAGGTAAGATGCGCCAACCTGAATAAGTATTGACATCCCCCCCCCTGACCTAAATTCTGCTTATCGATCCAGTTCAAATGGAAGGACGGTTGTAATGACACACGATGATGCCTTGAAATTGGAAAACTCCTTTAGAAAGCTAAACGGAACCGGCTGGGAACGAAGTGCTGATGCAATCGAGTGCAACCCTGCCAGTGAAATCAGAAAAGGATTGCTTGAGTACCTACTTGGCAACAACGTTAAAGCCAAAGCGTTTGATTTAATCATTCGTCTTTCTCTAGAAGGAAATGACGCCGTCGATGTAGACGAGGTTCACGATCTCATCAACGAGTTGGCTTAAATCGGCTGAATTTATTTACGAAATACAGCAGTGTCCGCTTGCTATTAACCTGAAAGTAGGCTCAAAAATGGCAAATCACACACTCCTCTGCACCAAATGCGGTCGCCTTTTTAGTGAATATGGTAAATCAACTGGTCTGAGTGCTGGTAAAGCCGTTGTGGGAGGAATTATTGCAGGCCCAGTTGGTGCAATTGCAGGCGCATCCATGGGAAAGAAACAACGACAAACATCATGTCCTTACTGCGGAAGCTATCAATTCCGCAGGTGCTAACTCAATTGAGACGCTATTGATGCAAATGAGATTCGTAACATCATCAACGAGCTAGCTAAAGTCGACTGCTCAAATCGACGGAATCAATTATGAGATTAGTCAACGGGGATGAAGTGCAACATCTAAACCATCTAGGCAAGGAACTCCCGTGCGATTAGCTTCTTCCTTGCAGCAGTTGCCTGTGTCGCTATCAAGATTGATGGGCACTCAACGTCGTACCTTGCCGGCTTATGGATTCTGCACGCTGTTACTAAAATCGTATTCTTCTCTCATTTCCGACACCCCCTATGCCTTATTAACTTAGTACAAAAGTGGATGCTATGGATACAAAGTCAAAAACGAGCTCTAATCAGTGTGAAAAGCAGACAAAGACAAAGTCGAAGACAAGTTCGGCTCAGCGTGCAAAGCAGACAAGGGAAGAGCGTAAACGGCAAAAGAAGCTAGAACAAGAAAAGCTGGAGCGAGAAGAGCGTAAACGTCAAGAAAAGTTGGAGCGAGAAGAGCGCAAGCGTCAGGAAAGGCTGAAAAAGATATACGTAAAGCTGGCGCAATTGGAAACTAGGTATAGGCTGAATGCGGAATTAGAAAGATTTCAAGACGAAATTAAAGAAGTACAGCAGAAGATTAAAGAGAAAAAACATGAGCTGAGTGAGCTTAGAGAAAAACATGCAAAGGCTTCCCCTGAATTGACTGAGCTTCAGAACCAAAAAGCCGTGGTTTCTCAACGCCTGAGCGAGACGGGCATCTTTGCAATGATAATAATGAATAGGCATCAACTTAGATCAACGATTGCTGATCTTAATCGGCGCATAGAGCACTTGAAAGAGGTAAAGGCAAATTATGCGGCCTCCATTAGTCGTGCGGAGGAATATCTTGATTTGCTACAAGCACAATACCTTTATTTGAAAGAAGCGTTCAAGATACAGAAGGGCGAGGCTCGTAAAAGACTCTCTGTTCTCCCCAAAGGGCTAACCGTATCGCAAGCAGCTCTACTTGTCGAAGAGGTTTACAAGCGGTGGGGCAGCCTTACGTGGTGGGATATCTCGAACTGGGAGCTGGTTGCGTATAAGGGCAAAGACCGGCGTAACTCTGAAGGTATTCCGTATATCTCTACCTTGGGCGTTAGTAATCAAGCAATATTAGATTATCTTGAATCACAAAACAAAATTGTAAATACAAATACGAGGACTGTATATACAGGTCTGGAGGGCGACTTCTCCTGGCCAAAGTATCGGTTTATTTAGCTCTCTATTTATTGCGTCGAGACGATAAGGTAGCCTCAGCCGTAGCAACGGATTTCCCAGCAAGAGATTGCCACGGGCGGATATTAAACTGCAAAGACGAACATTGGAAAGACACGCCAAAGTCGCCGTATACAGGTTGATATAAGGAAAGGGCCTGGCCTCATCTTCTGAGGTCGGGCCCAATTTTGTCTCTTGACAATGTCCTGCTCATATTAAAAGACCGCCCCGAAGGACGGCTTTCAAGGATTTGCGTAGGCTCCAATCAGCTATCAAACTGCTCGATACATGAGTAGAAATCCTCATAAGATTTCTTAGCCTCTTCGGGGGCACTGTCCTTGATATGGTAACCACGCCCATCCTCGAAGAAATCGGAATCCAACCCCTCCTCTTCGGGAGTCACGTACCAATCTCGATTAGTCATAAACATTGGTTCTTGAACGTCCATTTTCCCTCCTTTAGAGCTTATTACTATTCAGATAATCACGTAGCGCAAGCGAGAAGGCCGTAGGGCTTCCGGAGTGCAACCCCGCAAAGGATTCCGCAAACGCTTCGTAGACATTCGACTTACCGTAGCTAGAAAGAGATTTACTAGTGGCACCGTACTTTTTTATGGCTGTGTGCTTGATTTGATTGTATATCTCGCGCGCATGCTTTTGCGAGCTGCCCATACCCAACAAGCTTCCTGAGCTGAATACCGAGCGCACCGAGTTGGGCGGTAGAAAGAGCATTAGTCTCATAAAGTTCCTGAAACCCTAGCCGGCGGCTAATGAAATGCATACGCGCGACTCCCACAATGCAGCTATGCCGGCACGGGCCGGACGCAAGTCATATATGGGAAGGACTCATCATGAGCAAGATTCTGAACGAAGCACTAGTCAGCCGTAGGTCGTTCCTGAGCACGGCATGTGCGGTTGCCGTCGCCTCCACCGGGCTTTTGACCGGCTGCGGCAGCGATAAAGCAACGGTCTCCAAAGAAAGCAAGTCCTCGGACGATTCCTCATCAGACGACGCCTCTTCTGAGGAGGAACAGCAGGAAACCAAAGACCTCGCCGTCGGCACGACTGTCAACCTTTCGGACGGTCTTTCCGTTACGGTCGATTCGGTGCAGACCGGCCTTACCAACTACGACGGCAGCGAGGTCACAGGCATCCACGTGACCTACGTCAACAACGGCGATGACGGCGCAGACTTCAACGTGTACGACTGGAAGGGCGAGAATGCCAACGGTGCCCAGCAGGACAACACATATTACGCTGACGCACAAGATTCGCTGGATTCGGGTACCCTTGCTGCTGGTGGAACTGTTGCGGGCAACATCTACTTCGATGGCAGCATCGTCAAGGCACTCTACTTTGGCAACATCTTCGATAAGAGTGCCACCGCAGACTGGAAGCTTCAGTAAGAGCAAACGAAAAGGAAGGCGAGACATGGCGCGCGGGAAGTTGACCGAGGAGTTCCTCTGCGAACTGCTTGACTCCAATTCACTCGACGACTACGTGAACGAGCATGACCTCGAGCGCGTCTCGCTTTCTGACTACCTGCAGCAACTGCTGGAGGAGAAGC
>CAVJWJ010000035.1:0-7784 GCA_963653375.1 Roseburia sp. CAG:303
AGCTAGAGAGTGGCTACTGAGACGCTGGGGGTTCGGTGCTTTTGAATACAACCCCTGTGCCAAATACATCGTTGAGGAGCTGTTTACTCTCTTCTATGGTCTGTGGCACAACGTTTGCGCCCTCCGTTGCAAACGGCGAGGCAGCCGCCATGGCCTTGAGCTGCGCTGCTGAGGATGAGGCGGGGGCAGAAGTCGAAGCAGTGTTGGCAGATGTATGTGAGACCGAAGGTCCCGCGGAAGCGGACTGAGCGGCGGATGACGCGAGCTCAGATGCTACAGGCGTGGACGGAGCAGTAGATACAACTTCTGGCGCGGGCGGCTCGGGAGCAGGCTGCTCGTCCTCTATATAAGAGTCAATCATCGCATCGTCGTAAGGAACCTGATCGTCCTGCCAAGAAGCAGGTTCGGAGGCTGATGGAGCTACTTGCGCAGAACTGAACTTCGACTCGGAAGCTTCAGCGGCGCGAGAGTTTGCTGATCCAGCCACTGCAGGAGCCGCAGGTACTGGAGCTGCTGGGGTGGAAGCTGGAGTTGACCACGGAAGGTCCTCGGCAGAACTCTTGCGAGTAACGGGGGTTGGTGCAGCTGCAGGAACAGAAACAGCGCCTGAGTTAATGAGCGGCTTAGCCGCCACTGACGCCGCGGTGTCTGCCTGAACGGGTTGTGGCACAGGCGTTGCCGAGGCAGACGTTGCGCCCGTTGGAGCGGCCGGAGCCGCAGCTACCGGAGCCGGCGTAGGCTGAGACGCAGCAGATTCAGCAGATGGAGTTGGTACTGGATTTGCTGGAGCAGGTGTTTCAGATACAGGGGTCGTCGGAGCAGCCTGTGGCGTAGTGGCTGGAGCTGGTGCAGGGACTGCTGATGCCTGAACAGGCTGCGACGAGGCAGCTGCGCCCACCATGCGGTATTCAACAACGCGTAAACCAAAGACAGCGCAAACCACGGGGATTACTGCCTCGCGCGAGTCGGGACGCTCAAGCATCTTCATGGCAAAGTTGGAACCCGCAGGTAGCTCAATCACCAGGTTAGAACCATCGTCAGACGCTGCGCGCGCATGCAACAACAGAGCCCCGCGTGAGGCCTGCTGCGCCTTCACGCGATTGACGACCTCATTCCACTTACGCTGCAGCTCGCCACCATCGGTAACAGCAGGGGTTGCAGGAGCTGCTGCGGCAGCAATCTCAGCAGCAACAGGACGCGGACGACTTGCAGGCTTTGGCACATCCGCAGCGACAGAAGCGGAAACATTTGCAGAAGCAGACTCAGTAGTAGGCACGGGAGATGTCGGCTGAGCTACGGGAGTAGCTTGCTGTACAGATGCTGATATAGCCGCTGGAGAGGGCTGCGTTGCAACTGAAGGTGCTGCAGTAGAAGCAGGCTGTGACATAGAAGTCTGAGCAGCCGCAGGCGAAAATTGAGAGCTAGATTCAGTGGCAGACATGGACGTCGTCGCAGTTACAGGTTCAGTAACAGATGCAGACTGAGGCATTGGTGCAGGCGTTGGCGCAGGCACAGAAGTACGCATTGGCGCATTCCAAGGCAAGCTCTCATCTTTATGAGAAGCGTGCGTAGCTGGCATAGCGTGCGCAGCAGGAGCAGCAGAACCCCCCTGCCCCGCCTGTGACCTCGATGCCGTCGCAGCCGACTGCGCTGCCACGGGCGCCGCAGCAGCCACAGGAACACCAGCCGCAAGTTTAGCCTCAAGCGCCTCAATGCGCTCCGCCAGAGCTTCGAGCGTCAAATCAGACTCGGGGCGCGACAAGCGCGTCAAAGCAATCTCGAGCACCAGGCGCGGATCGGTTGCCGAGCGCATCTCGATTGCCGCACCATCCAGCACGGTCAGAACGCGCGCCAGGCGGTCGGCATTCTCAAACAGCTGAGCCTCCGCACGAATCGCCTCAAGATCTGCACCCGCAGCCTCAAGAAGTCCCGGCGCATCAGGCGCCACACGTGCCGTGTAGACATCACGCATATGCGCCACGAGATTGCGCGTCACCTCAAGCAGGTCGCTACCACCCTCAACCTGGGCTCGTACCAGCGAAAAGAGCGTCGCTGTATCACGATTTGCAATGCCTGCCGCAAACTCCGAAAGCACCGTGCTTGCAGCCTCGCCCAAAAGTGACTGAGCATCACTCACGCGAATGGTGCCATCACCAAAAACAGAAAGCTGCTCGAGCGTGGAGAGTGCATCGCGCATGCCGCCGCGTGCATGGCGTGCCACAATCTGCAGCGCCTCCTCGTCAAAGGTAAAGTTCTCCTGCTCACAGACGTAACGCAGGCGCGCTTCGATGTCTTCGTTAGAGATGCGATGAAAGTCAAAACGCTGGCAGCGCGAAAGAATGGTCTCGAGAATCTTTTGCGGATCGGTAGTGCACAGAATGAACACCACGTGCGCAGGCGGCTCTTCAAGAGTCTTGAGCAGCGCGTTGAACGCCGCCGTCGAGAGCATGTGAACCTCGTCGATGATGTAGACCTTGTAGGCGCCACGAACCGGTGCATAGCTTACCGAGTTGATAATCTCCTCGCGCACATTGTCCACACCCGTACGCGAGGCCGCGTCGAGCTCGTAGACATCAGGGTGATTACCTGCGGCAATGGCCTCACACTCAGGGCACGTACCGTCTGGAATGCAGCCAGTATCTCCCTCGGCACGCGAACACAACAACGCCTTAGCCAAAATGCGCGCCATGGTGGTCTTGCCCGTACCACGCGGACCACAAAACAGGTACGCGTGCGACAAGCGCCGCTCAGCAACAGCGTGCTCGAGCGTCGAAACAATATGCTGCTGGCCCACCACAGACTCAAAGGTAAGCGGGCGATATTTTCTGTAGAGCGACTCCATGCGGCGTCTCCTTATATAGATGCTTTGCGCCCTATCATACCCCGCCGCACGCACTCCGACACAACGGCTCCGCATACCCATCTGCGCGTGATAAACTACCTGCAACCATGACTCCCGCGCGCTGTAGCACCGCGCGAAACGAACCACAAACGCACCAAGGAACTGCATGCCGCTTTTCTCGCAACATACTGTCCGCGCGCAGACTCCGCCTGCGCCCACGCCGCAAGCTGCAGCCACGCTATTGCGCCGCTACAAGCCGCTCGAAACGCGTGCTACTGGCGGTTTTGGCAGCGTCGAGGTTTGTCTGGACACCCGCCTACAGCGTCGCGTAGCCATTAAGCGCATCCCCCTAGCAGCCACCGACATGCCCATTCCCACCGGCTCAACCTCAGCAGCTTTGGCCGAGGCGCGCACGGCAAGCATGCTAGCGCACCCCAATATTGTTTCGGTCATCGACTTTTCTTTTGATGACTCCTTTGCCTACCTGGTTATGGAGTACGTTGATGGGCTTTCCCTCGAAGAATTCCTGGCGCAGGTAGATGGCCATTCGCTCACGTATGACGAGGCTGCCTGCATAGCAGATGCCCTCACCCAAGCCCTTGCCTACGCGCACGAAAACGGCGTACTCCACCTAGACATCAAGCCCGCCAATGTTCTGATAGACCGCAGCGGACACGTCAAGCTCACTGACTTTGGCATGGCAACTCTGGCCTCAGCCGCGGGTTACGGCGGAGCGCGCGGAGGCACCATTGGCTACATGGCGCCCGAGCAGCTCTCCGGCTCTATTGTGGACGAGCGCTCGGATATTTTTTCGCTGGCTGCCGTGCTCTACGAAGCACTTTGTGGTGGCGCTCCTTTCCGCGCAGCCACGCCAGCAGACTCACTCGCGCGTATTGAGAGCGGTGTACAAACGCCCAGCGAGCTTTTGCCCGACATTCCTGAGTCCGCGGAACGGGCGCTCCTCTTTGCCTTAAACCCTGCCCCCGAGTCACGCATTCGTACGGTAGAAGAGTTTGGCGATGTCTTTTTGGCGGGGCTCGGAAACGCGCGCGATGGCAAAAAGAGTTTGGCACGCCTTATTGCGCGCATGACGGCAGACGACGAGGTAACGCCAGAGGTTGACCAGCCCGAAACCATAGAAACTGACCCCGCAGTCGGATACCTGGGCACCCGCTATCCACAGGCACGACGCATCTTTTACGGCATGCTCTCTGGTGCCTCCGTAGCCTTTTGTTCCTATGCCATTCTTGCTGCTATGGGCCTTCAAAACTTCTCAGCACTCCTCTGCGCGCTTGTTATAGGAGTCGCAGGAGGCGCCGCAGCGCAGATAGGCTCAGCACTAATGCTCACCGGCTTTTTGTTCATGATTGTGAACGCCACGCCGGTTGTAGCTGTGCTACCCGCAGCAGCCCTTCTTCTTGCAGGCGGCATCTCCTGGTGGCTGGTATGGGGGCGCGCCGACGCCCGCGCTTCCTGCGCGCTCGTCTTTGCCTGCTCCTTAGTTGCCGCGCCTGACTCGTCGATAGAATTTGGCCTCATCGCCGCCACCGTTGCAGGCATTACCTGCACGCCAGCAACTGCGAGCGCGAGCTGCGTGTTTGGCATGCTGTGCGGGCAGCTTCTTACCGGCGCGTGCGCAGCGGGCGGAGTCCTTGCTGCAGACCAGCTCGTAAGCCTACTTATAAACCTTCCCGTTATCGCCACAACTCTGGTAGCTGGCCTTCTGGCAGCAGGTGTGTCCCACCTTGTAGAACGAGCAAACGAACACGCAAAAAACGATGGCTCACCTGCAGGTTTGCTGCTTGTCTATCTGTTGCCGATTCTTGCTTGCACGGTAGCCGTCTGCCTTGGGCGGCCTATGGAAATTACCAGCCTGAAGCCTGAATACGTGGCCCGAGGCGCGGGAGCAGGAATTCTATCCTCTATAATCTGTTGGATTGACTTGTATCTATTTGGTTTTAGACAACATATTGCGGAGAGTGATCGTTCGTGAACTTCCTGAAAACGTTTGAGGACCGTGTCGCCGGCATCTTTGGTGCAGCCCGTGCCCCGTTTTCCTTTAAGAAGCTTGCCAAGCAGGCGGCTCGCGAAATGGAAGATCAGACGCTGGTAGTTAACGGCGTTAATACGGCGCCCGCGCTCTACACCATCCTGATTGCCAACGACGACGACCCCTTGATGGCGCCGTACTATCCGCAGCTCTCTAGCGAGGTGAGCGAGTTTGTAAAGGCTCAGGCCGAGAAGAAGCACTACACCTTTGTAGGCGAGCCTCTCGTGCGCTTTATGATCGACCCATCACTGCGTGGCGGCAAGTTCTCTGTCTTTGCCGAGAACGTTGATGCACCCACGCTGGGCCGTCTGTATGAGGAGGAGCGCGCCTACCAAAACGGCATCTCCGCACCTATGCCGCGCCAGCAGGCTGCTCCTCAGCCGCAGCCGCAGCAGTTCCAGCCTCAGCAGCCTGCGCCCGCAGCTCCCGCACCTGTGATTGACCAGATAGCTGCTGTACCGCAGCAGGACAGCATCCCCGAGGCCGGCGATCCGTTTGCCGTAAACCTTGATTCTTCCTTTGAGGTTGATCCGTTTGAGCCCGCATCACTCGACCCTGTAGACCCCATCCCGGTACCGCAAACCATGAGCCGCGAGGCTTTGGCCGGACTCGGTGGAGCTGCAGCTACTGGTGGCGCACTGGGTGCTGCCGCAGGCCTTGCCAACAACGTGGCCTCCGCACGTCAGCCTCAAACGCCGCAGGCTCCTATGGCCCAGTTGGTAGACCTCAATACGGGCGAGGTGCGCCACGTGACGCAGTCTCGTTGCACCATTGGCCGCGAGCGCTCTGCTGCTGACCTGGTGGTTTCTGATCCCAACGTTTCCCGTCGTCACGCTGAGCTCACCTTCACAGGTTCTGACTGGACGCTCGAAGACCTCAACTCCACCAACGGAACCTTTGTCAACAACCGCCGCATCATGCGCTGCCCATTGCGTGATGGCGATGTCCTGACCTTTGGCTTAAGTAAGTTCGAGTTTAGGAGCTAAACGGGCATGATCGATCTGATCTTGTTTTCGGGGCGCATTGCCCTCGTTGTTTTGCTGTATATCTTCCTGTTTGCCGTCATGAAGACTGGCGTGGGTCTGGTCCGTGGTCAGCGCCGCGACTCGGCCATCTGGACGATCGACGTGGACAAAGGCCCGCGCGGCATCCGCGGTATCCACATGGATGTTTTGGGTCCGGTTATTGTTGGCCGCTCTCCTTCTTCTGATATCTGCATTAACGAGGCCTACGTCTCGGCTTCTCACGCGCGCTTTACCATCCAGGGACCCGCGCTTGTTATTGAAGACCTGAACTCGCTCAACGGCACGCTGGTCAATGGCCGCGTGCTCACCGAGCCCGCTACGCTGCGCGAAGGTGACGAGGTGCAAATTAGCAACGTCGTCATGAAAGTGAATCGCCGATGACGGATAAAGAGAACACGTTCTCTTTTGCGGCAGATACCGGCTTTGAAGTTCCCGCTTCGGAGCCGGTCGTTCGTGCTGCCCATATGGCACCAGCAGAGCCCGAACAAGAACCCATTGGTGCTCATGCCGCGCCTGTTGTGGGCACGCCTGAGCCCGCTGAAGTTCCCGAGGTGATTGGAGCTTCTGCTGAATTTGAGCCTGTTGGGACAGCTCCGTTGCCCGAGGTAGACCCGCTGGCTATTGCACTTGAGGAGCTGGAATCTACAGAGGTCGAGGCGCCCGAACAGGCACCTGTCACAATAGATACGCTCAACAATGCGGATCACTTAGCCATTGCGCTTGAGGAACTTGAGGCAGCTGAGGATGCCGTATCTCAGCCGGCACACTTTGCCGAACCTACCCTTAAAGAAGCCGCTCAGCCAGCACATTTGGCCGAACCTGTCGTTGCAGACATGTCTCAAGCGGCACACTTGGCGGATTCTGAGTCTGCACTGTTTGAAGTTGAGGTTCCTGGACTTGGCGAGGCGGCAACAGTTGAAGCACCCTTGGATGCGACATTTGATACCAACCTCGTCTCTCCTACAGCCGACGAGCTTCTGCCCGACGCTCCTGTATCTGACGCGCTGGCAACCGACGACTCTACACTCGAGACTCCGATGTCCGAAGTTGTAGACCCCGAAGAGCTTGCCGAAGACGTTCCGGTAGAAGCCATCGTTGAGCCCCTGGAAGACTCTGAAGAAGCCGGCGCGCCCGTGGCTCCCCTGCCTACCGCCTCACTCGACGACACCGCCGAGATAGACGTTGAACAGGTAGAGGCCAAGCTTAAGGACCCCGGCTCGACCCAAAGCTTTGAGCCCATCACCGATGAGCGCATCGATACCGACTCCACTTACGACGCCGGCACTACCACGACGCTTATGTGGGGCGCGCGCTCTGACGTGGGCTGCGTGCGTTCACACAACGAGGACTCCTACCTGGTGCAGTCGCCGCTCTTCTGCGTGTGCGACGGCATGGGCGGTCACGCCGCAGGAGAGGTAGCCTCCTCCATTGCCGTGGAGACCATCGCCAAGACGGCTCCTTCTACTGCAGACGCAGCTCAGCTTGCAGCCGCCGTAGAAGCAGCCAATGCAGCTATCATCGCCGCCGCCTCAAACGGTTTGGGCAAACCCGGCATGGGCTGCACCGCTACCTGCGCATACATCGAGGGCAACACGATTGCCATCGCACACGTGGGCGACTCGCGCGCCTACCTCTTGCATGAAGACACACTCATCCGTGTAACGCGCGACCACTCCTACGTTGAGGAGCTTGTTGACGCAGGCGAAATTACGGCTGACGAAGCGCGTGTGCACCCCAACCGTTCGGTGATTACCCGTGCGCTGGGTTCCGACCCCGCTATGTACGCCGATCACTTCTGTCTGAACATTGAGGAAGGCGACCGCCTGATTCTGTGCTCCGACGGTCTGTCTTCGATGGTTCCCGATGG
>CAVJWJ010000035.1:8133-17435 GCA_963653375.1 Roseburia sp. CAG:303
AAGGTCTACGACCTGCCCGACGACACGCGCAGTCGCCTTGAAGAAGGCATTGCGCAAGACAGCGTTGAGCAGGCACGCCATACCATCTCTGAGTACCGCACTCAGATTGACGAAGACGAAACAAAGCAGGTGGAAAACGCGGAGGCCATCCGTAAGAGCACTGATGCCGAGGCCGACTCCAGCACAGACTCCACCACCGCTGACGCAGGCAGCGCGGGAACCGACTCCGCAGCCGCTACCGATACCACCCAAGACACGCAAGGAGGCGCATGATGGGCAGCCGTCGCAATACTGAACTCTTCCTGCTCGTCGCAGCCGCATTCCCGGTCATACTTCTGTATGCCCTCTACGTTTCTGGAACGGGTGCTGCGCTCTCGTTCCAAACACTCGCGGTGCCCATTGGCCTATTCGCTGCCTTTACCGCGGCGCACATTGCTACACGCATTTTTGCCCCTGGAGCAGACCCGGCTATTCTGCCGATTGTCTTTTTGCTCTCGGGCATTGGCATTACGTTTGTAACGCGTCTGGCGCCGAGCCTTGCCATGAACCAGCTCATCATTTTGTTTATTGCCATCGCGCTCATGGTGGTTACGCTGGCGCTTGTGCGCAATCTCGACATTGTTAAGCGCTACAAGTACACCTTTGGCGCCATCGGCATCTTTTTGCTCATCTTGCCCATGTTTATTGGTACCGAGATTTATGGCTCTAAGCTGTGGATTCGCATTGGTACCTTTACCATCCAGCCCGGCGAGTTTGCCAAGGTCTTTATTGTTCTGTTCCTGGCAGGCTATCTCTCCGAGAACCGCGAGCTGCTCTCCATCTCTAACCACAAGGTTTTGGGCCTCAAGATTCCGCGCGTGCGCCTGCTGGTGCCACTGTTTGTGGTTTGGGGCATCTGCCTGATGGTGGTTGCCTTCGAGCGCGACCTGGGTTCGGCCGTGCTGTTCTATACCATCTTCTTGATGATGCTCTACACCGCTACCGGACGCGTGGCCTACGTGATTATCGGCCTGCTCTTGCTATGTGTGGGAGGCTTTGGTGCCTACAAGGCATTCTCGCACGTACAGGTACGTTTCCAGATCTGGCTCGACCCCTTTGCCGATGCGCAAAATACGGGCTACCAGATTGTGCAGTCGCTCTATTCGCTCGCCGATGGCGGCCTGGTAGGCGTGGGTGTAGGCAAGGGCCTCGCCAAGCTGATTCCTATTGTTGAGTCTGACTTTATCTTCTCAGCCATTGGCGAGGAGATGGGTCTTCTAGGCGGCGCTGCTGTGCTCTTTGGCTTCATGCTCTTTGCTGTACGCGGCCTGACCACCGCAGCACGTGCCAAGTCTGACCTCGCAGCCTTTACGGCAACCGGTCTTACTGCGGCAATCTCATTCCAAGCATTCCTGATTGTGGGCGGCGTTACCAAGCTCGTTCCGCTGACCGGCGTTACCCTACCTTTTATGAGCCAGGGTGGCTCTTCGCTGCTGGCAAGCTTTGTGATTGTCGCGCTCCTCATGCGCGCTGGTGACGAAGCTACAGGGCGCAATGTAGAACTCGACGGCACAGGCATTGCACTTGCCTCTGACCTCCAGCAGGCAGGTGGCTCGCCCGCGCTCACCAAAAACGGTACGCGCATCTTTGCAGGCGCAAGCCATGCAACCCCTGCCTCACACGCGCGCCCGGGCTCACGCATCCGCCGTCGCGCCCTCGACACACCCGAGTCTGGCGTGTTGGGACGCGTTGCCTTGGCTAAGCGTCTTACCTACACGGTGTTTGTCTTTACCGGCTTGTTTGCCGTGCTCATTGCAAACCTCACCTATATCCAGGTGATTCAGGCCAAAGACATCCAGAGCATGTCGAGCAATAACCACACCATCCTGCGTGCTGCCTACATTAAGCGCGGCTCCATCATTACCTCTGATGGCGTGACGCTTGCCGAGTCGGTTCAAAACGATGATGGCACCTACACGCGCTCCTACCCCAACGGCAGTCTTGCGGCGCACACGGTGGGTTACTACTCCACGCAGTACGGCTCCTCGGGTATTGAGGAGAGCATGAATGATACGCTTACCGGCTCGCGCGACTACTCGAGCTGGAAAAACGCCGTAAGCTCGCTTGCCGGCATCACCCAGCCGGGCAACACGGTTAAGCTCACCATCGACTCGCGCATCCAGCAGGCCGCCGAGCAGGCTCTCGCCAACTGTGGTAAGAAGGGCGCCATTGTGGTGCTCGACCCACGCACCGGTGCTGTACTTGCCAAGGCGAGCGCTCCTAGCTACGACAACTCCAATGTCGAGGCGCTCATGGGCGGAAACTCCGATGAGTCACAAGGGTCGCTGTACGATCGCGCCACACAGGCACTCTACACGCCGGGCTCCACGTTTAAGGTGGTAACACTCGCCGCGGCACTCGACTCCAACCGTGCTTCGCTCGACGATTCCTACGAGTCGCCCTCCACCATGGAATTTGGTGACTCCAAGGTTACCAACCACCTGAACGCCAACTACGGCACTGTGAGCCTTGAGCGCGCCTTTGCCCTCTCGTCCAACGTTGTCTTTGCCCAGCTTGCAACCGAGATTGGCGCCGACACGCTCACCCAGTATGCGCGCGCCTTTGGCTATGGGCAGTCGCTTGCGCAGGACTTTGGCAGCGCAAGCTCCGTCATTCCCGATGCCTCTGAGATGACGGCATGGGAGCTCGCTTGGGCAGGCGCTGGTCAGCCGGTTGGCCAAGGCCACACCGCCGGCCCGCAAACCACCGTGCTGCAAAACGCCGTGATTGCCGCAGCTATCGCTAACGATGGTATTGTCATGAGTCCCTACGTGGTCTCCCAGACGCTCTCGCCCGAGGGCACGGTGGTTAAGACCACCCAAGCACGCTCGCTTGGCCAGGCCGTCAGCGCCGAGACCGCGGCAAAGGTTAAGGAAGCCATGCTCGAGGTTGTTGAAGACGGCACAGGCGGCGCGGCTGCGGTTACCGGCGTTAAGGTTGCCGGTAAGACCGGTACCGCCGAGATTGGCTCGGGCAACATTAACTCAGCTTTTGTGGGCTTTGCACCTTATGACACCCCTACTGTGGCGATTGCCGTCATGATTGAAGATTACAACGAAAACAGCGACGACCTTTCGGCAGCAGCTGTGGCCGGACAGGTGCTCAAGGTGGCACTTGCCGTGCAGGGGGCGTGATGTACAGTGATTACTATGCAAACGATGCATTTGAAGTGTGAGGAGTAAGAATGGCGGAGCAGCAGCGCTTACTAGGGGGAAGGTACCTCCTCAAGGACAAAGTAGGTACTGGCGGCATGGCCACGGTGTACCGTGCGACAGACCAGGTTCTCGACCGTACCGTAGCGGTCAAGATTATGCTGCCGCAGTATGCTGGCGACCCAACATTCGCCGCACGCTTTAAGCAGGAGGCGCAGGCAGCTGCCGGTCTGCAGAGCCCCTACATTGTGGGCGTCTACGACTGGGGCAAGGACGGCGACACGTACTACATTGTTATGGAGTACCTGCGCGGCACCGACCTCAAAAGCGGCATCAAGAGCCACGGCGCACTCAACCCTAAAAAGGTTGCACAGATTGCCTCGCAGATTTGCGGCGCACTCTCCGTTGCTCATAAGCACGAGATTATCCACCGCGACATTAAGCCACAAAACATCATGGTGCAGCCCGATGGCAACATCAAGGTGATGGACTTTGGTATCGCGCGTGCCAAGAATAGCCACCTTACGCAAGACAACAACGTGCTGGGCACTGCCCACTACGTAAGCCCCGAGCAGACGCGTGGCCAGCAGCTTGGCCCCACCTCTGATATCTACAGCCTAGGCGTTGTGATGTACGAGTGCGCTACGGGACGCGTGCCCTTTGATGGAGACGACGCAATCTCGGTGGCACTTAAGCAGGTCAACGAGCTGCCCGTACCGCCCAGCCAGATTAACTCCAACATTGACGGCGACCTTGAGCGCATCATTCTGCGCTGTATGGAGAAGGACCCTGCCAACCGTTTCCAGACGGCTGAGGAACTCCGTCAGACACTTAACAGCTATCTTGCTGGTCGCACGGTTGATGTGCCCGAGCCTACCCGCGTAATTGGCGTGGGCGGCGCCGGCGCTACCCAGACACGCATGATGTCTGACCAGACCCAGGCCATGGTGCGCCCTGCCGCGAACACTGCAGCTCCGGCTACAGCCGCCGCAATGCGTCAGCCCGCATCTCCTGGCGAGACCGGTAGCTACGAGCCCGAAAAGCGCGGCGGCGCAGGCAAGGTTATCGCTGCCGTGGTAGCGGTTGTAGCTGTGATGGCCATTGCCTTCTTTGCTGTGACCAACCTGCTCTCCCCCGCCGATCAGGCCTCTGTGCCTAACCTGTTGGGCCTCACGCAGGAAGCAGCTGTTCAGAGCATTACGGACAACGGCTTTAATGTAGGCAACGTTAACCAGAGCTACAACGACAGTTATCCCGAGGGTCAGGTGTGCGAGCAAACCCCCGACGCTGGCAAGTCTGCCGACGAGGGCTCTAAGATTGACATTGTGATTTCTAAGGGTTCCAAGCCCATTGACCAGGTAGAAGTGCCCGACCTTACCAAGGCTTCGGACCTAGATGCTGCCAAGAAGCTTATTGAGAGCGCAGGTCTTACCGTGGGTACCACCTCGCAGGAAACCAACGATGCCGATGAGGGCACCATTATTGGTCAAAGCCCCAGCGCAGGTGAGAAGGCTGACAAGAACTCCAAGGTAAACATTGTTGTTTCCAGTGGCCCTGAAACCGAGAGCGTTCCGGGCGTGGTAGGCAAGTCTGAGGACGAGGCTACCAACACTCTGAGCAACGCCGGCTTTAGCGTTACGAGCGAGAGCGGCGGCTACAGCGATACCTACGCTAAGGGCACCGTCATTAAGCAGGACCCCACTGGCACCGCCAAGAAGGGCTCCAAGGTCACCATCTACATCTCGCAGGGAAAGGACCCCGCGTCCAGCCAGGTTGATGTTGACGCGCTTGGCCTTACAGGCATGACGGCTGAGGCAGCCGAGAGTGCTGTAGCCAACGCCGGTCTGCGCTACGACCCGCGCGAGCAGTCCAGTGATACTGTTGAGGCTGGTCACGTGATTAAGTACAGCCCCGGCGGAAAGCAGGAGCAGGGTACAACCATTGCGCTCTACATCTCCACCGGCCCCAGTACGAGCGAGTAAGGGCTAAAAGCTGCTTAGACATCAGCTATAAACACGAACAACGCGGACGGGACCCGAAAGGAACTCGCCCGCGTTTTCTTTAGTAAGCTACAAATATCTCAACCAGCTACCGAGACCAGCTAGGTGCTGAAATAGCCCCAGATTTTCTCTGCAACCGTTCTCAAACTCTAAACGTAAAGGCCTCAGATTATTCTCCTGAGCGATTCCGCAGACGCGTAGCGTCGAGGACCAGCGAAGGAGAAAATCTGAGGGCTTCCTCGTTAGAAGTATGTTTAATCCCACAGATGCAGGAAAGCAAATCCGGAGACTATTTCAGCGACTAGAACTCGCCCACCATGCGAACCTCAGGCTCAAGCTCCACATCAAACTGACGCTTTACCTCGGCCTGAACATGCTCGATAAGAGCAGCAACGTCAGCCGCAGTAGCACCCCCAGCGTTAACCACAAAGCCGCAGTGCTTAGATGAGACCTCGGCACCACCTACGCGCGCACCCGCCAAGCCAGCATCCATAATGAGCTTGCCTGCAAAGTAACCCTCGGGGCGCTTGAAAGTGGAGCCCGCACTTGGCATGTCGAGCGGCTGCTTTTCCTCACGCTTAGCTTGGTAATCTTCCATGGCGTGCTCGACGGCATCGATGCTGTCGGGCATCAGCTTGAAGGTAGCAGAAAGCACAATCCAACCCTCGTCATGAATGCGGCTCTTGCGGTAACTCATGGCAAGCTCGTTCACGGGCACATGGCACACGCTACCTGCGGCTCGGCAACCATCTGCGCCTTCCGCGCCAGGCACGTACACCTCAACAGACTCAAGCACATCTGCCATGGAAGAGCCATAGGCGCCAGCATTCATAAAACAGGCGCCACCCACGGTAGCAGGGATTCCCCACAGCGGCTCCAAACCAGAAAGACCCGCCTTGGCTGCAGCAAGCGCCACGTCGCGCAAAAGTGCACCCGCTTGAGCTCGAATACGATCGCCCACAACCTCGATGCCACTCAAGTTTTCACGAAGCAGAATGCATGCGCCACGCACGCCACGGTCACTCACCAGTAAGTCAGAACCATTACCCACCACAATCGTGGGCACGCCGCCCGTGAGACAAATATCAAGCACGCGTGTGAGCGATGCGCTGTCTTGCGGCAGAATCATCACGTCTGACGGACCACCAATCTTAAACGTGGTGTGGTCACGCATGGGCTCAGTAAGCAAAACGCCGTCCTCCCCCACCACGCCTGCAAGCGTGCAGAGAAACGTCGGGTTAAAGCTATCGTCAAATTCGTGCATGGCAGACCGCCTCTTATCGCATCATACGTACCGTTTACGACCCTAAACTATACCCTAGGCCACGCTGCGTCACACTCAGTTACATATGGCGGCACACCCGCTAGGAAGGGTACCAATAACACGTGTCAGGCGATAACATTTGCTCTCCAGAAGTGTTTTAACTGTTATAAGATTCAACTCATTAACCTACAGCCATACTAAATGAGAGAAGGTTTGTTATGAGACGGGGGGATTCACAAGTGGGTTCTTCGATATTGGAGTTCCCAAAGAAGTTGACGAAGGCACTGACCTGCGGCGGAATAGCGCTACTGCTTATCTTCGAGCCAGCTTGTCTGTCAGCAACCGTTGCCTTCGCGCAAGAGACTGACGGCGAAACCAGTATTATCAGCGACGCTGCAGTTCGCGATAGCTCCGACACTGTCGAGGGTTACGATACCGCTGCCAACTCTGAACCCAAGGAGGACACTAACGAGCCCACTGGCTACGACGAGTCCGCCACCGCGACCGACGAGGACCTCTCTACACAGTCAAGCAACAGTGTCCGCGTGGGCGACTGGTCGTACCATGAGTACGAGGAGGGCAGCGCTCAGACAGTATGCGTCCTAGACGGCTACTATGGCAGCGACACCTCCATCACCCTGCCAGCCACGCTCGGCGACAAACAGATTTACAGTGTGAACTTTTTCAGTTCCGGCCTGCCTAAGACAGTGACGTCGGTCACCATCCCCGCCTCCATCAAGGAAATTGGCGCAAGCGCGTTCTGCGGCACTAAGGTGACAAGCGTCACCTTTGCGGAAAACTCTCAGCTCACCTCCATCGGAGAACGAGCATTTGCTCAGACACCCCTCACCGAGTTCACGCTCCCTGCACACGTGAAGACCCTCGGCCACAACGCCTTCAGCAACTCGCGCATCACCAAGCTCACGCTCAACACTGAACTGGAACCCATGGTGTACACGGGCACCGTGTGGTCGGGCAACGACACGTTTAAGGTAACTGAGCATTACAATCCCTGCGGCGGCTGTAGCAACGTCACGTTCGTGGTGCCCTCCGACTGCAAGAACTATCGCCTCGAGAATGGTGCCCTCCTCTCCAAGGACGGCACCATCCTCTATGCCCAGCTGTCCGACCTGGGCGGCGGCACTTACACGGTACCGAGTAGTGTGCAGTACATCGGATCGTACGCCATGTGTAATAACACCACGTTTTCCCAGATTGTCCTGCCGCAGGGTCTCACCACAATGGAGCAGTACTGCCTGTACCGCACAAAGATCACCAGCCTCGACATGCCCGACTCGGTGACGCACGTGCAGGGCTACATCTGCGAGTACTGCACGAGCCTGACCAGCGTGCGTATTAGCAACAACCTGGAGGAGCTGGGCGAGAGCGCCGGCTGGGAGTGTTTCTACGGTTGCTCCAGCCTCACGAGCCTCACGCTGGGTTCCAAGCTGCGCGTCATCGGCAACGCATGCTTTGCCGAGTCCAAGCTCACGAGCGTCAA
Organism: Roseburia sp. CAG:303; assembly: GCA_963653375.1. GTDB lineage: Bacteria > Actinomycetota > Coriobacteriia > Coriobacteriales > Coriobacteriaceae > Collinsella. The sequence continues at coordinate 16,090 of CAVJWJ010000035.1, forward strand.
CCTGCCGGCGAGCCTTGAGCAGCTCAACTACGGCGCGTTCGGCGACATCTCCACCCTCAAGAGCGTCACGGGCGGCTCGGGCCTGCGCTACATCTATAAATACGCGTTCCGCAACGCCGGCATCACGAGCTTCCCGTTTGGCAAGAACCTCAAGTTCGTGTCGAACGAGGCGTTCAATAACTGCAAGTTCACGCCGAGCTACCCCTCGTACATGGACAAGCAGTCCGACGGCTACTACGTGTACGACGGCGCCCTGGCCGTGCGCGGCGACAAGAGCTACAGCCTGGCCTGGCAGGTGCTCGACCTCGTGAACCAGGAGCGCGCCAAGCAGGGCCTCTCCGCCCTCACCATGGACACCGACCTGCTCAACGCAGCCATGCAACGTGCAGCCGAGACGTCCATCTGCTTCAGCCACACGCGCCCCACGGGGCAGGACTGCTTCACTGCCAGCCCTAAGATGACGCGCGAGAACATCGCATCAGGCAGCACCACGGCGCAGGCCGTGATGAACCAGTGGATGAACTCGTCTGGCCACCGCGCCAACATCCTCAGTTCGGATACTAAGTCCATAGGTATCGGCTGTGTCAATGTCAACGGGCGTTACTTCTGGGTGCAGAGCTTTGGTACGTCTGAAGCCACCTCAACCTCTAAGCCCGCCGACGTGTCGAGCACAATTATGAAGGTCAACTACACCTCGAACGGCCTGGCCTCCTTCGGCAGTCGTTTTGAAGTGTATCCCGTTGCGGACGACGGCTGTGTGATTGATACGAGCGGCGCGCTACAGAAAGACGCATCGCAACGTTACGCCCTCTTCACCTTCCCTTGGGGCGCCAACTCCACTGCGATAACACTCATCGATAACTCATGTATCACCTGGTCACTTGCTGGATCTGGTGCCAAACTCGATGCCTCCACGGGTACGATAATTGGTACGGGCGCTGGCGGATCAGTTACACTCACTGCCAGTGTTGGAGATAGCACGGTTACAGCGTCGACCACTGTAGAAACCGCCACAGATATCGCAAAAGCACAGGTGGAAGTTGCAAGTCAGACATATACCGGAAGTGCACTGTATCCCGCTGTAAAGGTGACACTAGATGGCAAAACGCTCCAGCAGGGAACCGACTACACGCTCTCCTACTCCAATAACGTGAACGTCGGCACCGCAACGGTAACAGTTTCCTTTAAGGGCAACTATTCCGGTAGTGCAACAGGCTCCTTTAACATTGCTGCAGCTTCTATTTCTTCAGCTTCTGTCTCTGTTGCAAATCAAACTTACAGCGGCTCCGCACTTACACCAGCAGTAACTGTAACGCTAGATGGAAGAACACTAACTAGTGGCCGTG
>CAVJWJ010000036.1:0-17420 GCA_963653375.1 Roseburia sp. CAG:303
GCTCGGTCTTCTCGGAGACGTTCTTGACCAGGTAATCCCATACGGGCTGCTGATCGAGCTCAGACTCGGTGGGAACCATCTCGAGCGCGCCCTTGGGGCAGACCTTCACACAGTTAGTGCAGCCCATGCAGTCGAGCGGGCTCATGCCCATAGTGAACTTCATGCCCTTAGCCTTGGGACCCATAGCATCGATGGTGCGGCAGGTCTCGGGAGCACCGGCGGTCTCCTCTGCAGTCATTGCAAACGGGCGCAGTGTAGCATGCGGGCACACATATGCGCACTGGTTGCACTGGATGCACTTGGTCTCGTCCCAATGCGGAACAACAACAGCAACGCCGCGCTTCTCGTAGGCAGAAGCGCCCAGCTCAAACTGACCGTCCACGCAGCCCATAAAGGCAGAGACAGGCAGCGAGTCGCCATCCATGCGGTCGATGGGCTCCAGGAGCTCCTTGACCTGCTTGGCGATGGCAGACTTCTCCTCGGCAGGAAGCTCAACCTGCTCGTCGGTGGCGTTGGCCCAATCTGCCGGAACCTCAAACTTGTGGAATGCCGTAGCACCAGCGTCGATAGCCTTGTGGTTCGCATCGACGATAGCCTGACCCTTCTTGAGGTAAGACTTGGTGGCTGCGTCCTTCATGTACTGAAGAGCATCCTCGGCGGGCAGAATCTTTGCCAGTGCAAAGAAGGCAGATTGCAGCACCGTGTTGGTGCGCTTACCCATGCCAACCTTGGCAGCCAGGTCGATAGCATCAATCAAGTACACGCTGATGTCGTTCTTAGCAATGTAGCGCTTGGCCACAGCGGGCATGTGCTCAGCGAATTCCTCGTCAGACCACTGGCAGTTCACCAAGAACGAGCCACCGGGCTTAACATCGCGAACCATCTTGAAGCCCTTAATGATGTAGCTCGGGTTATGGCAAGCCACAAAGTCGGCCTTGGTTACGTAGTACGGCGAGCGAATCGGCGAGTCGCCAAAGCGCAGGTGGCTGACGGTAACGCCGCCCGTCTTCTTGGAGTCGTACTGGAAGTAGGCCTGAACGTACTTGTCGGTGTGGTCGCCAATAATCTTGATCGAGTTCTTATTGGCGCCAACCGTACCGTCGCCACCGAGGCCCCAGAACTTGCACTCAATGGTGCCAGGAGCTGCGGTGTTGGGAGTCTCCTCGGCCTCGGGGAGGCTGAGGTTGGTAACGTCGTCCACAATACCCACGGTAAACTCGCGTGCAGGAGCATCCTTCTTGAGTTCCTCGTAGATAGCAAATGCTGAGGAAGGAGCGGTGTCCTTGGAACCCAGACCATAGCGGCCACCCACAACGGTAAGGTCGGTGCGGCCAGCCTCGTAGAGTGCGGAGACAACGTCCTGATAGAGCGGCTCACCAATGGAGCCTGGCTCCTTGGTGCGGTCCATAACGGCAATCTTCTTGACCGTAGCGGGCAGCACATCCACAAAGTGCTTGATGGAGAACGGACGGAACAGGCGTACCTTTACCAGGCCAACCTTCTCGCCATGCGCATTAAGGTAGTCGATGACCTCTTCGAGCACGTCGCAGAAGGAACCCATGCAGACAACCACACGGTCAGCATCGGCGGCACCGTAGTAGTTGAACAGGCCGTAGTCGGTACCGAGCTTCTCGTTAATCTTGCCCATGTACTTCTCGACAACAGCGGGCAGCTCGTTATAGGCAGTGTTGCAGGCCTCGCGGTGCTGGAAGAAGATGTCGCCGTTCTCGTGGCTGCCGCGCGCGTGCGGATGCTCAGGGTTGAGCGCGTGGTCGCGGAATGCCTGCACAGCCTCCATGTTGCACATCTCAGCGAGATCCGCATAGTCCCACATGGCGACCTTCTGGATCTCGTGGCTTGTGCGGAAACCGTCGAAGAAGTTAAGGAACGGAACCTTGCCCTCAATGGCAGCCAGGTGAGCCACCGGCGAGAGGTCCATGACCTCCTGAACGTTGCCCTCGGCAAGCATGGCAAAGCCGGTCTGACGGCAGGCCATAACGTCGGAGTGATCGCCAAAGATGTTGAGTGCGTGCGTAGCAACGGTACGTGCAGAGACGTGGAAAACGCCCGGCAAGCCCTCGCCCGCAATCTTATACATGTTCGGAATCATCAGGAGCAGGCCCTGCGATGCCGTGTAGGTGGTGGTCAGAGCACCAGCGCCCAGAGATCCGTGAACAGTACCGGAAGCGCCTGCCTCAGACTCCATCTCAACAACGTTAACGGGCGTACCGAAGATATTCTTCCTGCCCTGCGCGGCCCACTGGTCGACATGGTCGGCCATCGGGCTAGACGGCGTGATGGGATAAATTCCCGCCACCTCGGTGTAGGCGTACGAAACGTACGCGGCCGCCTCGTTGCCGTCCATAGACTTGAACTTACGCGCCATATACCCCTCTCCTCTCGTTTGGGTGTACATGATTCCGAAAGGCGGGTGCCCTTCGGGAATTGCTACGCAGCCGGATGCGCCAGGCGATTGGCAGCATCCGCAGAATTCGCAGGTCTTGTACCCAGCCAGCTAAGCTGACAGGTAGTGCTCTGCAAATTCACATGCGAGCTAATTGTACTCCTGGGTTATCTTTCGTTTTCGCAAAACCGCAAGCGGTCTTTCGGTGCAAACATGCGGTTTCGAAAGGTTGGTTTCGTTCTGTGTGTTGAGCCTTAAATGAGGCGCAGCGCAGGTGGTATACGTGCGTGTCGTGTGACAAGCTGCACGGGCGGAGCGGAACCCCACAACTACAGTGCGCGGCGCGCCTCGATAGCACGGCCCAAGGTGAGCTCATCGGCATACTCAAGGTCGCCACCCACAGGAAGGCCACTTGCCAGACGGCTCACCGTAATGCCCAGCGGCTTAATAGTGCGCGCAAGATAGCTCGCCGTAGTCTCGCCCTCAATATTGGGATTGGTAGCGATGATGACCTCTTGGATGTCCTCCGTGCCTAAGCGTGCCAGCAGCTCGCGAATGTGCAGCTGCTCGGGGCCAATCTTATCCATAGGCGAAATAACGCCGCCCAGCACATGGTACAAGCCATGATAGCTGCCCGTACGCTCAATGGCCGAGACATCGCGCGGCTCTCCCACCACACAAATACGTGTGGTATCGCGCGTCATGTCCTCACAGATTGCGCACTCATCATGCGTTGCGTAGTTAAAGCAGCGATTGCAGAAATGCACCCGCTCTTTTACAGAGCGGATGGCATCGGCCAGGCGATAGGCCTCCTCCGCATCTGCCTCAAGCAGGTAGTACGCAATGCGCTGGGCCGACTTGGGGCCAATGCCCGGAAGTCTACCCAGCTCATCAAGAAGAATCTGTAGGCTGTGGTCTGCCGTCATAGCTTAAAACGGCATGCCCGGAATGTTGAGGCCGCCCGTAATGGCGCCCATCTGCTTATTGGCCAACTCACCCACGCTGCGGATAGCCTCGTTTACAGCGGCGAGAATCATATCCTGAAGCATCTCGATATCCTCGGGGTCGAGCGCGTCGGGGTCGATGGTAATGGACTCGAGCTTCATATCGCCCGACATGGTTACCTTAACCATGCCGCCACCTGCAGAAGCGTCGACAGTCTGGGTCTTGAGATTATCCTCGGCGGCGGCGAGCTGCTCCTGCATCTTGCGCGCCTGCTTCATCATCTGCTGCATGTTCATGCCTGCCATGGGGTCTCCCTTATCTAGAGATCGAGCGTCAAACAGGCAAATCCTACCATGCAGCTTGGACAAAACAACTCAAGAGAGTGCTCCCGCGCAAAACGTTCGCGCGCAAGCACTCGCAGAGCCGCCTATTCAGAACCTTATTTAGAGACGTACGCGTGCCCGCCAAAGCCATTGCGCATGGCAGCCACAGCCTTATTAGCAAACGAGTCCTCAATCTGAGAAGCGTTGCGCACCATAAGCGAAAGCGCGATAACAGGCGCGGGAACCTCCAGGTCAAGCGCGGTTTCGAGCGTCCACTTGGCCTCGCCGCTTGCATCCACCACGCCGCGGATATCCTCCAGACCGGGGTGAACCTCAAGCTGTTGCTCAATGAGTTCCATCAGCCAGCTGCGCACCACAGAACCGTGGTTCCAGTTGTGAGCTACCTGCTGCAGGTCGTAGTCAAACTCGCTTGCCTCCATAATGGCAAAGCCCTCGCCAATGGCCTGCATCATGCCGTACTCAATGCCGTTATGAACCATCTTCATAAAGTGGCCACTACCAGCACGACCGGTGTACATCAGGCCACCCTCGCACGACATGTCTAGCAGCATGGGCTCCACGTACTCATAGGCACTCTGGTCGCCACCAACCATGATGCACGCACCGTTGCGCGCGCCAGACTGGCCGCCCGAGGTGCCAGCATCAAGGAAGCGAACGCCGTGCTCGGCTGCCTGCTCGGCGTGCGCCATTGAGTCGCGATAGTTGGAGTTGCCACCATCAATAACAATGTCGCCATCTTCTAGCAGGTCAAATGCCTCAGCAAGCACTGAATCGGTAATGGCGCCCGAGGGAACCATAGACCACAACACGCGAGGAGAGCTAAGCGACTCCACCAGCTCGCCCATGCTCAAGGCAGTCTCGATTCCTGCCTCGGCCACAGCCGCGCGTGCCGCCTCGTTCATGTCAAAGCCAACCACGCGATGTCCGCCATCGGTGAGGTTATGCGCAATGTTTGCGCCCATCTTGCCCAAGCCGATGATTCCGATTTCCATGCCGCTGCCCCTTATCTGTGCCCTATGCCGTTCATGTTTGGTAGGCCGACGCAACATGGAGAGAGAAACGCGCGTCGGCCTATCCGTTATCACACCGCCGCGGGCGCGACGCAAGAAAAAACATCAATCTTTTCGCTGGTAGTCTTGGTGAAACGTCTTACCATGCGCGCTTTTTGGACGTCTTCGCAAAGTCTTCGCAATTGAAAACAGACCCACCCGCAAGCCTTCCATTGCGTCAATCTCGGGCAAGTCTGAGGCAAATCGAAAAAACTTTTAGCTGCTTTGCTTGGAGGTTGCTATATACAGGGGCGTTCGCGCATGGATATAATGTTCATCGGCCAGAAAAAAATTTCGGCCATATGCCGACTTTGTTAACAGTCACGTCATGTTTGGTAGTTGTGCAGCCAAGAGAGAGGGCTGCAAGAAGGGAGCAATCGTGACCAGAGCAATTGACAAACTCGAGCCGTTCCAGAGGGCAATTTCTAAGGCACACCTCGCCTCTGCAGGCGTTGCCGTAGATTCCCTCCAGAACCCCGACAAGCCCCTGATTGCCATCGCTAACAGCTGGAACGAGATTTGCCCGGGCCACGAGCCGCTGCGTCAGCTGGCTCAGGAGGTCAAGAAGGGTATTCTCGAGGCCGGCGGTGAGCCGATCGAGTTCAACACCATCGCCATCTGCGACGGTCTGGCTCAGGGCCATGCTGGCATGCACTACAGCCTCCCCCATCGCGAGATTATTGCCGACTCCTGCGAGGCTCAGATTATGGGCCAGAACTGCTTTGACGGCGTAGTCTACATGGGCAGCTGCGACAAGATTATTCCTGGCCTGCTTATGGCTGCCGCTCGCATTAACCTGCCTGCTGCGCTCGTAACCGCTGGCCCTTGCTACGACGAGGTTAAGCCCAGCTTCTCCAAGGAGCTGCGCGCCAGCTTCCTGCGCGGCGAGGCCACCGAGCTCGAGGTTATCGAGGGTACGCTGAAGTACTACACCGGCCCTGGCATCTGCCCGTTCCTGGGTACCGCCAACACCATGGGCTGCCTGGGCGAGGCTCTGGGCATGGAGGTTCCTGGTGGCGCACTGCAGCCCGCACCTTCCGCTCAGCGTCGCTTTATTGCCCGCAAGACCGGTGCCGCCGTGGTGGAGCTTGTCCGTCGTGGCATCAAGCCCAGCGACATCATGACGCAGGCTGCCTTTGACAACGCTGTAGCCGTGCTCGCCTCCATCGGCGGCTCGCTCAACGCTCTGCTGCACCTGCCTGCTATTGCTCATGAGCTTGGTCTCAAGGTTACCTGGACTCAGGTTGCCGAGGCTACCTCCAAGCTGCCCGTTATCTGCAACGTTGTGCCTAACGGCAACATCTCTTGCGTGAATCTCTACAAGGCTGGCGGCATCCAGGGCGTCCTCAAGACCATCGAGGGTTCCATTGATGGCTCCGTTATGACGGTCAATGGTCACACCATGGCCGAGAATCTCGCCAAGGTTAACGTGGAGAAGGACATCGACCGCTCCGTTATCCGTACGCAGGACGATCCCGCATCCGTTACCAACGGCATTCAGGTGCTCTATGGCAACCTGGCTCCCGAGGGCACCCTTGTTAAGACCTCTGCTGTACCTGAGGATCAGCACACCTTTGATGGTCCGGCTATGTGCTTTAACAGCGAGGAAGAGTGCTTCGCAGCCTACAACAATCACGAGATTGCCGCTGGCACTGCAGTTATCATCCGCTATGAGGGTCCAGTGGGCGGCCCTGGCATGAAGGAGCTGCACCGCGTAACCGAGATCATGAAGGGTATCCCGGGTTCTGCCGTTATTACCGACGGCCGTTTCTCTGGTGCTTCGGGCGGCCTGTCCGTAGGTTACCTGTGCCCCGAGGCTGCCGAGGGCGGCAACATCGCCCTTATCCAGGATGGCGACATGGTGCACATCAACCTGGCCGACAACTCCATCAACTTCGACGTCACCGACGAGGAGCTGGAGCAGCGTCGCGCCAACTGGACCCCGGTTGTACACCCGGTTCCCGGCAAGCTGCTTAAGCGCTATCAGAAGCAGGTTGGCCCTGCCAAGGATGGTGCTCTGCTTAGCTGCTAGTAGCTGTTAGCTCTGCGCGCGTATTACTGTAACGCGCTAGTATCTACGCTGTCTCAGCGTATTGCCCGGTTGGCTTTTCGCCAGCCGGGCTTTTTCTTTCAAACCAGAAGCACTAGAAAAGGTACTGAGCTACCGTCGACGCTCAAGACAGGACACACCATTCGTCTTACAAGTCACGATAATCAGGCCTCAACTCTCTATAAAAATACCCCCGAGCCGCAAGGACTCGGGGGTATCGAGCGCCAACGAGGCGCAATTAAGCACGCTTAAAAGCAGTTGCGAACTACTCGCCGCAGCCACCCTGAACGAACTCAACGAGAGCCTTTACAGCCTCCTGCTCGTCCTCACCATCAGCAGCAACGGTAATCTCGGTGCCGCAGGTAAGGCCCTGGGTCATGAGGTTCAGCACGGACTTAGCGTTCACGCCGTCGCCCTCAGCGTCAGCCTTCTTGACGGTTACGTTGGACTTAAAGCCAGCGGCCATCTTGGAGAACTGAGAAGCGGGACGAGCGTGGATGCCAGTAGCGTTCACAACGGTGACGTTCTCGGAATACATTGGTGTGCCTCCTAGTAAAGCAGGTGATAAAAGCCGGCGAGCGTTTGCCCGCCGGCTCCATCTAACGACAGTTGATGATTCTACACCATCTCGCGGACGGCCTCGTGCAGACGCTGACGATCTGCCGGATCCGTGCTGTTGTAGTGACGGGAGTTAACAATGTACTCCTCGATGGTGTTGAGGTTCTCCTCGGTCGGCTCAATGCCAATCTCGCCCAGAGTGAGCGGGAGGTCCATCTTGCGCATGAACTCGCGGAGCTCAGCCTCCTTCTCCTGCAGGCCGTTGAAGTACAGCTGGCAGAACAGACCAATAGCAACAATCTCACCATGAATGGCCTCAGCAGCCTCAGCGGTGAAGTGCGTGCGCACGCCGTCATAGATAACGTGAGCAAGCTCGGACTGGCGGAAGCTCTTGGTGGTGTTAGCGATTACACCCGTGGTGATGACGTTGAGGAAAGCCACGTCGGTAAGAGTCTTGGTGCACTTGCCCTCACGGTTGTCGGCAATAGCCTGCTGACCATAGGTGTGCAGAACGTCGTAGACGTAAGCAGCCATGTTGTAAGCGGTGTAGACGTCGATGGGGTTGTCCTCGATCAGCATCTCAGGACGGCCATTGAGCATCTCGATCTTCTTGGCCATGGCGTCCATGATGCCGGCAGCGTTGTAGCGGATCGGGCAAGCAGCGATGACATCCATGTCCATGTAGACAGCGTCAATCTCGTGATCGAAGCGCCAGCTGGTCTTCTTACCACCCTCAGGCGTGTACATAACGCTCATGCAGGTGAAAGGAGCGCAGGTAGAAGCAGAGGTCGGAATGTTAACCGTACCCAGGTGAGCAGTCTCACCAGTAGCCTTGGCAAGGTCCATGATCTTACCGCCGCCAACGCCAACAATCTCCTGAGCGCCAAAAGCGTGAGCCTTCTCGGCCAGCTCGTCAGCAGCCTCGTTGGAGCACCAGCCAGTCCAGATTTCGACCTGAGCCTCGATGCCAGCCTCCTTGAGAGCGGGCTCGAGCTTGTCCTTTACGGCATCCCAGGAACGCGGGCCAGCAACAACGAGCACCTTGTTGCCAAAGCGCGCGATCTCCTCGCCCAGCTGCGGGAGCAGACCCTGCTCGCAGCGTACGCGGCCAGCGCCGAACTTGATGGCAGTATCCAGCTTAGGTTGATTGCTCATTGAGATCCCCTTTTCATGTAGCAACCTATCTTGAGCGCCCACCTCGGGCGCCAAGCAACGAGAGAAGTAGTGGCTTTAACCGCGAACGTCCTTGACGGCAACGGCAGCCTCAGCGGTAAGCTCCTGAACCTTGGAGAAGTCACCGTCGGCAAAGAGAGCCGGCTTGACCATCCAGGTACCACCAGCAGCGATGATGGACTTGCTGCCCAAGAAGTCGCGAACGTTCTCGGTGTTCACGCCACCAGTGGGCATAAAGCGGTGACCAACAAACACAGAAGCGAGAGCCTCGGTGGCCTTGAGGCCGCCATAGAGGTTGGCCGGGAAGAACTTAGTAACGTGGAAACCACGGTTGATGAGGTGCGTGATCTCGGCAGGAGTCACGCCACCAGGAATGAGGTTAACCTTGTTCTCGAGGCAGTAGTCGATGATGGCGTCATCGTAGCCCGGGGACACGATGAACTTAGCGCCAGCCTCAACAGCCTTCTTGCACTGCTCGAGGTTAACAACGGTACCAGCGCCAACGAGGATATCGGGGCACTTCTCAGACATCTCACGGATGCAGTCGGCAGCAGCAGCGGTACGGAAGGTTACCTCTGCGGCAGGCAGGCCACCAGCAACGAGAGCCTTGGCCATCGGCACAGCGTCCTCGACCTTCTCCAGAACAACTACAGGCACAACACCCGTCTTCTCAAGCTGCTCGTAAAAACCGTTCTCTTTCATGTACTCGGTCGACATATCGATTTCCTCTCTCTTCATGTCGAACTTTCAATACCAAAACTCACGCTCAGGAATCTACCCAAGCTGGCCTATATGCAGGTACACCACACTTCCTGGTTATGGAAGATGGAGAAGTCATTAAAGCCCAAGCGCTCTGCGGCAGGCTCAGCACCATTGCAAACGTCTTCGAGCAGGGCAAACAGTTGCTCGCCCAACTCTGCAATAGTGGCCGTACCCTCCACAGCACCCGAGGCGTCAAAGTCAATGTTGCCAGGCATGCGTGCATAGGTCTCGCAGTTGCCCGTCACCTTAATCACCGGGATGAGCGGATTGCCAATCGGCGTACCGCGACCCGAAGAAAACATCATTACCTGGGCTCCGCCACAGGTCATACCCGAGACCGACTCAATATCGTAGCCCGGAGTATCCATGATGGAGAGACCCTGGCAGGTGGGGCGTACACCGTAAGGTACAACCTCCACAATAGGCGTGGTACCGCCCTTGCTGATGCCGCCAAGAGCCTTCTCTTCAAGCGTAGAGAGTCCGCCCTTCATGTTGCCCGGCGACGGATTGGCACCACGTACGTCAACGCCCGCAGCAACAAAGCTATCTTCCAGACCGTGAACGATCTTGTAGATGTCTTCGGCCACCTGAGGCGTTGCTGCACGCGCAGCTAGGATGTCCTCGGTACCGATAAGCTCGGTGGTCTCACCCAACATTACAGAGCCGCCCGCAGCAACCACCCGGTCACTCACAACGCCAATGACAGGATTAGCAGCCAAACCACTCGTGGCATCTGAGCCACCGCAGTTGGTGCCCAATAGCAGGTCAGAAAGCTGCATGGGCTCGCGCTCGACACGCGCCGCATCAGCCACCAGAGCGCGCGTAATCTCAACGCCGCGTTCCAGAGCAGCCTCGCTACCGCCGCAGTCTTGGATGGTAATAACCTCGAGCGGCTTCTCACTTACTGCGCGAATGGTCTCCGCCAGCTCATAGGGCTTAGTAGTCTCGCAACCAAGACCCACAATCAGCGTGCCATACACGTTGGGATTCAGCGTAAGGTTGAACAGGCAGCGGCGCATAATCTCACGACCGCTCCCCACCTGGCCGCAGCCCTTGGAGTTCTCCACTGCCACGGCTCCTGGAACCTGTTCGGCAATCTTGCGAACCAGCATGTTGGCACAGCCCACGCACGAAAGCACCATTACGTGGTTGCGGATGCCAAACCGGCCATCAGGTCTGCGATAACCCTTCATCGCTCCACCCCCGTCTTGATGCTCTCTACATTGTGGATATGCACGTACTCACCACGGTGGATAGGCTGCGTAGCCTCACCAATCACCTGACCGTACTTATGCACAATGTCGTGAGGTGCCAGGTCATTCAGCGCAATCTTATGGAAGCGCGGAATATCATGCGCAGAGACAAGCTCGCAGGCAGCCTCGCCCTGCTTGGTCTCGACAGCCACGGTATCGCCAGCGCAAACCGACTCGATAACCGTCGCCACGTCGTCCGAGTCAGACATCAACAAAGCGCGCTTTACCATACGAATCTCCTCTCCTACCTAGAACTTCTTGCCGAGCTTTGCCAGCGGGTCTTCAAAATCAATAAACTGAATCTCGCTGTTGATAGCGGGCAGATTCTCTTTGAGCATTTCAAAGACCTGGCGGATATCTTTGCGTGCTACCCACAGGCCCGAGATTTCCATGGCGTAATAAGCCTTGTTATCGTTGGCCTTGAGCTGCATCTTGATCTCTGCTGGCATCGACTCTACATCGATCTGATCGGCCGTTTTGTAGCCAATAATATTGAGCATCAGGTCATTACTGTTAACGGCCTTAAGACCAATGCTTGTTACCTGACTCCAAGGAAGCGTAAGGATATCTTCGGGCTTGGAGTAGTCAGTCACGCTGTCAACGTCAAAGACAAACAGCGGCTTGCGGTTCACGAGCTTGCGCGCGGTGTAGATAAAGGCAGCGGCAATCACCACATCAATGGCAACGCCAATGACCTTGAGCATAATCTGCTCGGTCTGAGTGAAAACCAGAGCCGTTAGAGCCACAGCAATCAGCACGTACGAAATCAGAATCATACAGATCTTTCGGATGCTGATATATATCTCGCGCTTTTCCACTAGTTCAACCTCGCTTACTGCCGCACCGGGCAAGCCGATTCCAAAACATCAATGACATCGGCCAGCGTGTCGAACGAATAATCTGCCAGTTCACGCGCCTCATCGATGCTAACCAAAGGTACACGTATAGGGTACCCGGTATCGACGGAGCCACCATCCGACAAATCGTCATATACAAAACCAGCGTTGAATCCACCGGCTTGTGCAGCTGTGAGACCAGCCAGGCCATCCTCAAGCACAAGAGCATGCTCGGGCGCCACGCCAATCAGCTCAGCGGCACGCAAAAAGATTTCTGGGTCGGGCTTACCTCGTCCCACCTGGGAGCCATCGACAATGTTTGTAAACTCATGGAGCAAGTACTCGCTCGCAAGGTACGAATCAATGGTCTGCCGGGTGGAAGAACTCGCTAGCGCAAACGGAATCTCGCGCTCATGCAAGTAACTCAGAAGTTCGAGCAGTCCCGGACGCTTACCCACGCGACCACCCTGGGCAGCGCGAATCTCGGCCTTCTGCTCACGCAGGTAACGGCGCCAGCTCAGGATATCCTTGTCGGCGCCGTACATGCGCTGCATTTCTGTTACCGTGTCGGCCTCAACGCGACCGGTAAGGTTGAAATGCATCAGTTCGTTCATCTGGAAACCAAAATGGCGCGCGGTGCGCATAAAGGCAGCAATGCCAATACGCTCGCTGTCAAAAACGAGCCCATCCATGTCGAATATTACGCCATGGATCTCAGACATCTTGCCTCCTAATTTCTTTCGATTTCCAAGTCTATTTTAGCGAAATAATTTCGATAACGCATCGAATAAAAACCCGCATCCCCAAGCCGGGGCCAGGGATGCGGGTGTTCATGACACGTTACGCAAGCTTGGTCTTAGCGTTGACCGGTTCCTCACCGTTCACGAAGCGCTCAACGTCACCCACGCACTTCTCGCCCATGCCACGCAGGCCTTCCTCCGTGTAAGCGGAGATGTGCGGGCAAACGAGAACCTTGGGATGGTTGAAGTACGGATCTTCAGGCAGAGGCGGCTCATCGTGCATAACATCGGTAGCGAGCATCTTGACCGTGCCGTCATCAAGAGCAGCAAGCATAGCCTGCTGATCGATGAGATCGGCACGAGCATTGTTCACCACGTAGCAGCCCTTCTTCATCTTGGAGAATGCCTCGGCATTCAGGATGTGAAGAGAAGTGGGGTTAAGGTCGGCGTTAAGCGTAAGCACGTCGCAGTTAGCAACAACAGTGTCGCGATCAACGTACTCAAAGGGAACGCCAAGCTTAGCAGCCCAGTCGTCATGGTGAACAGGATCGCAAGCAAGAACCTTCATGTCATAGCCACGAGCCAGGATCTCAACGACGCGGGAACCAATGTTGCCGCAGCCGATGATACCGAGCGTCTTGCCAGACAGGCCATTGCCTACAAACGATGCACGATCTGCCCAACGACCCTCGTTAGCAGCGACATGAGAGTCACTTACGCGGCGCATAGCGTCGAGCAGAAGAGCAACGGCGCCCTCGGCCACGGGGTCGCGCTCAACGAGCGGCGAAACCGTGGTGACAAGGCAGCCAGCCTCCTCAGCAGCCGGGATATCGATGTTGTTGTAACCGATACCGTGGCGAGAAATGAGGAGGAGGTCACGCTTGTGAGCGAAGAACTCCTTGTCAAAGAACGGGGTCACCGAAGAGATGACGATGTTGAAGCCCTCAAGGGCCTCAGCCAGCTCAACACCGTGGCACGTGCCGTCAACACGGACGCGCTCAACCTCGCCGATCTCACGGAGACGATCCATCTGATCGGGGAAGCGGGTGCCGAACGAAGAGGAATTAACGATTGCGATACGGTAATTCATGAAAAGTGCTAGCCCATCTTTGCGAGTGCAGCGGACAGAGAAACGTTCTCAGAAGACGGAATCTTCTGGAAGTAGACCTTGCAGCCAGCAGCCTCAAGGCCCTTGCAGAGCTCAGCGTCGTCCTTGGAAAGACCGACGGACTCGATAACCTTCGTGGTGCCCGGCTTGATGGCGATGCCACCAACGTTGAGCTCCTTGATAGGCACGCCGCCGTCAACGGCCTTCTTGGCGTACGCAATGCTCTTGAAAATCAGAGCAACAACGTCGTTGCCGAACTGGTTCTTGTTCCACTCGTCAATGATGGAGTCAGAGGAGAAAACCTTGATGGAGAGGCCGCCCGTAGACTGGGTGGACTCGTAGATCTCCTTCATGAACTCGTCAGCAGCGGTAGCGTCATCGATGACGTAAGCTGCGTTGGTGCCGTGACCCTTGGTCCAGACCTGCATGACCTGGCCATGAACCAGACGGTCGTCGACGCGGGCGAGGGTGATTTCTGCCATGTTTACTCCTTAAGCTTCTGCGTGCTTTTTACCGGCGTGGTTGATAAGCCACATACCGTTCTGTGCCTCAGCGAAAGCAGACTCGGCAAGCTCAGAGTCCTCCTGGAATTCCAGACCGGAAATGGCTGCAACCACCATCGGCATGTTAACACCGACGAGGACATCGCAGTCGACCTCCTTGAGGCACGTCATGAGAGCAACATTGCTGGGGCTACCACCCATGAGGTCAACCATGACCACCGTGTGGAAACCGTCTGCTTCATTCTTCTTGACGATCTCGAGCGCCTGGGCGTGGAGCTCATCGACAGACTGACCCGGGATAAGACCCAGAGCTTCGACCTTCTCCTGCTCGCCCATAATCATTTCAGCGGACTTCTTCAGCTCAATGCCAAACAGGCCGTGAGTGATGATAAGAACCTTGTTCTGCATTCTGCGTTACTCCTTAGAGAAGACCAATGGCACCGAGGACAATCAGGATGGCGGTGAAGCCAAGCATAGCCTTGGTGACCTTCATGCCCTGCTTCTGGAAGAAGAAGAACAGGCCAAGAACGGCGCACAGCGGGATGATACCGGGCAGGATGCCATCGAGAATGGTCTGCAGGACGAAGGACTTACCGGACATCTCCCACTGCAGCGGAGTGGAGAGGGTAACGTACTTAGCAGCCATGATGCCCATCATGAACAGGCCGAGAACACCGAGAGCGTTGATGATCGTCTTGATCTTACCGCCCTTCATGATCTCCATAGCGGCGCGACGTCCCATGGTGTAGCCCATCTTGGTGAACAGGAAGCCGTAGATGAAGGTTGCCGCAGCAAAGCACACGAACGGCAGAACAGCGCCGAGCCAGCTGCCATCCTGGGCAAGACCCAGGAACAGAGCGATGAAGATGTACTGGACGGTACCAGAGTCGATGGAGTCGCCAATACCAGCGAGCGGGCCCATCAGACCAATCTTGGTGTTCTGGATCATGGAAGGATCGATGGCCTCATCGAACTTGCCCTCGTGCAGAGCGCGAGCACGCTCCTCCTCGAGGGAAAGGGTGATACCAGAAATGATGCCGCCGCCCCAGACAGCCTGGGTGTTGAAGAACTGCAGGTGACGCTGATAAGCCTCGCCGAGCATAATCGGGTTCTTGTAGAGCTTCTTCAGCGCGGGCATCAGACCAAAGGTCAGTGCAGGAGCAACGTAACGGTCGAAGGAGTGCGGTACCTCGTTGCACCACCACCAGCGGAGCCAGGTCTTAAAGACGTCCTTGCTGGTAAGCTCCTCGGGTGTGTTCTCCTCGCCGAGCATCAGACGGGGATCGGCAACAATCATGCCGTCTTCATCGAGGTAATCGTGATAATCCTGAGAAAGCGGGGCCTCAGCCACGGCTTCGTTCATGGTCTCTTCGCTCATGAATATTCCCATCCTTTCTTAAATCTAGAGGTGTTGACTACTGAGCGCTCTTGTCGGTGAGCTCGCCATACACAACGGCGATGATGATACCGATGATGGCCCAGAAGATCATCGGGACGCTGAAGCTACCCTCAACGGCAGACAGCGAGGAGTTCAACATGTTAGCGAACACCTGCATGAAGTAAGCCAAGAAGAAGAACGGGAGCAGCTTGCGGTTACCAATGACGTGCATGGTAATAGCAATACCGAGAGCAGCAAGACCGTTACCCACAGTGCTGAGCACGTGGAGCACAGGACCGTTGGAGATGGTGTCCATGAAGCTGGAGACCACGGGGGCGCCGAGGTACAGAGCAACGAACATCAGGGGCACGAACAGCGCGAAGGAGAAGACCGTCGGCATAAGGGCAATCCACATAGCCAGACCCTTGGAGTCAGCCTTAACAGCGCAAGCATCCATACGAGTAACCGCGAAGGTGTTCATGAAGAAGCGGAGCTGATACAGATAGCTGCCAAGCAGGCCAACAGGCACGGCAATAGCAACAGCAGCCTCGGGCTCGAGGTTACCAACAATAACCGTGGAAACTGCCATTGCGGAAGCAATGCAGGGCTCGGAGGGCATAGCGCCACCGGGGGCGACAACGCCCATGTAGATAAGCTGGATGGTTGCAACCGTGGTCATAGCCAGGGGCATATTACCCAGGACAAGACCAACCACGAAACCCGCCATCAGCGGCGAGAAGCGCATGGTAAGGGTTGCGTAGCCGAGGGCACGCGACTCGACTGCTGCGACGAAAAGTGCAATCAGCAGTGCTTGAACGACACTCATTGGCTCTTCCTTTCTCTCCTCTTTCTGAACTCGAGCACCCATTGTTCGAGTTCCTTTTCACGAGACACGGCAATGCGCCAACAGCCATATCTCGCGCCTTTCGAAAAAAATTCTATCGGTCAGCACAATTCATTCATAGATTGATTTTTCATTTTCTGGCGAACGGTTGTTAACACAACGTTCACAGAAAATTATTTGAGGGTAAACGGTTTTGGTGCCATACTTGTATTTTTTTGCTTGTCGCTACTTCTGGAAAACAATTTTTTCGCAGCGAAAGAAACGGGGATTCGCTTCGACACGCTCATTGGAAACGGGACGTGTTTTATTAACCCGGATAGTTTTTCACCAAAAGCGTTCCAAATATTGCTTTACGTAGCTAACTACCTGCTGCTTTAGTAGGAAAAACAGCTCGTTGCGTTCTGCATATATATTAGTGCAGTCTGCGATTCAATTCGCTCAATATCGCCAGTCATCGAAATTTTTTTGCTTGAGCGTAGCCTTTTATTTCTTTCGGTCTACACTCATGGGCAGCCAAACGAACGCATACCGCTCAGGAGATTCAAAAATGGCAGACGCCGTTCTTCTTAAGATTAAATCCCTCATGCCTCACCTCTCTGCAAAAGAGAAGAAGATTGGTAGTTTCATTCTTGACGATCCTCGCACCGCCTCGCGCATGACCATCTCTGAGATGTCAGCCACGCTGGGCATTGCCGATTCAACAGTCTTTAAGTTCACGCGCAGCCTGGGCTACGACGGCTTTCGCGACTTTAGAAACAACCTGCTTTCCGAGGAATTTGACCCCGAGATTTCGATTCACGAGAACGTGCGTCCTGACGATGGCGCCCTAGACATTGCCAAGAAGGTCTTTCATTCCAGTGCAAGCTCGCTTTCTGACACGCTGGCGATGCTTCGCGAGGAAGATTTGGAAACCGCCCTGGACTATCTAACCTCTGCACGTGTGGTCTCGTTTTACGGCTGCGGAGAATCTGCTGTTGTAGCGCTCGATGCCTACCAGAAATTCCTGCGCTCCCCCATCACCTGCCACTTTGTTATGGACTCGCACATGCAGCTCATGCATGCCTCGCGCACACAGGCTAACGACTGTGTTTTTGTTGTCACTCACACGGGCGTAACCAAAGAAATGCTCACTATTGCGCGCATGGCAAAGCAGGTAGGTGCCAAGGTAATTGTGGTAACAAGCTACCCCAACGCCAAGATTTCGGAGTACGCGGATATTACGTTTGTCTCTACCTCTGAGGAGACGGGCTACCGCACCGAGTCGCTTGCCAGCCGCTACCCGCAGCTTGCGATTATCGACTCGCTCTACACCACACTGATGTTCCGCGATCCCAGCTCATCTGACTCCCTGGGCAAGATTCGTACTGTTATCAGCACGACTAAAGATGAGCGATAAGCGGTACGCCGGCTAAGAAGCTCCCAGATTTCTCCTTCACGAGAACGCTACGTTAACTAAGAAGGTCTTAGATTTTC
>CAVJWJ010000037.1:0-8567 GCA_963653375.1 Roseburia sp. CAG:303
TGAACCTCTTTACAAAAATATTGATTGCAGCAGATGGGGTTACTCCAAGCGCATTAGACACATTCGTAAAGCGCTCCTTGTCAGTAACGCTGACTCGAGCGTTAAGGGTAGCTGTAGTGGACATGATGCCTCCTTTATGCGTTGTAAACATCACTAATGTACAACGTTGTTGGCCGTTGTAATACAATGTAGGAAAATCCTATGCAAGAAGACAAGGCCTCCCTTGCCTTCCTTATTGCCAAGAAAGTAAAGTTCTCATTTCCGAACTACGCAAAAGACACGACAAACGCGTGCGCTGTAGGGACATGTCCGATTTGTGGGATGTGCCTCTTCGAATTACCCACCCTATTTCACTCCCCTTACAGTAGCCTCCGCACCAGAAAGTGCTTAAGGGCAGTATGCGGCGCATAGCGGAATGGCGGGTCAATGTGGGTCGACTTCTCCACAATGCTCTTCTTATGGCTAAAGGTGTCAAAACTCTCGCGGCCGTGGTAGAGCCCCATGCCAGAGGCGCCCATGCCGCCAAAGCCCATGCGACTGGTAGCCAAATGCATGATGGTGTCGTTTACGCAGCCACCGCCAAAAGGCACTGTGCGTACAAAGCGCTGCTGCACCTCTTTATCCTCGCTAAAGATGTAGAGCGCAAGCGGTGTGGGGCGCTCGGTAATAAACACCTCCGCCTCGTCCAGCGAATCAAAGGTTATAACTGGCAACACAGGTCCAAAAATCTCTTCTTGCATCACCGCGTCTGCCCAGCTCACGTTATCCATAACCGTAGGCTCAATCTTGAGCGTGGCAGGGTCAGACGCACCGCCCAGCACCACCTTGGCCGGGTCAATTAATCCGCGCACGCGCTCAAAGTGCTTCTTGTTCACCATCTTGCCGTACGCCTCGTTATTCAAGGCGTCATCCCCATACATGGAACGCACAGCACAGGTCAGCTCACGCAAAAACTCGTCTTTTACCGCGCGATCAATAAATAGATAGTCAGGCGCCACACAGGTCTGGCCAACGTTCAGCCACTTACCAAAAGCAATGCGCCGCGCAGCCACACGCAGATTGGCCGAGGCATCCACAATACAGGGGCTCTTGCCACCCAACTCCAACGTTACCGGCGTGAGGTTGTGGCTCGCCTTTTCCATTACAAGCTTGCCCACCTCTACGCTACCGGTAAAGAAAATGCTGTCCCAACGCTCATCGAGCAGCGCCGTATTCTCGGCACGGCCACCCTCAATCACACAAACCAGCTGTGAGCCAAAGGCTTCTTCACACAGCTCGCGCAGCACACGGCTCGACTCGGGCGCGTAGGCGCTGGGCTTAAGCACCACGGTATTACCCGCAGCAAGAGCTCCTGCCAGCGGCTCCAACGTAAGCAAGAAGGGATAGTTCCACGGCGCCATAATCAGCACCACGCCGTAGGGCACGCTTTGCGTATAGTAACGGGCAGGAACATTGGCCAGGTCACACAGCTTGCGATGCGGACGCGCCCAGCGCCCCAAGTGAGACATCTGGTAGCGAATCTCTGCCAAAGAGGTTCCAATCTCGCACATATAGGCCTCATCGGGAGACTTGCCAAGGTCAGCCTGTAAAGCACGCTCAATATCCTTCTCGTGAGCGCGAACAGCATCATAGAGGTGCTGCAAAGCTGCACGACGAGCAGTCACATCGAGCGTGGCATGTGTCTTAAAGTAAGCACGCTGACGCTCAACGGCTTGTGCAATTTCCTGCTGTTGCATAGTCTGTTCCCCTTCTTGCCTATCTGCCCAGTGCTTCTACCCTAGCGCGTTGATACCCAATTCCCTGTCACACGCTCAGAAAATTATTTTTAGGAATTATTACTATTAGTGTTTAAAAGCTCGCGCTTCTGTGCATAATGGAACCATCAAGCGCGGCGCGCCGGAAGAGGGCCCACACGGGACCGGCAAGACCGCGATCGTCTGTGACCTAAGGAGTTGCACCATGAAGTTTGTTTGCCCCGTTTGCGGTTATGTAGAAGAGTTTGACGGCGACGAGCTGCCCGAGGATTTCAAGTGCCCCCAGTGCGGCGTTCCCGGTAAGCGTTTTCTTAAGCAGGACGAAGGCAAGATGGAGTGGGCTGCCGAGCATGTGGTAGGCGTAGCCAAGATGGAGGGCGTCTCCGAGGATATCGTGGCTGACCTGCGCTCCAACTTTGAGGGCGAGTGCTCTGAGGTGGGCATGTACCTGGCTATGGCGCGCGTGGCTCATCGCGAGGGTTACCCCGAGATTGGCCTGTATTGGGAAAAGGCCGCCTACGAAGAGGCCGAGCACGCCGCTAAGTTTGCCGAGCTTTTGGGCGAGGTTGTAACCGACTCCACCAAGAAGAACCTCGAGATGCGCGTAGAGGCAGAAAATGGCGCTACCGCTGGTAAGGCCGATCTTGCCCGCCGCGCCAAGGAGGCCGGTCTTGATGCTATCCACGACACCGTGCACGAGATGGCTCGTGACGAGGCTCGCCACGGCAAGGCTTTCGCTGGTCTGCTGAAACGCTACTTTGGCTAGGTTGCTTAGTGCTGGGAGCTGTTCGTAGCCACAGGTGTTAGCTGTTGCGCTTAGCACATGCGCCAATCACATAGCCAAGCTCAACCGGAACTCGCATTCACGCGGGTCCCGGTTTTCTTTTTCGGCTCCTTTACAGGTTTCTTCTCAGCACTTCTTTGCACGTCCAGCGCTGCGCACTGCCATGCTGGGCCATAATGAGAGAATCTAAACCACCTCACAGGAGCAACCACCGTGACTAACCTGTTGATTCGTACCTTTTTAGGCAGCGACTTTGACCCCAAGGGCGTGCACGACCGTACGCGCGCTGGCTTCCTCGCAAGCATTGTTTGCATTGTTTGCAACGTTGCCCTTTGCGCTGCCAAAGCGCTGATTGGCTTTTTGTGCGGCTCCATCTCGCTGGTGGCAGACGCTGTAAACAACCTCTCAGACGCCTCGAGCAACATATTGAGCCTCGCCGGCTTTAAGCTTGCTACCAAGCCCGCCGATGCACACCACCCGTACGGCCACGGGCGCTACGAATACATTGCAGGCCTGGGCGTAGCGGTTATCGTTTTAGCCCTGGGCATGGACCTCATCAAAGAGTCTTACGACAAATTTGTCGACCCCGACCCCACATACTTTACGCCCGCGCTGGTTGCCATACTTGTTGGCTCCACGGTGGTAAAGCTGTGGATGTTTGCCTTTAACCGCAAGCTTGGCCGCCTTATTGATTCCGAGCCTCTGCTTGCTGCGGCGCAAGACTCTCGAAACGACGTTATTACCACGGTCATCATCCTTATCTGCGCCATTATTCAGCACGTCACAGGCCTTGATTTGGATATCTGGACTGGCATGGCTATGGGCGTTTTTATTACCGTAACGGGTGCTAAGTTGGTGCGCTCTGCCATTAGCCCACTGCTGGGCCGCGCACCCGACGCCGAGTACGTGGAGTCTGTGCGCCAGCGCATTCTCTCCTACCCCGGCATCCTCGATACGCACGACCTTACTGTTCACGATTACGGCCCCGGCCGCGGCTTTGTAACCGCGCACGTGGAGATGGACGGCTTTGAGGACGCCTTTGTTAACCATCGCACGATCGACACCATCGAGCGCGATTTTAAGCGCGAGCACGGCATGGAACTCACCTTGCACTACGACCCGGTAGACACGCGGGAGAGCCCAGGTAACCCGCGCTTTTGGCTGTGGGAGCAGCTATGCGAGATTGACCCCGGCCTTACCGTGCACGACCTGCGTATCGAGGGTAGCTACGTTACGTTTTGCCTGGTAAAGCCCGAGAATTGCAGTGTGAGTGACGAGGAGCTTATAGACCGCGCTCTTGAGATTGCACACCAGCGCTGGCCCGAGCAACCCTGCACCGTGGAGCTTGACCACGGCTTTTTGCATCGGATTCAGCCAGAACGAAAGTAGAGCTGGCGGAGAAGTTGTTGAATGCTTCTCTTGGGGAAGACTTGGCTGCATAAAGGCGCATTAGCAGAGCTCTGCGGGAGCTTGAAGACTACATAGATGGCGAGTTCTGCAGCAAGGTACGAGCGCACGAAATCATATCTAGCGAACTGCAAGCTCCTGACCTGCAGCTTTCTCGTAAGCTCAACGCTCTTACGCCTCCAAATCCTCGTATCGCACCACCAGACGCCGGCGTCCGTCAGAAGCCGTAGCATTTTCGCGGCACCATGCGTATTCCGAAACTGGAGCACACGGAATGCCGTTTGCCGTAGCACGGCGTGCAAGCTCAGCCTCGTCCACGGTGCTTTCTATCGAAAGTACGCAGTGAAGACCTGCATCTGCCTCCTCCATGGTCATACGACCACCCACCGAAAGCTCGCCTAAGGCCTCGCACAGCTCGTCACGTACCTCGCGCGCCCGCTTGCGCACACGCATTACATGACGCTCGTACTCTCCGCTTTCCAGCAGGCGCGCCAGCGTAATCTGATCAATGGAGCTCACCGTACTTGAATAAAAAGCCAGTTCAGAGGTATAGCGCTCCATAAGTTCAGATGGCAGCACCATATAGGCCAAGCGCAGTGCAGAGGAGAGACTCTTAGAAAACGTGTTGGTGTAGATAACCTTGCCCGTGGTATCAATCGCAGCAAGGGGCGGGATAGGACGTCCTGCCAGGCGGAACTCGCAGTCGTAGTCATCCTCAATAAGATAGCGCCCACCAGCCGCTGCAGCCCAGGCAAGCAAGCCATAGCGGCGCGCCACGCTGGTCACGCGCCCCGTGGGAAACTGATGTGAGGGCATAAGGTGTAAAACGTCCACGTCTTTGGCTTCTAGCTCACGCAGGGCAGGGCCTTCCCCATCAAGTGAGATGTGCCGTACGCGGCAGCCACAAGCCTGGTAGATACGCGTTAGGCGCAAGTAGCCCGGGTCCTCCACCGCATAGGTAGCATCGCGGCCAATAAGCTGCACCAACATGGTGTCGAGCAGCTGCGCACCTGCACCAACCACGATGTTTGCGGGGTCCACTTCCATGCCGCGCGAGCCACGTAGATAGGCTGCAATGGCACGGCGCAGACGCAGTGTTCCCTGCGCGGGTGCAGGCGAAAACACCTCAGTCTCTTCCTCTGAAGAAAGCGTTGAGCGCAAGGCTCGCTGCCACAAGCGCGCTGCCTCAAGTGTGGCGGGCGAAAGGACGGTGGGAGTCTGCGTGGAAGTCTCCCCTGCCCGCTCCGTTCCATCAGTCGAATCACGATCGCGTGGTAGAGCCGCCGCCGATGCTACAGAGGGTGCCTGAGGCAGGTCACTTGCGTAAAACCCGCGCCTGGGGCTGCTGTAGATATAGCCTTCTGCCGCCAACTGACCATATGCGTTTTCTACCGTAATCACACTTACCGAAAGATGCTCTGCCAAGGCGCGTTTACTGGGTAGATGCTCGTTTGCAGCAATGGCTCCGCTCAAAATGTCATCACGAATCCGCTGGTACAGATACTCATATAAGCTAGCTTCTGCGCGCTGAGACAAATCGTAATCGAGCATTCTAGCCCACCTGGCCTTAATCAATTGCCGCAACTGACCTTATTCTGACCCTATAACTATCTCATAGATTGGCTATTTTGCTATACCCACTTATTTCATAGGATGTTCGCTCAAGCGACACAGCCAATCAAAGGAGATACCATGCCGCAGACCACTTCCCAGGAGCGCGTAGCTCTCAACCGCCAGCTTGCCCAGATGCTCAAGGGCGGCGTCATCATGGACGTCACCACGCCCGAGCAGGCTCACATTGCCGAAGAAGCCGGCGCCTGCGCCGTTATGGCCCTCGAACGCATCCCGGCCGACATCCGCGCTGCTGGTGGTGTTTCGCGCATGAGCGACCCCGCTATGATTCGCGGCATTCAGGAGGCTGTCTCCATTCCTGTAATGGCCAAGTGCCGTATTGGCCACATTGTTGAAGCTCAGGTGCTCCAGGCTATCGAGATTGACTACATCGACGAGTCTGAGGTGCTCTCCCCTGCTGACGATGTGTATCACATCGACAAAACAGCTTTTGACGTGCCCTTTGTATGCGGCGCGCGCGACTTGGGCGAGGCTCTGCGCCGCGTGGCTGAGGGCGCCACGATGATTCGCACTAAGGGTGAGCCGGGTACTGGAGACGTAGTGCAAGCCGTGCGTCATATGCGCAAGATTCAAAAGCAGATTCGTGACGTGGTTGCCCTGCGCGAAGACGAGCTTTTTGAGGCAGCTAAGCAGCTTGCCGTGCCCGTAGAGCTGGTACGCGAGGTACACGCAACCGGCAAACTCCCTGTGGTGAACTTTGCCGCTGGTGGCGTAGCAACCCCTGCCGACGCTGCCCTGATGATGCAGCTGGGCGCCGAGGGCGTCTTTGTGGGCTCGGGCATCTTTAAGAGCGGCGACCCTGCCAAGCGCGCTGCTGCCATTGTTAAGGCCGTGGCCAACTTCACCGATGCCAAGCTCATCGCCGAGCTTTCCGAGAATCTGGGCGAGGCCATGGTGGGCATTAATGCCGATGAGATTGAGCTCATTATGGAGGAGAGGGGCCGCTAATGGCTACCGCGGTACTAGCCGTTCAGGGCGCCTTTATCGAGCATGAACAGATGCTCGCGCGCTTGGGTGAGCCCTGTGTGGAGCTGCGGCAGGCAGCAGACCTTAAGCAGCCTTTTGACCGCCTGGTGCTTCCGGGCGGCGAGTCAACCGTTCAGGGAAAGCTGCTCGACGAACTGGGAATGCTCGAGCCCCTACGCGAGCGCATTCAAGACGGCATGCCAACGCTCGGTACCTGTGCAGGACTCATCCTTTTGGCTAAAAACCTTGATGCACATGACGACCGGGGCACCCCGCGCCTTTCCACCATGGATGTGCTGGTGCAGCGCAACGCCTATGGCCGCCAACTCGGCAGCTTTCATGCCCAGACGGAGTTTACAGGCATAGGTAAAGTGCCTATGACGTTTATCCGCGCACCCTTTGTTATGGAAGCAGGCGATGGTGTGGACATACTAGCTCGTGTAGACGACCGCATTGTTGCTGTGCGTCAGGGCACACAGTTGGCGCTTGCCTTCCACCCTGAGCTAGACGATGACCTGCGCATACACCAGTACTTCTTGGATATGTAATACGCAACATGTCAGCCCATGAAAAAGACCTTCCACCCGCACGGGATGGAAGGTCTTTCTAGTTACAAATAACCTCGGAAGAGCAGCCATGCCTTAGCGGTCCTTACGGTAGCCACCACGGTTGCTGCGATCGTCGCGATTGCCGCGGAAGCCGCCATTACGACGGTCGCGATCGCCAAAGTTACCACGGCCACCACGGTCGTCACGATTACCACGGAAGCCACCGTTGCGGCTGCCACGGTCACCAAAGTTACCGCGACGGTCATCACGGCCACCGCGATCACGGCCGCCACGGTCACGACCACCAGAGAAGCCCATGCGCGGAGCACCGTGCGTACCGTGGCTGCGGTCGCCGCCACGACGGTCGTCACGGCCGCTACGCGAAGCGCGGTCCTCGTCCAGACCCATCTCAACGAGGGGGTTAATAACCTCGTCCATCAGCGCAATAATCTGCTCAGCGGTCTCGGCAGAAAGCTGCGGAATCATCTTCTTGCGCTTCTTGCCCTGCTCAGCAATAAGCTCGTTGGCGTCCTCGGCGGCCATAACAACCACCTTGCGCATATCGGCATCCTCAGGCTCAATGCGAGCAACAATGTCGTGCTTCTCAGCCTCAGCCAAAATGCTGTTCAGGTCGCGCAGGCCCATACCCATAAGGTCGGCCATTTCCTTCTGCTCCATCTTGGGCTTAAGCTCAAGCAGCTTAAGAGCGCGCTGAAGATCGCGCATGCGCTCGGCCTCCTGCTCAGCCTCCTGAGCCAGAGCGCCACGGCGAGCACGCAGCAAACGAGCAGCCTTCTGCATCTTTTCAAACAGCTCGTCATCCAGGTTTGCGGGAGTAGCCTCTACAGCTTCGGCCTCAGCCTCAACCATCTCTGCGTTTACTGCTTCAATCTCGGCCTGCACATCGGCCTCAAGCTCGTTTACTTCTACGTTCTCGTTCTCAAACTCAGACATTCCGTCTCCTCCCGCGCCCTTCTGGCGCCCATTCTCATGGCGGCACAACTCTCGCCGCATCTCAATGCCGTTCCCGGCAGCCTGAGCAAGTTTACGCAATCTGAGGCGCACTCAGCACCACAGTCTGCCTGCGCACATTTTCCCCGCACTGAGCGTTCGCTTCCACAGCAAAAACCCGGAGCGCATGGCCCCGGGCTAGCAACATCTATGCAAGCGATTGTGTCAGCACGCAGTCGCACGCCACCCGCTAGATAGGCAGCCTCTGCAAGATACCCGTGTCTTGCGATGAGTCCGCATCGCTCATACGACCCAACAGGATGGCCGTCACCGGGCGCAGATCCTCAGGGACCGTTACCTTGAGGTTGTCGCGCGGGCTATCCACACACAGCACATGGCCGCCAATGCGCTCTACCAGCGAAGAATCGTCCGTACCCACAAAGCCATCGGCCACCGCCTGCGCGTGTGCGCGGCGCATTACCTCAAGCGAGAAAATCTGCGGAGTCTGAGCTGCCCAGTAGCGAC
>CAVJWJ010000037.1:9465-16334 GCA_963653375.1 Roseburia sp. CAG:303
CCGCGCGTGCCCAGCTTTTCAATGCAGCCTTCAAGCTCCTGCTTTGCCTGCTGCAAAATCTCAAAGCTCGAGAAGATATCGGTAATGTCGGCAAGCGTTACATAGTTATCAAGCTCCAGCGCCGTCAGACGCAGCAGAGCACGGTCAAGCGAAGTGCGCGTAGCCTGCAGGGTGCCTACCAGCTGGTTTACCGAACTCATGATGTCGGTGATGGGCTGAATCTGATACGACTTGCCATGCACATAGACATTCACCACGGCGCGGCGCTCCGAGACCGAAATCACAATGGCATCGGTCAGGATAGACATACGCGCAGCCGTGCGGTGACGCATGCCCGTCTCACTCGTGGCAAGCGATGGATCGGGATTCAGGTGAAAGTTTGCGCGCAAAATCTGCGTCAGGTCGCTATCAATCACAATAGCGCCGTCCATCTTTGAAAGCTCAAAGAGGCGGTTTGAGGTAAACGAAATATTGAGTGGGAAGCCGTCGTTGCCCGAGGCAAGAACGGTGTCGGTGTCACCCACACAAATCAGCGCGCCCAGGTGGGCGGCAATAATCATATCGAGAGCCGTGCGCAGCGGTTGGCCCGGTGCGGTCAGGCGGATTGCATCTTTCAACGTCGGTTTCGCGGTCGTATTCTCCAAAACGGCGCCTCCGTTTCCGCACGTTGTGCAGTGTCGAGTGTTTGCGGATGCCGGGCACATCCGGCAGCCGAGTTCTATTGTTTCACGAATCTAGGCAAGCATTCACTCAAAAACAAAAGAGAAAAGAAAAAGCCCGCTTCACGGCATGGCAAGCGCGAAGCGGGCTCAAAAGAGAGGATGAAAGGGGACCTCTGAAAGGTTAGACCTTAGTTATTCGGCAAGGGCCTTCTTGCCGGCCTCGATGGCAGCAACGATCTTGTCCACGTCGTAGACGCAACCCTGCCAGGTGCCACCAGAGACATCCTGGAGAGCAGCCCACAGACGAGTGTCATCAGGCAGATCCTCGTCGGGGGCAACGCCAGGATACATGTCGCGCTCGGCGAGAACGGCAGCGCCCTCCTCGTAGGTAAGCGGCTTGTCCTCGGAGCCAATGAAGTTCAGGCTGCCGGTAAGAGCGTTGGTATCAACGATGATCTCGATAACGTCGCCATCGCGCAGCTTGCCGATCGGGCCACCTGCCAGAGCCTCGGGGCCAACGTGACCAAAGCAAGCGCCGGTGGACACGCCAGAGAAGCGGGCGTCGGTAATGAGCGAGACGTGCTTACCGAAGGGGACCTTCTTGAGTGCAGAGGTGAGCTGATAGGTCTCCTCCATGCCGGTACCCATAGGACCAACACCCAGGACGACCATAATGTCGCCAGCCTCAACGGTGCCCTCCTTGATTGCCTTGATGGCAACCTTCTCGGACGGATACACCTTGGCCTTGCCGGTGTGACGGAAGACACCATCGTCGTCGATGACGGTCGGGTCGATAGCGGTGGACTTAACAACGGAACCCTCGGGAGCAATGTTGCCCGTGGGGAAGGTAACCGTGGAGGTCATGCCGCGAGAAGCTGCCTTCTCCTTGGACATGATGATCTCGTCGGGCTGGACACCCGTGGTGTCGACGAGGTGCTTGCGGGACACAGCGCGGCGCTCGCTGTTCTCCCACCAATCGAGGTTCTCGCCCAGGGTCTGGCCAGTAACGGTCATAACGTCCTCGTGCAGCAGGCCGAGCTTGCGGAGTTCGAGCATAACCTCGGGCACGCCGCCAGCCATGAAGGCCATAGCCGTTGGGTAGTGAACTGGGCCGATAGGCATGACGGAAACGATACGCGGCACGGCGCGGTTGATGCGAGCCCAATCCTCAACGGTCGGACGCTTAACGCCAGCGGCGAAAGCGATAGCCGGGAGGTGCAGCAGCAGGTTAGTGGAGCCACCGAAGGCTGCGTGAATGATCATGGCATTCTCGATAGCCTTGTCAGTAATGATGTCCTTGGTGGTAATGCCCTTGTCCTTGAGGTTGAGCAGCGCACGTGCAGAAGCGCGAGCGATGTCCTCCCACACAGCGGTGCCAGAAGGAGCAAGTGCAGAGTGCGTAACGCAGAAGCCAAGGCCCTCAGCAACAACCTGAGAGGTACCAGCGGTGCCCAGGAACTGACAGCCGCCACCAGCGCTTGCGCAAGCATGGCAGCCCTTGCAAGCAGCATCCTCGAGGGAGATCTCGTTGTAAGCAAAACGAGCACCAATGGTCTGAATGGTACCAGCGTCCTCGCCGTCATTAGGCATCAGGGTCGAGCCGCCGGGGCACAAAACGGTGGGCAGGTCATGCTCAGAAGCAAGAGCCATCATCATTGCAGGCAGGCCCTTGTCGCAGCTAGCTACGCCCAGAACACCCTTGCGGTTAGGCAGGGAGCGTGCAATGCGGCGGAAGATGATTGCAGCGTCGTTACGATACGGCAGCGAATCGAACATACCAATGGTGCCCTGAGTACGACCGTCGCAGGGGTCAGAGCAGTAGCCAGCGTAAGGCAGCGTGTGATTCTCGGCAAAGACCTTAGCTGCAGCCTCAAGCTGAACACCCAGCTCATAGTGGCCGGTGTGCAGACCAAGCGCAACCGGCTTGCCATCGGCGCCGCGAATGCCAGCGAGCGTCGAGAGCATCATGATGCCATCATTGGCAAGCTCATCGGGGTTCCAGCCCATGCCAGCGTTCAGCGTCATGCCAAACATGTCGCCACTGGGGTGCTCGAGCAGGTACTCAGGAGTAAGCGGAAGCTTGCCCTTAGGACCATCGGCGTGGGTGGGAGAATCATTAATTACGTCGTTGTTGCCATAGATGTCGTCAAGTACAGACATAGTTCTCTCCTCTTGTTGTCTGTTAGTCGCTCCTGGCGCAGGAGCGGATTGACCTAAATTTGGCTCTTACAGGACGCCGGCCGCAGCAATCTTTGCATCGGTGGTGGCGAGAATCTGCTTTACGTGCTCTTTCTGCTCGTCAGTAAGGGCAAGCGGAGTGGAGCGGCACAGCGTGGTTACGTCAACACCGCGCAGGGAGACGGCGTACTTCATCACGGGCACAAACAGCGGAGCCACGTCGTAGATCTCGGCTGCACCGTCGATGATGTGCTGAATCTTCTCGATGCGGTCAAAGTCCTTCTCCGCGCAAGCAACCGCCCAGGCGTGCGTAAGGTCGGGGTACACGTTGGCAAGAGCCGCGATGCAACCGTTGCCGCC
Source organism: Roseburia sp. CAG:303 (assembly GCA_963653375.1). Classification (GTDB taxonomy): domain Bacteria; phylum Actinomycetota; class Coriobacteriia; order Coriobacteriales; family Coriobacteriaceae; genus Collinsella. The sequence continues at coordinate 12,666 of CAVJWJ010000037.1, forward strand.
AGCCAGGATGTTGTGAGCGAAGTTCTCGTCAAAGCCGGAGTAGACAATGAACTCAGGACGAATCTCGCTTACAGCCTCGATGATGGCGCGGGTGTGACCCATCTCGGTCACCGTATCCTTGATGCCAATGATGTTGGGGCAGTTGGCTACAAGCTCAGCCACAATGCTGGCGTCAAGATCGTTGCCCGTGCGTGCTGGGAAGTTGTACAAGAAGATGTCACCGTTAACGCGGGCGGCAAGCTCCTTGTAGTACCGCACGATTGCCTCGCGGCCAAGAGCGAAGTAGAAGGGCGGCACCACCATTACGGTTTCTGCGCCGGTGGCAAGCACCTGGTTAGAAAGCTCAACCGTGGCATCCAGCGAGTTGCAACCAGTACCCACGATGACCTTGGTCTGAGCGGCAATGCCCGACTCCACAGCCAGACGAGCAAGCTCTACGCGCTCGGCAGGGGTAAGGGCGAAAAACTCGCCGTTGCTGCCTTCAATCAGAATACCGTCGGTGCCGTTATCAACCAGGCGCTTCCAAACGGCAACGTTAGCGTCGGCGTCAATGCTGCCATCGGCGGCAAAGGCGGTAATTGCGGGGGTGATGAACTCAGGGGTTTTCATGTCTTATCTCCGGTCTTTGAGAAGTTGCTGCGCAGGTTATCCCACGAGCAGGAAGTGCAGGATGGTCACGCCTACAAGGCCGATGACCGAGATCAGTGTAGCAACCAGCGACCAGGTCTTGATGGTCTGACCGATCGTCATACCGAAGTACTCCTTGATCATCCAGAAGCCACCATCGTTGACGTGGGAGAAGAACATGGAGCCAGCGCCAATAGCGAGAACAATGAGGCTCATCTCCACAGGGTCACCAGACACGGCGAGCGGGGCAACAAGGCCAGCAGCGGTGATGGTAGCCACGGTTGCAGAACCGGTGGAGAGGCGGATGAAGACAGCCACGAGCCAAGCGGACAGGAACGGCGGGAAGGGCTGGCCGGCAATCCAGTTACCAATAACGGTAGCGATGCCGGAGTCGATCAGGGTCTGCTTGAAGCCGCCGCCAGCGCCCACGATAAGAAGGATGCCAGCGATAGGTGCGAAGGAACCGCCGATGATGTCGCCAACCTCTTTGAGGCCACGGCCACCGCGCAGGCCAAGCACGAACACGCCGTAGAGTACAGCGATGAGCAGAGCCACGATGGGCTTACCGAGGAAGGTGGTAACGGTGTTCTCGCAACCAAAGACCTCGGTCAGAGCGTTGATGAGCATGAGAGCAACGGGGAGCAGGATCATGCCAAGAGCAGCCATGAAGGAAGGACGATCAGCCTCTTCAATCTTGCCCTGCTTATCAGAAGCATAGAGGTCGTTAGCCTTAACGGGAACCTGCTTAGCCATCCAAGGAGCTACGAGCGGACCAGCGATGATGGTGGTCGGGATAGCGATGATCAAGCCAAGACCAAGGGTGATGCCCAGGTTAGCGTTGAGGGCAGAAACAGCGGTCAGCGGACCGGGGTGCGGCGGAACAAAGCCGTGGAGGCAACCCAGAGCTGCGAAAGCAGGAACGCCAAGCAGGATAGCGGGCATGTTCTTACGCTTAGCAAGCTGCATGATTACGGGGATCATCAGAACAACGCCGACCTCGAAGAACAGGGAGATACCCATAACAAACGAGATGAGAGCAATGGCCCAAGGGAGCTTCTTGTCGCTGGTCTTGGAAACCACGGTGTCGACTATCTGGTCTGCAGCTCCGGTCTCTATCAGTAACGATCCGATCATCGATCCTAAGACAATCAGAACACCTACGTCACCAACAGTGTTGCCCAGGCCCGTAGTAAACGAGCTAAAGCAGTCGGTCAGTGGCACGCCAGCCAAAATGGCCATGGCCACAGAGCCAAACATGAGCGACAGGAATGCGTGAACTTTGAACGCCGTGATGAGAGTAACGATAATCGCTACACCCACCAAAGCGGCAAAGACGAGACGGAACATCGAGCCGTCTGCAAACAGTTCTGCCATTGGTCTCCCTTTCTTTCGGTGTACCTATATGCGTACGTCATGCGCGTTTACGTATGACAGTTGAAACTATAGAGGCCCAATCCGTTAACGGATTTGTAACTCCGCAAGCGGTATAAACTCATACGTGAACGGTATACGCATATGTGTACAAAAGAATGAAAAAGGCGTATGGTGAGAGCGGCTTTAAGATGTAGATTGAGAAAAATCCTGCTTATAGCCTTACTTTTCTTTGTCTCTCTCACGTATATAGGAGCTTTTATGCCAGCAACAGACATCAATACGCGCGATATTTCCGATCGCAGCTTTCATAGATCCACTGCTCGCGCCCTCATGATTATCGATTTGCTTTCGCGCGCAGATTCGGGTTTGAGTCTCGCAGACCTAAGCCGCGCCGTAGGCGCCCCCAAGAGCAGCCTGGCACCTATCCTTCACACCATTGAAGAGATGGGCTATGCCGATTTTGACCCCTCTTCTCAACGCTACAGTGTGGGCATTAAGGCCTACATTGCCGGCAAGGCGTACTCAAAGAAAAACGGCCTGGTAGACCGCTTTACCGCGCGTATGAAAAAGATTGTTGACGCCGTTGATGAGACCTGCCAGATGGGCGTCATGGATCAAAAGATGACCCTCTATATTGCTAAGGTGGATTGCAGCCAAACGGTGCGCATCTTCTCGGGCGTAGGTGCCGTGTTCCCTCTTTATTGCACGGCCATTGGTAAATGTTTGATAAGCGACATGACTAAGCAAGAGCTCGAGGAGTTTTTGCCTCAGCCCTTTGAGTCTTTTACCGACACCACACGCAAAAACGTAGATGAGCTGTGGGCTGATATCGAGGAGATTCATCGCACAGGTGTGGCGCGCGACCGCGCCGAAATTACCGAGTCGCTCGACTGCTTTGCGGTGCCCATTCGCGAGAACGGCAAGATTACCTACGGCCTCTCTGTCTCAGTACCCAGCTACCGTCTAAGTGTTGCTAAGGCCGAGCAGGTGCAGGCCGAGCTTCTCTCTGCCAAGCAGGACATCGAGCACATGCTTTCCTAGGGATAGCTGCCTCAAAGCCCCCGATGCGCGAGAGTCGCATTGCAACAGCTGCTTTTGCGCTCGCTCGCATCACAAATTAAGAGTCTGAAACAGTCCCTTTGGTTCTTGCCTACGTTTCAAGAATGAAGCTCCAGATTATTCTCCTGAGCGATTCCGCAGCCCGTAGGGCGAGGACCAGCGAAGGAGAAAATCTGGAGCCTTCTCTTAATGAATTAACGTTTTCCACGCACCGTCATATCGACAACTTGAAGGCAGAAGAAGGCCTGAGACCTTCTTCACATCTCCCTGTTGAGACTAAGCGCTAGTGCACCCCGGAGCCAGACTGCATCATACCGCCCGAGCCAGAGGAGATGCCTGCGCTAGATGATGCATAGCCACTGTGTGGCGCCGCCTCGGCAGCAGAGCCCAGAGCACCCTTGGCGCGCGGCGCGGGAATCTCGCCTGTGCCATGGCTAAAGACAAACTTGCCGTCGACCACGTCGCAAAGCACGGTATCACCCGCACCCCACTCCCCTGCCAGCAGCTCCTCAGACAGCGGGTCCTCAATGAGCTTCTGGATAGCGCGACGCAACGGACGAGCACCGTTGGTAAGGTCGGTACCTTCAGCCACAATCTTTGCCACAGCCT